>NZ_NEHN01000007.1:0-375032 GCF_002112395.1 Pseudomonas sp. R38(2017)
GCACAACGACCCGGGCACTGGCGTGATGCGCCACGCCGATGCCGGTTACCAGATCGCCATCGACTGTGCCAAGGAGCAAGGGCTGAACCTGCCGATGATCACCGGCAAATAAAAAACGGCGGGAGCGAGCGCGCTCGCTCCCGCTCAAGCCAATACAGCAACAAAACCCAGAACAATCCACAGAGGTTGAATCATGGCGGGCAACACCGATCGTGCAGGCAGTAAACCGTTGATCGAAAGGCGTTCGATCGACTACATCCCGGAAGCGGAAAGACACGGTCGTCTATTCAGTCAGTTCACCCTGTGGATGGGTGCCAACCTGCAAATCACCGCGATTGTCACTGGGGCCCTGGCCGTCGTGCTGGGCGGTGATGTGTTCTGGTCGCTGATCGGTCTGTTGATCGGTCAACTGCTGGGCGGCGGCGTCATGGCGCTGCACGCGGCGCAGGGGCCGAAGCTGGGCCTGCCGCAGATGATCTCCAGCCGTGTGCAGTTCGGGGTTTATGGTGCAGCGATTCCGATCGTGCTGGTGTGCCTGATGTACCTCGGCTTCACCGCGACCGGCACCGTGCTGTCGGGTCAGGCGCTGGGCCAGTTGTTCGGGGTCAGCGACACCGTCGGTATCCTGCTTTTCGCCAGCGTCATCGTGGTGGTCACGGTGCTCGGCTATCGGGTGATCCACTGGATCGGCCGTATCGCCAGTGCCATTGGCGTGATTGCGTTCGTGTACCTGTTCAGCCGTCTGATAAGTCAGGTGGACGTCGGCGCACTTCTGCAAATTCGTCACTTCAGCTGGAGCAGCTTCCTGCTGGCGGTGTCGCTGGCAGCGTCCTGGCAGATCGCCTTCGGCCCGTACGTGGCGGACTATTCGCGTTACCTGCCGAGCAAGGTTTCCTCGGTGAAAACCTTCTTTGCTGCCGGCGCCGGCTCGGTGATCGGCGCGCAGGTGGCGATGATCCTCGGCGTGTTCGCGGCGGCTTCGGCCAACGGCCAGTTCGCCGGTCATGAAGTGGCCTACATCGTCGGTCTGGGCGGCACCGGTGCCACCGCGGCGCTGCTGTATTTCAGCATCGCGTTCGGCAAGGTGACCATCTCCACCCTGAACTCCTACGGCAGCTTCATGTGCATCGCGACCATCATCAGTGGCTTCCGTGGCCACCTGACAGTCACCCGCCTGCAGCGCCTGGTGTTCGTGCTGGTGATCGTCGGTGCCGCGACCCTGATCGCCTTGCTCGGCCAGCACTCGTTCCTCGGGGCGTTCAAGTCTTTCATCCTGTTCCTGCTGGCGTTCTTCACGCCGTGGAGCGCGATCAACCTCGTGGACTACTACCGCATTACCCGTGAGCACTACGACGTCCCGGCGCTGGCCGATCCGAACGGTCGATACGGTCGCTGGAACCTCCTGGGGATCAGCGTCTATGTGTTCGGTGTGCTGGTGCAGCTGCCGTTCATTTCCACCAAGTTCTACACCGGTCCGCTGGTGGCCGCGCTGGGTGATGTGGATATCTCGTGGATCATCGGTCTGGTGTTGCCCGCCGCGCTTTACTACGTGTGCGCAAAGAAATGGCACGGCAGCGTGCCCGATCAACTGATTCTGCCGGTTGAGCAGAACAGCGTTGTACAACCTGAAGCAAGCGGGGCCGGTCGCGCTGCGGCGCAGGCCTGATTTGGACGTGGACAGGGCTGGATGCCTCTTGAACTGCCGTAAGCCAATTCATGATTAGGAGCGTCACAACAATGAAATCGAACAAGACCCTGCTGACCACATTGCTGTCCATGGGCCTGCTGGCCAGTGCCGGCGCCACCCAGGCCGCCGGTTGGTGCGAATCCGGCAAACCGGTGAAATTTGCCGGCCTGAACTGGGAAAGCGCGATGTTGCTGACCGACGTGCTTCAGGTCGTGCTGGAGAAAGGTTACGACTGCAAGACCGACAGCCTGCCAGGCAACTCCATCACCATGGAAAACGCCCTGAGCAGTAACGATATTCAAGTGTTCGCCGAAGAGTGGGTCGGCCGCAGCGAGGTCTGGAACAAGGCCGAGAAGGCCGGCAAGGTCGTCGGTGTCGGCGCGCCTGTCGTCGGTGCTGTGGAAGGTTGGTACGTGCCGCGCTATGTGATTGAAGGCGATGCCAAACGCAAGATCGAAGCCAAGGCGCCGGACCTGAAAAACATCGCTGATCTGGGCAAATACTCGGCAATCTTCAAGGACGCCGAAGAGCCGTCCAAGGGCCGCTTCTACAACTGCCCGGCCGGCTGGACCTGCGAGCTGGACAACAGCGAAATGCTGAAAAGCTACGGCCTGGAGAACAGCTACACCAACTTCCGTCCGGGCACCGGCCCGGCGCTGGATGCGGCGGTGCTGTCGAGCTACAAGCGCGGCGAGCCGATCCTGTTCTACTACTGGTCGCCAACCCCGCTGATGGGTCAGATCGACGCGGTCAAACTGGAAGAGAAACCGGGCGTCGACAAGCGCGTGACCATCAAGGTCGGCCTGTCCAAGACCTTCCACGAGGAAGCCCCGGAGCTGGTGGCCGTGCTGGAAAAGGTCAACCTGCCGATCGACCTGCTGAACCAGAACCTGGGTCGCATGACCAAGGAGCGGATCGAGTCGCCGAAGCTGGCGAAAATCTTCCTCAAGGAACATCCTGAAGTCTGGCACGCATGGGTGAGCGACGACGCAGCCAAGAAAATCGACGCGGCCTTGTAGGTCGAGCTTCACCGGCTGCCGGCAACGGCAGTCGGACGCTTGATCGCAACCCCTTGATTGAGAGTCTCTTATGTTTCCCGAACGCTTTACGTTTTCCATCGCCGACTGGGTCAACGGTTGGGTCGATGCACTGGTCACCAACTACGGTGACGTGTTCCGCCATATCTCCGACACCCTGCTGTGGGCCATCGTCAACCTTGAAGGCCTGCTGCGCGCCGCGCCGTGGTGGCTGATGCTGGCCATCGTCGCGGGCGTTGCCTGGCACGCCACGCGCAAGGTCGTGACCACCGCCGTGATCGTTGGTCTGCTGTTCCTGGTCGGCGCCGTTGGCCTGTGGGACAAGCTCATGCAGACGCTGGCGCTGATGATGGTCGCCACGGTCATCTCGGTGCTGATCGGTGTGCCGCTGGGGATCCTCTCGGCCCGCAGCAACCGCCTGCGTTCGTTCCTGATGCCGCTGCTCGACATCATGCAGACCATGCCCAGCTTCGTGTACCTGATTCCGGTGCTGATGCTGTTCGGCCTGGGCAAGGTGCCGGCGATTTTCGCCACTGTGATTTACGCCGCGCCACCGCTGATCCGCCTGACCGATCTGGGTATCCGTCAGGTCGACGGTGAAGTGATGGAAGCCATCAACGCTTTCGGCGCCAACCGCTGGCAGCAACTGTTCGGCGTGCAACTGCCGCTGGCCCTGCCGAGCATCATGGCGGGGATCAACCAGACCACCATGATGGCCCTGTCGATGGTGGTGATCGCCTCGATGATCGGTGCCCGTGGCCTGGGTGAAGATGTGCTGGTGGGCATCCAGACCCTCAACGTCGGACGCGGCCTTGAAGCCGGTCTGGCGATCGTGATTCTCGCAGTGGTCATCGACCGCATTACCCAGGCGTATGGTCGGCCACGGCATGAGGTGAGCAAATGAGCAACGCAACCGTGAGCAAGATCGAAGTCAAAAACGTCTTCAAGATTTTCGGCAACCGTTCCAAGGACGCGCTGGCCATGGTCGGCCAGGGCAAGACCAAGGAGCAGGTGCTGAACGAGACCGGTTGCGTGGTCGGGGTCAACGACCTGTCCCTGAGCATCGGCACCGGGGAGATCTTCGTGATCATGGGCCTGTCCGGTTCCGGCAAATCCACGCTGGTACGCCACTTCAACCGCCTGATCGACCCGACCAGCGGCGCGATCCTGGTGGACGGCGTGGACATTCTGCAATACGACATGGAAGCCCTGCGCGAATTTCGCCGGCACAAGATCAGCATGGTGTTCCAGAGCTTCGGCCTGCTGCCCCACAAGACCGTGCTCGACAACGTCGCCTATGGCCTGAAAGTGCGCGGTGAGAGCAAGCAACTGTGCGCCGAGCGCGCGCTGCACTGGATCAACACCGTGGGCCTCAAGGGCTACGAAAACAAATACCCGCACCAGCTCTCCGGCGGCATGCGCCAGCGTGTCGGCCTGGCCCGCGCGCTGGCGGCGGACACCGACATCATCCTGATGGACGAGGCGTTCAGCGCCCTCGACCCGCTGATCCGCGCCGAGATGCAGGATCAGTTGCTGGAGCTGCAAAAGACCCTGCACAAGACCATCGTCTTCATCACCCACGACCTCGACGAGGCCGTGCGCATCGGCAACCGCATCGCGATCCTCAAGGACGGCCGCCTGATTCAGGTCGGTACGCCGAAAGAGATCCTGCATTCGCCGGCGGACGAGTATGTCGACCGCTTCGTGCAGCGGCGGGCGGCAGTGGTTTGAGGTTCGTTCCCACGTCGAGACGTCGAACCGTCTGCGTGGGAATGCATTTCGTGACGATCAGGTTAAAGAGGTTTTAGATGTCCCAGGCTGAAAAAATCGTTATCGCCGACGCTCCGATGCGTTGGCAGGATGTGGTCGCGGTAGCCCGTCACGGCGCGCAACTCGAGCTGTCGGCCCACACCTGGGCGCGCATCGAAAATGCTCAGGGCATCGTCCGGCGCATCGTCGCCAGCGGCGAGCGCGCCTATGGCGTCAACACCGGACTGGGAGGTCTGTCCAACGTCTCGCTGCAGGGCGAACAGCTCAGCCAGTTGTCGCGCAACACCTTGCTCAGCCACGCCTGCGGCGTCGGTCCGGTGCTGGCCGACGAGCAGACCCGCGCCATCATGTGCGCCGCAATCCGCAACTACAGCCACGGAAAATCCGGGATTCATCGGCAAGTGGTCGAAGCACTGCTGGCGCTGCTCAATCGCGGCATCACCCCGCAAGTGCCGTCCCAGGGTTCGGTGGGTTACCTGACACACATGGCGCACATCGGTATCGCGCTGCTGGGCGTGGGCAATGTCAGCTATCGCGGGCAAGTGATTTCCGCGCAGCAGGCGCTGGCCGAAGAAGGCCTGCAACCGGTGCAACTTGGGGCGAAGGACGGTTTGTGCCTGGTCAACGGCACGCCTTGCATGACCGGTCTCGGTTGCCTGGCGATTGCCGATGCCACGCGTCTGGTGCAATGGGCTGACGTGGTCGGTGCCATGAGTTTCGAAGCGCAACGCGGCCAGATCGCCGCATTCGACGCCGAAATCATCGCGCTCAAACCGCACCCGGGCATGCAACAGGTCGGCGTCAATCTGCGGGCGCTGCTCGATGGCAGTGAAGTGATTGCGTCGAGCAAAGGCATTCGCACTCAGGATGCGCTGAGCATCCGCTCGATCCCGCAGGTGCATGGCGCCGCGCGCGATCAACTGCAACACGCGATCAAACAGATCGAAACCGAACTCAACGGCTGCACCGACAACCCGTTGCTGCTGGGTACACCGGACGAGTTCCGGGTCATGTCCCAGGCCAACCCGCACGGACAGTCGGTGGCGCTGGCAGCGGATCTGCTGGCGATTGCCATGGCCGAAATCGGCTCGATTGCCGAGCGGCGTCTGGACCGTTTGATCAACCCGCATGTCAGCGGTCTGCCGGCCTTTCTGGTGGCCAATCCGGGGGTGAACTCCGGGATGATGATCGTGCAATACGTCGCCGCGTCGCTGTGCGCGGAAAACCGCCAGTTGGCGCAACCGGCGGTGCTGGACAACTACGTCACTTCCGGTCTGCAGGAAGACCACCTGAGCATGGGCACCAACGCCGCGCTGAAGCTGCATCGAGCACTGGAAAACTGCACGCAGATCCTCGCCATCGAGTACTTGCTGGCGGCTCAGGCGTTTGAATTTCTCAAGGAACAGCGCTTCGGCGCGGGCACCGATACCGCCTGGCGACTGTTGCGCGAAAAGGTCCCGGCCTACGATCAGGACCGCTGGCTGGCGCCGGATATCGCCGCTGCCGCGAGCGTGTTGAAAGATTCGGAATTGCTGCACCACGTACTGCCGAATTTGCACTGACAATTACCCATGCCAGCGTGCCAAGGCGTGGATCGTCCAAAAGACGAGAAGCGACGGATAACGGAATGCTCCGGAGCGACTGGTAGTTCATAACAAACTCTCAAAAGGAGCATTTAAATGACTGCGCTGAACCTGATCCCCGGCCAACTGAGCCTGGCCCAACTGCGTGATGTCTACCAGAACCCGGTCCGGCTGACCCTCGACAACAGCGCCTCGGCCCAGATCGAAGCCAGCGTCGCCTGCGTCGAGCAGATCCTCGCCGAGAACCGCACCGCCTACGGCATCAACACCGGTTTCGGCCTGCTGGCCTCGACCCGCATCGCCAGCGAAGACCTGGAAAACCTCCAGCGTTCGCTGGTGCTGTCCCACGCTGCCGGAGTCGGCCAGCCGATCAGCGATGAGCTGGTGCGCCTGATCATGGTGCTCAAGGTCAACAGCCTGAGCCGTGGTTTCTCCGGCATCCGTCGCGTGGTGATCGATGCGCTGATCGCCCTGATCAACGCCGAGGTTTACCCACACATTCCGTTGAAAGGTTCGGTCGGTGCATCCGGCGACCTCGCGCCATTGGCGCACATGTCGCTGGTGCTGCTGGGCGAGGGCAAGGCGCGCTACAAGGGCGAGTGGATGGAAGCGACCGAGGCGCTGAAGGTCGCCGGTCTGACGCCGCTGACGCTGGCTGCGAAAGAAGGGCTGGCGCTGCTCAACGGTACTCAGGTTTCCACCGCATTCGCCCTGCGCGGTCTGTTCGAAGGCGAAGACCTGTTTGCCGGTGCACTGGCGCTGGGTGGTCTTACAGTTGAAGCAGTATTGGGTTCGCGCTCGCCATTCGATGCGCGCATCCACGCCGCCCGTGGCCAGAAGGGCCAGATCGACACCGCCGCTGCCTACCGCGATCTGCTTGGCGAGCGCAGCGAAGTCTCCGACTCGCACCAGAACTGCGAAAAGGTTCAGGACCCGTACTCGCTGCGCTGCCAGCCGCAAGTCATGGGTGCGTGCCTGACCCAGTTCCGTCAGGCCGCTGAAGTGCTGGTGGTCGAAGCCAATGCCGTCTCCGACAACCCGTTGGTGTTTGCGGCCGAAGGCGACGTGATTTCCGGCGGCAACTTCCACGCCGAGCCGGTGGCCATGGCCGCTGACAACATGGCGTTGGCCATCGCCGAAATCGGCTCCCTGAGCGAGCGTCGCATCTCGCTGATGATGGACAAGCACATGTCGCAACTGCCGCCGTTCCTGGTGGCCAATGGTGGTGTGAACTCCGGTTTCATGATTGCTCAGGTGACCGCTGCGGCCCTCGCCAGCGAGAACAAGGCACTGGCTCATCCGCACTCGGTGGACAGCCTGCCGACTTCCGCCAACCAGGAAGACCACGTGTCGATGGCCCCGGCTGCCGGCAAGCGTCTGTGGGAAATGGCCGAGAACACTCGCGGGATTCTTGCGGTGGAATGGCTGGCGGCGGTGCAGGGGCTGGACCTGCGCAACGGCCTGAAGACCTCGACCAAACTGGAAAAGGCCCGGGGCATTTTGCGTCGCGAAGTGCCGTTCTACGAGAAGGACCGCTTCTTCGCGCCGGACATCAATGCGGCGAGCGAGCTGTTGGCTTCGCGCATTCTGACTGAACTGGTTCCGGCGAAACTGCTGCCGAGCCTTTAACCCTATCCACTGATCGTTCCCACGCAGACGGTTCGACGCCTCGACGTGGGAACGATCGCAAGACGAGGACCTGGGATGAAAACCCTCTGGCAACACTGCCACGTCGCAACCATGGCGCAAGGCGTCTACTCGATCATCGAGGATGCGGCCATCGTGACGTCCGGTGCACACATTGAGTGGATCGGCCCGCGCACTCAATTGCCGTCCGGCGAATACCCGGCGGTCAACGATCTGCAAGGCGCGTGGGTCACCCCCGGCCTGATCGACTGCCACACTCACACCGTGTTCGGCGGTAACCGCAGCGGTGAGTTCGAGAAACGCCTGCAAGGCGTCAGCTACGCCGAGATCGCCGCAGCCGGTGGCGGCATCGCCAGCACCGTGCGCGCCACCCGCGAAGCCTCGGAAGACGAGCTGTTCGCCAGCGCCGCCAAACGCCTGAAAAGCCTGATGCGCGATGGCGTGACCACGGTCGAAATGAAGTCCGGCTACGGCCTCGATCTGGCCAGCGAACGCAAGATCCTGCGGGTCATCCGTCGCCTCGCCGCCGAGCTGCCGATCAGCGTGCGCAGCACCTGTCTGGCCGCCCATGCGTTGCCGCCGGAATACAAGGACCGCGCTGACGATTACATCGATCACATCTGCGCCGAGATGCTGCCTGCGCTGGCTGCCGAAGGGCTGGTGGATGCGGTGGATGCCTTCTGCGAATACCTGGCGTTCTCCCCGGAGCAGGTCGAGCGGGTGTTCGTCACCGCGCAAAAACTCGGTCTGCCGGTGAAGCTGCACGCCGAGCAATTGTCGTCGTTGCACGGCTCCAGTCTGGCCGCGCGCTATCACGCGTTGTCCGCCGATCACCTGGAGTTCATGGATGAAGACGACGCCATTGCCATGGCCAGGTCCGACACAGTCGCGGTGTTGTTGCCGGGCGCGTTCTACTTCCTGCGTGAAACCCAGTTACCGCCGATGGAAGCCCTGCGCAAGCACAAGGTGAAAATCGCCATCGCCAGCGACCTCAACCCCGGCACGTCGCCGGCGCTGTCGTTGCGCCTGATGCTGAACATGGCCTGCACCTGCTTCCGCATGACCCCGGAAGAAGCCCTGGCTGGCGCCACGATTCATGCGGCGCAAGCCCTGGGCATGGCCGATACCCACGGTTCGTTGGAAGTCGGCAAGGTCGCGGATTTCGTCGCCTGGCAGATCGACCGGCCGGCGGACCTGGCGTACTGGCTGGGCGGTGAACTGGACAAACGCGTCGTGCGTCACGGCGTTGAATCAAGTCTGTAGGAGAGTGGTTGTGGATAAGGTTCTGAACTTCAAACAAGGTCGCGTGCCGTTGCTGATCAGCATGCCTCACGCCGGTGTACGCCTGACGCCTGCGGTCGAGGCCGGGTTGATCCCGGACGCGAAAAGCCTGCCAGACACCGACTGGCACATTCCTCAGCTCTACGACTTTGCGGCCGAACTGGGCGCCAGCACCCTGGCGGCCGAGTACTCGCGGTTCGTCATTGATCTGAACCGGCCGTCCGACGACAAGCCGTTGTATGCCGGCGCCACCACCGGGCTGTACCCGGCGACGCTGTTCGATGGCATTCCGTTGTTCAAGGAAGGCAAGGAACCGTCGAAAGAAGAACGCGCGACCTATCTGGAGCAGATCTGGACGCCGTACCACCGCACCCTGCAGGAAGAACTGGCGCGGCTGAAGGCCGAGTTCGGTTACGCACTGTTGTTCGATGCGCACTCGATCCGTTCGGTGATCCCGCACCTGTTCGACGGCAAGCTGCCGGACTTCAACCTCGGCACCTTCAACGGCGCCAGTTGCGATCCTCAACTGGCCACGCAACTGGAAGCGATCTGCGCCCGCCACGGCGATTACAGCCATGTGCTGAACGGACGCTTCAAGGGCGGCCACATCACCCGTCACTACGGCAACCCGGCCGAAAACATCCACGCCGTGCAACTGGAGCTGGGCCAGTGCACGTATATGGAAGAGTTCGAACCGTTCCGCTACCGCGCCGATCTGGCGGAGCCGACGCGGGTGGTGTTGAAAGAGCTGCTGCAAGGGCTGCTGGCCTGGGGCAAAAACCACTACAACTGAGTCAGCTGTGAACGTTCCCACGCTCTGCGTGGGAACGAGCTGCATCGGGGGCGCAGCCAAACAGTCGCCACCGTGCAAATCCCGGTCGCCACAGGTCGCTTTTCCGTTTCGCCTGCTGCGTAATGTTTCGGCCACGGTGCAAGAAGACACCGATCCGAACAATAAACCGCTGCCGCACGAGACGATCCCACATGAAAAAACTGTTCACTCGTTGTGCGTTAATCCTCACCGGCAGTGCGCTGCTCAGCGCCGGCGCCATGGCTTCCGACGATGCTTCCTGCAAAACCGTGCGCATGGGCGTGGTCAACTGGACCGACGTGATCGCCACCAGCGGCATGGCCGATGTGCTGCTCAATGGCCTCGGTTATGAAAGCAAGCAGACCAGCGCCGTGCAGCAAATCATCTTCGCCGGCATCCGCGACAAGCGCCTCGATATCTTCCTCGGCTACTGGAAACCGGCGATGGACAAGAACATCGCGCCGTTCCTCGCTGCCAATCAAGTCAAAGTGATGGACAAGCCAAGCCTGGCCGATGCCCAGGCAACCCTGGCAGTGCCGGACTACGTCGCAGCGGCAGGGCTGAAAACCTTTGGCGACATCGCGAAATTCAAGGATCAGCTCGGCGGCAAGATCTACGGCATCGAACCCGGCAGCGGCGCCAACACCACGATCAAGACCATGATTGAAACCAACCATTTCGGTCTGAAGGATTTCAAGATCATCGAATCCGGTGAGGCCGGAATGCTCGCCGCCGTGCAACGGGCGGTGAACCGCAAGGAATTCGTGGTGTTCGTCGGCTGGACGCCGCATCCGATGAACATCAACATGAAAATTACCTACCTGACCGGCAGCGAAGACGTCTACGGCCCGAACGAAGGTGCTGCCACCGTATCGACCGTCACTTCGCCGGATTACGCCGAGCGCTGCCCGAACGTCCATCGACTGCTGGAGAACCTGACCTTCACCGCCGCTCAGGAAAGTCAGTTGATGGTACCGATCATGGAGCGCAAGACACCGCAGGAAGTGGCGAAGAACTGGCTGCGCGAGCATCCGGAAGATTTGCAGCGCTGGCTGGCGGGTGTCAGCAGTTTTGATGGCAAGGACGGCGTGGCCACGGTTCAGGCCAGCCTGAAAAACTGATGAGCACTTATCCACTTTCTCCGGCGATGGCGGCGTTTGTCGCCAGAACCGAACGCTTCGCCAGTGATGACAGCAGCTTGGCCGGGTTGCGCCGGGGCTATGACGAGATGTGCCGGGCGTTCACCCCGCCGCGGCCGGCAGGGCTTGAGGTGGAAGACTTTCGGTTGGGGGCGGTGCCGGTTCGCGCCTATCGCCCACCCGTGGTGTCACCGCCCTGCGTGGTGTATCTGCACGGTGGCGGTTGGGTAGTCGGCGGACTGGATTCCCACGACTTCATCTGCTGCGAACTGGCCATGATGCTGGGGGCGATGGTGGTGGCGGTGGATTACCGGCTGGCGCCGGAGCATCCGTTTCCCGCCGGGTTCGACGACTGCCTGAGTGTCTGGCGTGCCCTGCGCAGCGGATCGTTCGGCTTCGAGCCCGAGCGGATGCTGGTGGCCGGCGACAGTGCCGGCGGCAATCTCACCGCTGCGTTGTGTCTGGCTCTGCGCGATGCCGGCGAGCCGTTGCCCAGTGCCCAAGTGCTGATCTATCCCGGACTGGGCGGTGACGAGCATCTGCCGTCACGCAGCGAATGCGCCGATGCGCCGTTACTCTCCAGCAGCGACGTGGATTGTTATCACGCGTTGTACCTGCGCGGCACGCCAAAACCGAATGCCTGGGCCATGCCGCTGCTCGCCGATGACTTCAGCGGATTGCCCCCGGCCTGGATCGCTGTGGCGCAGTTCGATCCGTTGCGCGACGAAGGTGTGCGCTACGCCGAACGACTGTCTGCCGCCGGGGGCGAGGCCACGCTGTATTACGGCGAAGGGCTGGTGCACGGCTGCCTGCGGGCGCGGCATCAGGTCGCCGAAGTCGATCGCCTCTACGAAAACCTGCTGGGGTTCATGGCTGACAAAATGTGACAGCGTGCGGGCATGCTCATTGACGTAAATCGGGTTTATGATGCCGGACGGCAGAATAATAGAAGTCCCCCCAGGGATGACCTCGACCCCTTACGGAGCGCGCAATGCAGACTTTGTTTCCGCAGATCAAACCTCACGCACGGCACGATCTGGCCGTCGACGACACCCATACGCTGTACGTCGACGAAAGCGGTTCACCGGAAGGTTTGCCGGTGGTGTTCATTCACGGTGGTCCCGGTGCCGGGTGCGATGCTCAGAGCCGTCGCTACTTCGATCCGAACCTGTATCGCATCGTCACCTTCGACCAGCGTGGCTGCGGACGCTCCACCCCCCACGCCAGCCTGGAAAACAACACCACCTGGGATCTGGTCGAAGACCTCGAGCGCATTCGCAAACACCTGGGCATCGATAAATGGGTGCTGTTCGGCGGCTCCTGGGGTTCGACCCTGGCGCTGGCTTACGCGCAGACCCACCCGGAGCGCGTCCATGGTCTGATCCTGCGTGGGATCTTTCTCTGCCGCCCGCAGGAAATCGAATGGTTCTACCAGGCCGGTGCCAGCCGTCTGTTCCCCGATTACTGGCAGGACTACCTCGCGCCGATCCCGCTGGATGAGCGCGACGACCTGCTCAGCGCTTTCCACAAACGCCTGACCGGCAACGATCAGATCGCCCAGATGCATGCCGCCAAGGCCTGGTCGACCTGGGAAGGACGCACCGCGACCCTGCGCCCGAACCCGCTGGTGGTCGACCGTTTCTCCGAGCCGCAGCGTGCCTTGTCGATTGCGCGGATCGAGTGCCACTACTTCACCAATAACGCCTTCCTCGAACCGAACCAGCTGATTCGTGACATGGGCAAGATTGCTCATTTGCCGGGCGTGATCATCCACGGTCGCTACGACGTGATCTGCCCGCTCGACAACGCGTGGGAGCTGCATCAGGCCTGGCCGAACAGCGAGCTGCAGGTGATCCGCGATGCGGGCCACGCCGCCTCCGAACCGGGTATCACCGACGCGCTGGTACGCGCCGCCAGCAAAATGGCCCGGCGCCTGCTCGATCTGCCGCCCGAAGAAGCATGAAGGGGCTTTTGCAGCGCGTGAAAGGCGCGCGGGTCGAAGTGGCGGGGGAGGTGGTCGGCAGCGTCGATCAGGGTTTGCTGGTGCTGGTGGCGGTCGAACCCGACGACACGCAGGCCAGCGCCGACAAACTTCTGCATAAGCTGCTTAACTATCGAGTATTCAGTGACGCCGAGGGCAAGATGAATCTGTCTTTGGCGGATGTGGGCGGCGGGCTGCTGCTGGTCTCTCAGTTCACCCTGGCTGCCGACACCAAAAGCGGGCTGCGTCCGAGTTTCTCGACCGCCGCCCCTCCGGCGCTGGGCGAGGAATTGTTCGACTATCTATTAAGCAAAGCGAAACAGATGCATGGCACTGTGGCATCAGGTAGATTCGGCGCGGATATGCAGGTGCACCTGGTCAACGATGGCCCGGTAACCTTCCTGTTACAGACATGAAAGCGCTTGAAACAAGTTTTTAAGGGCTTTTCGACTGAAAACAGGGAATTTTCGCGATAAATACTTTGTTACCCCTGATGCGTTGTCACGCGGGCTACTAGATAATCGCGCGCTACGGGGATCAGCGTTCGTTGGTCCATTTTGACTTAGGTAGAGACTTGTCCGGATCCGATTGGGGAATCATTTTGCCCCAGCGGAGTCGGAACAATGCTCGCCAACTTGGCAAGGGTGCCCTGCAAGGCCGGTATTTTTGTACCGAAAACCTCACAGGCACTTCATCTGGCCGTTGGTTTATTGATCTGTTTTCGGCGAGGGTTGCTCGTGATTGTTAGTCCCTGTAATGCAGCAAAATTGTCTGCCAAACGCTTGCGCAGCGCTCTGGTAGCGGGCTCGGCAGTGCTCTGCCTGCTCAGCGCCGGCCAGCTTTGGGCATTCAATCTTGACGATGTGTCGGCCAAGGCCAAAGAGCTGGCCGGGCAGAAATTCGAAGCCCCGCGCAGCAACCTGCCGAACGAATTCCGTGACATGAAATTCGCGGACTACCAGAAGATTCGTTTCCGCACCGAAAAAGCCGAATGGGCCGACCAGAAGAACCCGTTCAAGCTGTCCTTCTATCATCAGGGCATGCACTTCGATACGCCGGTGAAAATCAACGAAATCACTGCGAACACCGTCGAAGAGATCAAGTACGATCCGAGCCGTTTCGATTTCGGCGATCTGCAGTTCGATCCAAAGGCCACCGAACAACTGGGCTATGCCGGTTTCCGTGTGCTGTACCCGATCAACAAGGCTGACAAGCAAGACGAAATCATGACCATGCTGGGCGCGAGCTACTTCCGTGTCGTCGGCAAGGGGCACACCTACGGTTTGTCGGCCCGTGGCCTGGCCATCGACACCGCTCTGCCGTCCGGCGAAGAATTCCCGCGTTTTCGCGAGTTCTGGATTCAGCAGCCGAAGCCGGGTGACAAGCACCTGGTGATCTTCGCCCTGCTTGATTCGCCGCGCGCCACCGGCGCCTACCGTCTGATCCTGCGTCCGGGCAGCGACACCATCGTCGACGTCAAAGGCCAGATGTACCTGCGTGACAAAGTTGGCAAGCTCGGCGTCGCGCCGCTGACCAGCATGTTCCTGTTCGGTGCCAACCAGCCGTCGAAAGTGCTCAACTACCGCCGCGAACTGCACGACTCCAGCGGTCTGTCGATCCATGCCGGCAATGGCGAGTGGATCTGGCGTCCTCTGAACAACCCTAAACATCTGGCCGTGAGCCAGTTCAGCGTCGAAAACCCGCGTGGTTTCGGTCTGCTGCAACGTGGCCGTGACTTCAGCCACTACGAAGACCTCGACGACCGCTACGACAAGCGTCCAAGCGCTTGGATCGAGCCGAAGGGTGACTGGGGTAAAGGCACCGTCGATCTGGTCGAGATCCCGACCGCCGACGAAACCAACGACAACATCGTTGCGTTCTGGAACCCGGAAAAACTGCCGGAGCCAGGCCAGCCGCTGGACTTCGCGTACCGCATGCACTGGACCATGGACGAAGCGGCGATTCACGCGCCGGACAGTGCCTGGGTCAAGCAGACCCTGCGTTCGACCGGTGACGTCAAGCAGTCGAACCTGATCCGTCAGCCGGATGGCAGCGTGGCCTATCTGGTCGATTTCGAAGGCCCGTCCCTGGCGGCCCTGGCCCCGGATGCGGACGTGCGCAGCCAGGTCAGCGTCGGCGACAACGCCGAACTGGTCGAGAACAGCGTGCGCTACAACCCTGAAACCAAGGGCTGGCGCCTGACCCTGCGGATGAAGATCAAGGACGCGAGCAAGTCGACCGAGATGCGCGCGGCACTGGTGCAGAACATCGTACCTGCCGATCTGGCCAAGACCTCGCTGCCGGCCTCCAACTCCTCGGTTGCCAAGGCCGACAAGGTCGCCGCCAAGCAACAGGAAAAAGCCGACAAGGAAGCCAAGGCCGCCGAAGCCAAACAGGCCGACGCCAAGCCAGCGACAGACGCCAAGGACAAGGCCAACAAAGACGCCAAGCAGCCAGCCGCTGCGGACGCGGCCCCAGCCACACCGGAATCGGCCTCGACTGAAGAAGTCCTGACCGAGACCTGGAGCTATCAGTTGCCTGCCGATGAGTAACTCTCAAGTACAGCCAGAGACTCTGTCCGAGTATCTGGCGCATCTGCCGATGACCGACGAGCAGCGCGCGGAACTCGCGGGCTGCCAGTCCTTCAGCGAATTGCATCAACGCCTGTCGTCCTCGACGTTCGACGCGCCGACCGAAGCCGCCCAGGCTTCGGTGGGCAAGCGCCTGACCCTGAGCACTGCCGAAGAGCTGGAAGACGCGGAAATGCTGGTGCTCGACGCCAGCGGCCGGGTCAGCCTCAAGGCCACGCCGCCGATCCGTCGGACCAAAGTCGTGCCGGAGCCTTGGCGCACCAACATTCTGGTGCGTGGCTGGCGTCGGCTGACCGGCCGGACCAACCCGCCGCAGCCGCCGAAAGACCAGAACGTGCTGCCGGCCGCCCGCTGGCGCACCGTCGGTTCGATCCGTCGCTACATCCTGCTGATCCTGATGCTCGGCCAGACCATCGTCGCCGGCTGGTACATGAAAGGCATCATGCCGTACCAGGGCTGGTCGTTCGTCGATCTGGAAGAAGTCCTGCATCAACCGCTGCTGCAGACCGCCACGCAAGTGCTGCCGTATGCGCTGCAGACCAGCATCCTGATCATGTTCGGGATTCTGTTCTGCTGGGTGTCAGCGGGTTTCTGGACCGCGCTGATGGGCTTCCTCGAGTTGCTCACCGGTCACGATAAATACCGGATCTCCGGTAAAAGCGCTGGCAACGAGCCGATTCCGAAAGATGCGCGCACCGCGTTGGTGATGCCGATCTGCAACGAAGACGTGCCTCGGGTGTTCGCCGGTCTGCGCGCGACCTTCGAGTCGGTCGCGGCGACCGGTGATCTGGACCGTTTCGACTTCTTCGTCCTCAGTGACAGTAACGACACCGATATCTGCGTTGCCGAGCAGCAGGCCTGGCTGGATGTCTGCCGTGAAGCCAAGGGCTTCGGCAAGATCTTCTATCGCCGCCGTCGCCGTCGCGTCAAACGCAAGAGCGGCAACCTCGACGACTTCTGCCGTCGCTGGGGTGGTGACTACAAGTACATGGTCGTGCTCGACGCCGACTCGGTGATGAGCGGCGAGTGCCTGACCAGTCTGGTGCGCCTGATGGAGGCGACTCCGGACGCCGGTATCATCCAGACCGCGCCGCGCGCTTCGGGCATGGACACGCTGTATGCACGCATGCAGCAGTTCGCCACTCGCGTTTACGGCCCGCTGTTCACCGCCGGCCTGCACTTCTGGCAGTTGGGCGAATCCCACTACTGGGGTCACAACGCGATCATCCGCATGAAGCCGTTCATCGACCACTGCGCCTTGGCGCCGTTGCCGGGCAAGGGTGCGTTCTCTGGTGCGATCCTCTCTCACGACTTCGTTGAAGCCGCGCTGATGCGCCGTGCCGGCTGGGGCGTGTGGATTGCCTACGACCTGCCGGGCAGTTACGAAGAACTGCCGCCGAACCTGCTCGACGAGCTCAAGCGTGACCGTCGCTGGTGCCACGGCAACCTGATGAACTTCCGCCTGTTCCTGGTAAAAGGCATGCACCCGGTGCACCGTGCGGTGTTCCTGACTGGCGTGATGTCTTACCTGTCGGCGCCGTTGTGGTTCTTCTTCCTGGTACTGTCTACCGCGCTGCTGGCGGTGAACACCCTGATGGAGCCGCAGTACTTCCTCGAACCGCGCCAGCTCTATCCGCTGTGGCCACAATGGCACCCGGACAAGGCGATCGCGCTGTTCTCGACGACCATCGTGCTGTTGTTCCTGCCGAAACTGTTGAGCATCATCCTGATCTGGGCCAAGGGCGCGAAAGAGTTCGGCGGCAAGTTCAAGGTGACCCTGTCGATGCTGCTGGAGATGCTGTTCTCCATGCTGCTGGCGCCGGTGCGAATGATTTTCCACACCCGTTTCGTCCTCGCCGCGTTCCTCGGCTGGGCCGCGACCTGGAACTCGCCGCAGCGTGATGACGACTCCACGCCATGGAGTGAAGCGGTCAAGCGTCACGGTCCGCAGACCCTGCTGGGCTTCTTCTGGGCGCTGCTGGTGATCTGGCTGAACCCGAGCTTCCTGTGGTGGCTGGTGCCGATCGTCGGCTCATTGATGCTGTCGATTCCGGTGTCGGTGATTTCCAGCCGTGTGGGCCTGGGCCTCAAATCCCGCGACGAGAGCCTGTTCCTCATCCCCGAGGAATACAATCCGCCACAGGCACTGCTGGCCACCGATCAGTACACCCACGAAAACCGCTGGCACGCGCTGAACGACGGCTTCATCCGCGCCGTGGTCGATCCGCAGCAGAACGCCCTGGCGTGCTCACTGGCGACCTCGCGTCACGGTGAGGCCGAGCCGATCGAATGGCTGCGTCAGGAACGTGTGCGTCACGCGATCAAGGTCGGCCCGGCCGGGCTGAATAACCATGATCGCCTGCAACTGCTGAGCGACCCGGTCGCCCTGGCCCGCCTGCACGAGCAGGTGTGGGCCGAAGGTCACGCCGAGTGGCTGGACGCCTGGCGGGCCTCGGTGAAAGCCGATCCCCATGCGCCGCTGCTGCCGCTCAAGCCTGTGAGCTTGCAGGCGCAACCGGCCTGATGAAGAACCCCGCGAAAGCGGGGTTTTTTTTGTTCTCGATAAAGAAGCCCCTCAGCCCGGCCCTTGATTGTTAAACAAATCGTCCATTAAACCTTGTGCAAAAAATCGAGTGCGTTAGCATCCGTCCCCGAATTGGCGCACCCGGACAATCTTGTCCACCTCTGTCGGTTTTCGCGCCGCAAACGCAATGGTTTTGGGGACTTGAAGATGAAGAAGTATCTGTCGATGCTGCTGGTCGGCGTCACGGCACTGGTTGCAGTCAATGCGGCGCAGGCCGGCGCAATCGATGATGCGGTCAAGCGCGGCACATTGAAAGTCGGCATGGACCCGACCTACATGCCATTCGAGATGACCAACAAGCGCGGCGAGATCATCGGTTTCGAAGTCGACATCCTCAAAGCCATGTCCAAGGCCATGGGCGTCAAGCTGGAGCTGGTTTCGACCGGTTACGACGGCATCATCCCGGCGCTGATGACCGACAAGTTCGACATGATCGGCAGCGGCATGACACTGACCCAGGAACGCAACCTGCGCCTGAACTTCAGCGAACCGTTCATCGTGGTCGGCCAGACCCTGCTGATCCGCAAGGAGCTGGAAGGCACCATCAAGTCCTATAAAGACCTGAACACCGCCGACTACCGCATCACCTCCAAGCTCGGCACCACCGGTGAAATGGTCGCCAAGAAGCTGATCGCCAAGGCCAAGTACCACGGCTACGACAACGAGCAGGAAGCCGTGCTCGACGTGGTCAACGGCAAGGCTGACGCTTTCATCTACGACGCGCCGTACAACGTGGTCGCGGTGAACAAGGTCGGCGCCGGCAAGCTGGTGTTCCTCGACAAGCCGTTCACCTACGAGCCGCTGGCCTTCGGTCTGAAGAAGGGTGACTACGACAGCCTCAACTTCATCAACAACTTCCTGCACCAGATCCACGAAGACGGCACCTACGATCGCATCCATGACAAGTGGTTCAAGAGCACCGAGTGGCTCAAGGACATGGAATAAGCGCTGGTCGGACTGACCGCGTCGCGCCCATCGCCAGCAGGCGGGCTTCCACATTGGAATGCGTTTCCCTGTGGGAGCGAGCCTGCTCGCGATAGCGGCTTCCCCGGCGACACAACTTTCGGATTTCGCTAAACCCATGAAACAGAAAAAAGCCCAATGGCCCTGGCACGCGCTGACCGTGCTGGTGCTGGTCGGCCTGGCTGGCGCGCTGTATTACGCCACGTCGCTGATGTCCTACGAATGGCGCTGGAACCGCGTGCCGCAGTACTTCGCCTATCAGGCCGAGGAAACCCAGCGCGCCACCGACATTTCCACCGTCAGCGAACTGGTGCGCAAGGGCGGCAGCGCGCAGGTCACCCTGCGTAACGGTGCCGGTGACGAGCAGCACCTGACCGTCGATGAAAACAGCCTGCAATTCGCTCAGGGCGATGATGTGGCCGAAGGTGACGTCGTGGGTGTAACCCGGCATTGGGCGGCGGGGCCGCTGCTGTGGGGCCTGTGGACGACGCTTTGGCTGTCGGTGGTGTCCGGCGTGCTGGGTCTGTTGATCGGTCTGGCGACCGGGCTGTGCCGCTTGTCGAGCAACCCGACCCTGCGCGACCTGTCGACGATCTATGTCGAACTGGTGCGCGGCACGCCGCTGCTGGTGCAGATCTTCATTTTCTACTTCTTCATCGGCACGGTGATGAACCTGTCCCGGGAGTTCGCCGGGATCGCCGCGCTGTCGCTGTTCACCGGCGCCTACGTGGCAGAAATCATCCGTTCCGGCGTGCAGTCGATTGCCCGTGGCCAGAACGAAGCGGCGCGTTCGCTGGGTCTGAGTGCTGGACAGTCGATGCGCCATGTGGTGTTGCCGCAGGCGTTCAAACGCGTGCTGCCGCCGCTGGCCGGGCAGTTCATCAGTCTGGTGAAAGACACCTCGCTGGTGTCGGTGATTGCGATTACCGAGCTGCTGAAAAGCGGCCGTGAAGTCATCACCACCTCGTTTTCGCCGTTCGAAATCCTGTTCTGCGTGGCCGGCCTGTACCTGTTGATCAACCTGCCGCTGTCGAAAATCGCCAGCCGGCTTGAGCGGAGGCTCGCGCAAAGTGATTGAAGTCCGCGATCTGGTAAAAGTCTTCGACACCCGGGGTCAGGTGGTGCGTGCGGTGGATCGCGTCAGCACCAACGTGGCCAAGGGCGAAGTGCTGGTGGTGCTCGGTCCGTCCGGTTCCGGCAAGTCGACCTTCCTGCGTTGCCTCAATGGTCTGGAGGAATTCGATTCCGGTTCGGTGAGCATCGACGGTCTGCAACTGGCCGACCCGAAAACCGACGTCAACGCCTACCGCCGCGAAGTCGGCATGGTGTTCCAGCATTTCAATCTGTTCCCGCACATGACCGTGCTGGAAAACCTCTGTCTGGCGCAGAAAGTCGTGCGCAAGCGCGGCCAGAAGGAAAGCGAGGCCAAGGCCCTGGCGTTGCTGGAAAAGGTCGGCATCGCCCAGAAGGCCCGCGAATACCCTTCGCGTCTGTCCGGCGGTCAGCAACAGCGCGTGGCGATTGCCCGGGCTCTGGCGATGGACCCGAAGGTCATGCTGTTCGACGAGCCGACCTCGGCCCTCGACCCGGAAATGGTCGGTGAAGTGCTGGACGTGATGAAAAACCTGGCCGTGGAAGGCATGACCATGGTCTGCGTGACCCACGAAATGGGCTTTGCCCGGGAAGTGGCGGATCGGGTGTTGTTCTTCGATCACGGCAAACTGCTGGAAGACGCCTCGCCGGCGGCGTTCTTCGATGCACCGAAGGATCCGCGAGCCCAGGCGTTTTTGCGGCAAGTCCTCTAAACGCAGGACAAAAAAAATCGCAGCCAATGGCTGCGATTTTTTTGTTTGCGCGGTTTACACCTTGAACCGCCCCACCAGCGTTTGCAGGTGAGTGCCCAGGCGCGCCAGCTCGACGCTGGACGCCGCCGTCTCTTCACTCGCCGCCGACGTCTGGTCCGATACATCCCGCACGTTCAACACGCTACGGTTGATCTCCTCGGCCACGGCACTTTGCTGCTCGGCCGCCGCGGCGATTTGCTGGTTCATCGCCTGAATCGCCGAGACGGTGCGGGTGATGCTTTCCAGCGAACCACCGGCACGACGGGTCAGCTCGACGCTGCTGTCGGTCAGGGTGCGGCTGTTGTCCATGATCGTTGCCACTTGCTGGGTGCCGTTCTGGAGGCCGACGATCAGCTCTTCGATTTCTTCGGTGGACTTCTGGGTGCGTTGGGCCAGGCTGCGAACTTCATCGGCAACCACCGCAAAACCACGTCCGGCTTCACCGGCACGGGCGGCCTCGATCGCGGCGTTGAGGGCCAGCAGGTTGGTTTGTTGAGCCACGGACTTGATCACGTCGAGCACGCTGCCGATCTTGTCGCTTTCGCGCTTGAGCTCGCCCATGGCCTCGGTGGAATGGCCGACTTCGGCAGCCAGACGTTCGATCTGGGCAATGGCTTCGCCGACCACTTTGTCGCCTTCGCGGGCCTGTTGGTCAGCGGCGACGGCTGCTTCCGAAGCTTCCTCGGCGTTGCGCGCGACTTCCTGCACGGTGGCAGCCATTTCGTTCATGGCGGTGGCGACCTGATCGGTCTCGATCTTCTGATTGTTCACACCGGCGCTGGTCTGCTCGGTCACGGCCGACAGTTCTTCGGCGGCGCTGGCGATCTGGGTGACGCCGTCGCTGATGCCACCGATCAGTTCGCGCAGACCCTGGGTCATGCTCTGCATCGAACGCTGCAACTGGCCGAGTTCGTCGCGACGCTGGGAGATCAGGTTGTGGGTCAGGTCACCAGCGGCCACGCGCTCGGCGACTTTCAGGGTCTGCTCCAGCGGGATGATGATCTGCCGGGTGATCGCCCAGGCGGCGAGCAGGCCGAAGGCCACGGCCAGCAGGGTGGCGATCAGCAACTGGTTCTTGGCGCTGGCGGCATCGGTGTCACGGACGATGGTCTGGGAGTCGGTGAGCTTCTTGCTGATGTCCATCAACAGGTCGCCTTGGGTCGACATGCGGGCAAGGGCCTTGGCGCTGGCAACCTGCGAATCACGGAACTGGCTGACGGCGGCGCGATAGGCTTTCAGCGACTCGGTAGCCTGTTGCAGGTTGGCGATGTGCTGTTCCGGCAGTTTGGCCGGCAGGGTCTCGAGGTTTTTAAGGGCGTTGTCGATGGCGTCGAGGGCCGGTTGTTCGGCCTCGGCCTTGGCACTGTAGGTGTATCCGCGCACCTGGAAGCGTGCCTGCTGAATCAGCTTGCTGAGGTCGATCACCGCGTTGAACTGGGCAACGCTGTCGCCTTGCAGCATGGATTTCTCGACTTCGGCGACCTTGGCCACGGCGTTGTCAGCGGTGGCGCCGAGCTTGCTGCGGGCATCTTCGCGGTTGGCGCCGGCCTGCACCATGTCGGCGAAGGCGCGTTTGTACTCGGCGACGGCCGCCAGTTGTTGATCGACTTTCGCCGCGTCCGACGGTTGCTCGATCAGGCTGCGAGCGGTTTGCAGGCCGCTGTCGAGTTTGCCGAGCAGGTCGTTGACCGCGCCAGGGCCTTGTTCGCCACGACGCATTTCATAGTCCAGACGCGCCAAACGCAGGTCCTTGGTCAGCTCGTTGAGGCTGGAGATGAAGCCGAGTTTGTCACCGCGGCTGATGATGCCGCTCATGCCGGTCCAGCCGGTGAAGGTGATCAACAGCGTCAGCAGCAGCACCAGGCCGAAACCGATGCCCAGCTTGCGTTTGACGCTGACGTTTCCAAGATTCTCGGCTAACCAACGGTACATGCGACGACTCCCCTCGGACCACTAATTGGACTTATGGAGACTGTATCGGCTGGATGATGGCAATCTGTAACGCAATTTGTCTGGCGCCGAATGGCGCCAGAGCGGTTCAGAACAGGCGGGCGAGCAGGGCAGTGACGGCGGTTTCGACGCGCAGGATGCGATCGCCGAGTTGCACCGGTTGCAGGCCGGACTTGGCCAGCAAGTCGATCTCGTACGGAATCCAGCCACCCTCGGGGCCGATGGCCAGGGTCACCGGTTCGCTCAGGGCTCGCGGGCAGGGCGGGAAGTTGCCCGGATGACCGACCAGGCCGAGGGTGCCGTCGGTGATGGCCGGCAGGCGATCTTCGACGAATGGCTTGAAGCGCTTCTCGATAATGATTTCCGGAAGCACAGTATCGCGGGCCTGCTCGAGGCCGAGGATCAGATTCTCGCGAATCGCTTCCGGCTCGAGAAACGGCGTCTGCCAGAAACTCTTCTCGACGCGATAGCTGTTGACCAGAATCACCTTCGACACGCCCATGGTCGCCACGGTCTGGAACACCCGACGCAGCATCTTCGGGCGTGGCAGGGCGAGTACCAGGGTCAGCGGCAACTTGGCCGGCGGTGGCTGATCGAGTGTGACCCGCAGTTCGGCTTCGCCCGCTTCCAGGCGCAGCAGCTCGGCCGAGCCCATCAACCCGTTGATGCGCCCGACCCGCAGGCTGTCGCCGACTTCCGAGCGATGGACTTCCTGCATGTGGGTCAGGCGCCGATCACGCAGCACGACGCGGTCGGCCGCAATGAAATCGGCCTCTTCGAGCAACAGCAGGTTCATGGCTGGGTCGCTGGCGGCTGGTCGTTGTGGTCGTCGACGGTTTCGTCCGGGCGCTCGCGCTTGCTGACCAGGCTGCCGAACAGGATGCCGACTTCAAACAGCATCCACATCGGTACGGCCAGCAGGGTCTGGGAGAAGATGTCCGGCGGGGTCAGGATCATGCCGACCACGAAGCAGCCGATGATCACGTACGGGCGGATCTTCTTCAGGTATTTGACGTCGACCACGCCGATCCACACCAGCAGCACCACGGCCACCGGGATTTCGAACGCCACGCCGAAGGCGAAGAACAGCGTCATGACGAAATCGAGGTAGCTGGTGATGTCGGTCATCATTTCCACGCCGGCCGGGGTGGCCGAGGCGAAGAACTTGAAGATCAGCGGGAACACGAAGAAGTAGGCGAACGCCATGCCGGTGTAGAACAGCAGGATGCTGGAAATCAGCAACGGCACCGCGACACGCTTCTCGTGCTTGTACAGGCCCGGTGCGATGAAGCCCCAGATCTGATGCAGGATCACCGGGATCGCCAGGAACAGCGACACCATCATCGTCAATTTCAGCGGCGTCAGGAACGGCGACGACACGTCGGTGGCGATCATCGTCGCGCCGGCCGGCAGGTACTGGCGCAGCGGCGTCGAGACGAAGGTGTAGATCTGCTGGGTGAAGGCGAACAGCCCGGCGAAGATGATAAAGATCGCCGCGACGCAACGCAGCAGGCGGGTGCGCAACTCGGTGAGGTGCGAAACCAGCGGCATGTGCTGGTCGTTTTCGGGGAGATCGCTCATGGGGCTCGCGGCGGCAGTGTAGGGTCGTGAGGGGCCGGCGTGGTTGGCCCGGCGGCTGGAGCAACGGGTTCGATCGGTTTCATGACCGGGGCAGTTTCAGCGGCTGCGGCAGAGACGTGTTCGACGCTCGCCGGTGCATGAATCGTTTGCTCTGCGACAGGCGGTGTTGGCGTCTGGTCTGCCGCCGGCTGCACTGGCGTCGGCTCCTGCTGAACCGGTGGCGTGAAGATTTTCCGCGCCTCCTGCTCCAGCGACAGGATGTGTTCGTTGTGCAGTTGCCGACGGATTTCGTCGGCACCGATTTCACGTTCAACTTCCTGTTTGATCGCGTTGAAGCTGCGCTTCAGCCGTCCGACCCACAGGCCGGCGGTGCGTGCAGCACCCGGCAAACGCTCGGGGCCCAGCACCAGCAGGGCAACGAGGCCGACGAGCAGCAGTTCAGAGAAGCTGATACCAAACATTAGTCAGTGCTCACACGTCTTTGCGGATCGGCTCTTCGACTTTCTGCGCCTGCACGTCGATGGTGTGCGGCGGGTTGGCCTGAGCGGTGGCTTGCGGCTGAACCGGCGGTACCGGTTGCGCAGGCGTGACGGTCGGTTCGGCCGGTTTCTCGTCGTCGTTCATGGCCTTGCGAAAGCCCTTGATCGACTCGCCGACGTCGGTGCCGAGGTTTTTCAGTTTCTTGGTGCCGAACACCAGCACCACGACAACCAGAATGACGATCCAGTGTTTCCAGTCAAAAATGCCCATGTTGCTGTTCCTCTCTAAAAGTTGTTCAGGCGGACGGACGCGAGGCTTTCTCGACGTGTCCGGACAGGCCGAAGCGACGATCCAGTTCGTCGAGTACAGCCTGCGGATGCTGCCCCAGCTGGGCGAGCATGACCATGCTGTGGAACCACAGGTCGGCGGTCTCGTAGATCACGTCGCTGCAGTCACCGCTGACGGCGGCGTCCTTGGCGGCAATGATCGTTTCGACCGACTCTTCGCCGACCTTTTCCAGAATCTTGTTCAGGCCCTTGTGATACAGACTAGCTACATATGAGCTGTCGGCAGCAGCGCCCTTGCGCTCTTCCAGCACCTGAGCGAGGCGGGTCAGGGTGTCACTCATGTTTGTGTCCTGCGGAATAGATTGCGTGCGGGTCTTTCAGGACCGGGTCGACCGTTTTCCAGTCGCCGTTTTCGAATACGCGGTAGAAGCAGCTCTGACGGCCGGTATGGCAAGCGATGTCGCCAATCTGTTCGACCATCAGGATGATCACGTCGGCGTCGCAGTCCAGACGCATTTCATGCAGCGTCTGTACGTGGCCGGACTCTTCGCCCTTGCGCCACAGCTTGCCACGGGAACGTGACCAATAGATGGCACGGTTTTCCGCCGCAGTCAGCTCCAGGGCTTCGCGGTTCATCCAGGCCATCATCAGCACGCGTCCGGTCTTGTGATCCTGGGCAATCGCCGGCACCAGGCCATCGGCGTCCCACTTGATCTCGTCCAGCCAGTTTTTCATCTTCGACTCCGACAGCGAACCCACACTTCAATAGTCGGGTTCAGGCGTTGAAACAGTGTGCCAGCCGATCACGGAACTGGCTATCGGCGAACGACCAGATACAAGCCGACTGCCACCATGATCCCGGCAGGCCAATGCCCCAGTTCATTCAGCGGGCCACCGGCGGCGAGGATCGTGCCGCCCGCCAGATGGGCGCTGCCGAGCAGGCGCAGGAACCAGTCGTCCTTGCGCTTTTTCCATGGCGGCGGTGGGTCGTTGGCGTGGGGCTGGGACATGCGCTCGAGCAGGTCGCGGGCCATGTTGGCCAGGTGCGGCAGTTGTTCGAACTGGCTCTGCACGTTGCCGATCAAGGCTTTCGGGCTGACACGCTCGCGCATCCAGCGTTCGAGGAACGGCTGCGCGGTGTTCCACAGATCCAGATCCGGGTACAGCTGACGGCCCAGGCCTTCGATGTTCAACAAGGTCTTTTGCAGCAACACGAGTTGCGGCTGCACTTCCATATTGAAACGGCGCGCGGTCTGGAACAGGCGCATCAGCACCTGGCCAAATGAAATATCTTTTAACGGTTTTTCGAAGATCGGTTCGCACACGGTACGGATCGCCGCTTCGAATTCGTTGAGTTTGGTTTCTGCCGGCACCCAGCCCGAATCGATGTGCAATTGCGCCACGCGGCGGTAGTCGCGCTTGAAGAAGGCGAACAGGTTACGCGCCAGGTAATCCTGGTCTTCCGGGGTCAGGCTGCCGACGATACCGCAGTCGATCGCGATGTACTGCGGGCTCCACGGGTTGACGGTGCTGACGAAGATGTTGCCCGGGTGCATGTCGGCGTGGAAAAAACTGTCGCGGAACACCTGGGTGAAGAAGATCTCCACGCCACGTTCGGCAAGCATTTTCATGTCGGTGCGCTGGTCGGCGAGGGTCGCCAGATCCGTCACCTGAATCCCGTAGATGCGCTCCATTACCAGCACTTTCGGCCGGCACCAGTCCCAGTAGACCTGTGGCACGTAGAGCAGCGGCGAGCCTTCGAAGTTACGCTTCAACTGGCTGGCGTTGGCCGCCTCGCGCAGCAAATCGAGTTCGTCGTAGATGGTTTTTTCGTAGTCGCTGACCACGTCCACCGGGTGCAGCAGGCGGGCGTCGGCGGAGACCTTTTCGGCCGCGCGGGCGAGGATGAACAGCCACGCAAGGTCCTGGGCGATCACCGGTTTCAGGCCCGGACGGATCACCTTGACCACCACTTCTTCACCGGTCTTCAGTTGTGCGGCGTGTACCTGCGCCACCGAGGCCGAGGCCAGTGGTTCGACGTCGAAGCGGCTGAACACTTCGCTGATCTTCTTGCCCAGTTGCTCTTCGATCAGTTTGACCGACAGCTGCGAATCGAACGGCGGCACGCGGTCCTGCAACAACATCAGCTCATCGGCGATGTCTTCCGGCAGCAGGTCGCGGCGGGTCGAGAGGATCTGCCCGAACTTGATGAAGATCGGCCCCAGATCCTGCAAGGCCAGGCGCAGGCGTGCACCACGGCTGAGGTCCAGCGGCTTGCGCGGGAACCAGCGCCACGGCAGTACATAGCGCAGCGCCAGCAGGAACCAAGGCAAGGGCAGATCGAACAGCAGATCATCGAGGCGGTAGCGGATCACGACGCGCTGGATGCGCAACAGACGGCGGACGGCGAGCAGCTTCATGCGTTATCGCTTGGGTCGAGGGATCGGGAAAGGCGCTCGAAGCGCGCCTCGAGACGTTCCAGATCGAGTTTGATCCGGTCCAGTTCGCTGAAGCGGGCTTCGGCTTCGCGCTGCCCGACGAGGGTGCGCGATTCTTCGGCCAGGTATTCGGCGAGATTCTGGTTGAGGCTGGCAAATCCTTGTTGATACCAGCGGGCGCGGCTGCGCAGGTGACCGCCGATCAGTTGCGTGGCGACCGGTCCCAGCCAGCGCGAGAGTTCGTACTCCCAGTCCAGCTCCAGATCCTGCAGGACTCCCGCCAGCTCCAGCAGCACGCCGCTGTCGCCGTCGAGTTCGACTTCCGGTGCGTGCAGCACCGCGGTCTTGTCCTTGCTCAGGGCCAGTTTCACCAGGCTCGAGGCCGGGGCGCGCAGGGTGCAGTCGACGCCGGTTTCCCAGTGGGATGCCAGCATCAGGCCTTCGTCGCTCGGCAGGATGAACAGTTGCAGCGCCGGGCTGCGGCAATCCACGGCAATCACTTTGCCGGTCAGGTGCGCCAGTCTTGGCAGCGCCGTGCTGTCGAGACGCAGCACACGGTTGAGGCCGAGTTCGACGCTGGCGAGCAGCCCGGTCAGCAGCATCAGGGTTTGATGCCGCGGTGCAGGGCGACGATGCCTGCGGTCATGTTGTGATAGGTCACGCGGTCGAAACCGGCATCAACCATCATCGACTTCAGGGTTTCCTGATTCGGGTGCATGCGGATCGATTCGGCCAGGTAGCGATAGCTTTCCGAGTCGTTGGTGATCAGCTTGCCCATCAGCGGCATGAAGGCGAACGAGTAGGCGTCATAGGCCTTGGACATCAGCGCGTTGGTCGGCTTGGAGAATTCCAGCACCAGCAGGCGACCGCCGGGCTTGAGCACGCGCAGCATCGAACGCAGGGCGTCCTCTTTATGCGTCACGTTGCGCAGGCCGAAGGCGATGGTCACACAGTCGAAATGGTTGTCCGGGAACGGCAGTTTTTCCGCGTCGGCCTGGACGAACTCGACGTTGCCCGAAACACCGACATCCAGCAGGCGGTCACGACCGACCTTGAGCATGGATTCGTTGATGTCCGCGAGAACGACCTGACCGGTCGGGCCGACCAGGTGCGAGAATTTCTTGGTCAGGTCGCCGGTGCCGCCGGCGATGTCCAGCACGCGGTTGCCGGCGCGCACGCCCGACAGTTCGATTGCGAAGCGCTTCCACAGACGGTGCATGCCGCCCGACAGAAGGTCGTTCATCAGGTCGTACTTGGCGGCCACGGAGTGGAACACCTCAGCGACTTTTTCCGCTTTCTGGCTTTCCGGAACGTTTTTGAAGCCGAAGTGAGTGGTGGGTTCGGCATCGCTGCCTTTGCGCTGATCAGTCATATCGCTGTCACCAAAAGAGAATGCGCGACATTCTAATCCCCAAGCCATGCTTTGTCTTGGAGTGGCTAAAGGTAAGATGGGCAACCTTCGGGACGATTTGCCGCAGTGGCGGTCAAGATTCGTTGCAGGCATTCATAGCCCCATTCAAAAAGCAGGAGTCATTCAATGGCCCATATCAGTGTTGAGCGTGCCCACAGCCTGGGCAAGGAAGTTGCCCGCGAGAAAGCCGACAAACTGGCGCAGAAACTGTCCGATCAATATGGCCTTGAGCCGCAGTGGTCGGGCGATACCCTGAACCTCAAGCGTTCGGGTGTGAAGGGCGCGGTGCATGTGGCCGAGAATTCGATCCGGGTCGACGTGGAACTGGGCCTGATGATGTCGGCCATGAGCGGCATGATCAAAGCCGAGATCGAGAAAGCGCTGGACAAGGCGCTGGTCTGAAAAGAACAGAGGGGGAGCTTCGGGCTCCCCTTTTTCTGTGTGGTGCACCTGCCTTTTATGTCAGTTGTTAGGGTGCCGTTTCTAATTTTTCTCCCTACTTTGTGCCTGAGCCCGACACACGTCCGGGCAGTTCCTCAAACCTTCTGCGCGTGAGGTGCACCATGGCCAAAGTTATTTTGAAGAAAAAAATCGACGCCTCGACTTCTGCTTTGAGCGACGTCAAATCCTATGCCCGCAAGATCTGGCTGGCAGGCCTGGGTGCCTACACCAAGGTCGGTCAGGAGGGCAGCGAGTACTTTCAGGAGTTGATCAAGGCTGGTCAAACTGTTGAAAAGAAAGGCAAAAAAGCCGTCACCGAAAAACTCGAAGCGGCCAACGCCGAGATCGATGAAGCCAAGCACGAAGTCAGCTCTTTCAAAGGCCGCGTCGAAGTTCAGCTCGACAAGGTTGAGAAGGCGTTCGACACGCGTGTCGCCAGTGCCTTGAATCGTATCGGCATTCCGTCTAAACATGACGTTGAGGCACTCTCTGCTAAGCTCGATGAGCTGACGGCATTGCTCGAACGCGTCGCGCGTAAATCTTAAGGAGAACGGGATGGCTGGTAAAAAGAACACCGATAAAGAAGGCAGCTCGTGGATCGGAAAAGTCGAAGACTATTCCCGCAAGATCTGGCTGGCTGGTTTAGGCGTGTACTCGAAGATCGACACTGACGGCAGCAAGCTCTTCGATACATTGGTCAAAGACGGCGAGAAAGCCGAGAAGCTCACCAAGGCTGCAGTCGGCAAGAAAGTCGATGCTGCCAAGGATTCTGCAAGCTCGGCAAAATCGCGCATCAGCGGCGTGAAAGATCGCGCTCTGGGCACCTGGGATCAACTGGAAGGGGCTTTCGACAAGCGTCTGAACAGTGCGATCTCGCGCCTGGGCGTACCGAGCCGCAACGAGGTGAAGGATCTGCACAAGAAGGTCGATACCCTGACCAAACAGATCGAAAAACTCACCGGCCTGAAAGCTCAGCCTGTCGCGGCCAAAACCGCAGCAGCCAAACCGGCGGCAAAACCTGCTGCCAAACCGTTGACTAAGGCTGCCGCGAAACCTGCAGCAAAACCAGCGGCCAAAACTGCAGCAGCCAAGCCAGCAGCGAAAGCCGCGGCCAAACCGGTTGCCGCCAAGGCCGCCGCCAAACCTGCTACAAAACCTGCTGCAAAACCAGCGGCCAAGCCAGCAGCGAAAACCGCTGCCGCCAAACCCGCTGCCAAGCCTGCCGCCAAACCGGCTGCGGCGAAAAAACCGGCAGTGAAAAAAACGGCCGCGCCGAAAGCCGCTGCGCCGAAAGCTGCTGCACCAAAACCGGTGACCACACCGCAAGCACTGGCCAGCACGTCGAACTCCGCCTCGGCTCCAACCCCGGCGCCAGTTTCGACTGTTGCATCGACGCCGTCGACGCCGACCAGTCAGTCCTGATTTTCAGGGCACAAGAAAACGCCCGGCCTCTGAAGGTCGGGCGTTTTTGTTTGTGCGGTCACTCGTGATCTTCGAGGTATTGTAGCGCCATCCGCTCCGTCGCCACCTTCACCGGCGGCAACAGGTGCGGCGCCACCAGCATCATGATCTGGTAAACCACCAGCCGTACCTCGCCCTCGCGATCGAGAATCCGCTGATAGTCCAGCGAGAACAGCAAGGTCATGGTGATCTGCTCCACCAGTTGCCCCAGCGCCTGGGTGTCACTGATCAACTGTCCCGAGGCCTTCAACCGCGCCAGCAGTGACGCCAGCGTGCGCTTCAGGACGTTGAGAAAGTTGCGGATGCCCTTGGCGAGTTTCGGCAGGCGTCCGGCCAGGTTCGACAGGTCCTGGAACAGGAACCGGTACTGCGCCAGCCGTTCGACGATCAGGTGCAGGAACAGCCAGTAATCCTCCGGTGCCAGTTCGACATCCGCAGGTGGGTCGAGCAGTGGCGCCAGCTCGTTCTGGAAACGCTCGAACAGCCCGAGAATCAGCGGCTCCTTGCCGTGGAAGTGGTAGTAGAGGTTGCCCGGGCTTATCCCCATTTCGTTGGCAACCTCCATAGTGGAGACGTTCGGCTCGCCCTTCTCGTTGAACAACTGCAGGGCACATTCGAGGATCCGTTCGCTTGTTTTCATCCAGTCTTCTTAATGGGCGGTTGGGGCCGGTCAGCGCACGCGCACGTAAGTGCCGGGCGCCGCCTCCATCGGTGGATAGTTCGCGTTGCCAAGGGCCATCTGGGTTTCGCGCAGGGTGCCGGAGCGCTGCTGGACCCATTCCAGCCACTGCGGCCACCAACTGCCGTCGACCTTTTTCGCGTCGTAGTACCAGGCGCGCGGGTCGCTGCTCATCTTGCCGTTTTCGACGTAGTTGGCCTTGGGGTTGCTCGGCGGGTTGAGAATGCTCTGGACGTGGCCGCTATTGGACAGCACGAAGCGCCGCTCCCCACCCAGCAGCAGGGTCGAGCGATACACCGCGTCCCATGGCGTGATGTGGTCGTTCATGCCGGCCACGCTAAAACTGTCGACCGTGACTTTCTGCAGGTCGATCGGCGTGCCGCAGACTTCCAGGCCGCCCGAATGAATCAGCGGGTTGTGCTTGAAGAAGTCCAGCAGATCACCGTGAAACGCGGCGGGCAGGCGGGTGCTGTCGTTGTTCCAGTAGAGGATGTCGAACGCTGGCGGCTCCTTGCCCAGCAGGTAGTTGTTGACGAAGTAGCTCCAGATCAGATCGTTGGGGCGCATCCAGGCGAACACCTTGGCCATGTCGCGACCGTCCAGCACGCCTTTCTGATAGGAGCGGCGCTTGGCCGCTTCGAGGGTCTGTTCATCGGCGAACAAAGTGGCTGGAGAGTCGATCTGACTGTCGAGCAGGCTCACCAGATAGGTCGCGCTGGAGACCCGCCGCAACTGTCGCTTGGCCTGCAAGTGCCCCTGCAGCGCAGCGATGGTCAGCCCGCCGGCGCAGGCACCCATCAGGTTGACCTCGCGGGCACCGGTGATCGCGCGGCAGATGTTCATTGCTTCTTCCACGGCCTCGACGTAGGTCGACAGGCCCCATTCGCGATGACGAACGTCCGGATTGCGCCAACTGATCATGAAGGTCTGCAAGCTGTTCTTCAGGGCGTACTGGACGAAACTGTTGCTCGGGCTCAGGTCGAAAATGTAGTACTTGTTGATTTGCGGCGGCACCACCAGCAGCGGTTTCGAATACTGCTTTTCGCTCATCGGCTTGTACTGGATCAGCTCGAGCAGTTCATTGCGAAACACCACCGAACCGGTGGTAGTGGCGACAGTCTTGCCGACTTCGAAAGCTTGTTTGGTCACCTGGCGCGGCAGGCCGTCGTTGTGCAGCAGGTCATCGAACAGATGACTCAGGCCACGCACCAGACTGTGGCCGCCGGAGTTGAACAGCTCCTTGATCGCCAGCGGATTGAGCAACGTGTTGGAGGGCGCCACGGCGTCGTTGATCAGGGAGAAAGCGAAGTGCGCACGGGCGCGATCGTCATCGCTCATGCTGCTTTCGTCGATCCAGCTCTTCACCTGTTTCTGCCAGCTCAGATAGGCCTGCAGGCTTCGGCGATAGAACGGATTGAGGCTCCAGGCCGGATCGGCGAATCGGCTGTCATTGGGGTTGGTCGGATGCAGGGTTTCACCGAGCAGCACGCGTCCGAGCGCGCCGCCGAGTTTCAATGCGTGTTTCGCGCTGTGGATCGGGTTGCGCAGGCCATGGGCGGCGACGCTGCGCAACGTCGAAATCAGATCGCGGCCACGCAGGCCGGTCATTGCACTCTGTGCATTGATGAACACGGCAGGACTGGGCACTACGCCCGTCGCTGGTTTGTCGCGCATGACTCAACACTCCTTCGTCTTCAGGTCAAAAACAAACACACCGAACCAGAACACCATAGACGCTGTTGCGGCTTGTTGCCTGCGCGGCGTCCTGCCACGCACGTTGAAAAGCTCTGCAAGGAGCTGTCCAGAAAACCGGACCGGGCCGGTTATCCGCCCAGCGGTGTCGGGTGGGGGTGCATCACTGCGCGAAGACGTTCCTCCTGGAGGAACTTCATGATGATCGGTGCCACTGCTTCGGCCCGGGTGATCAGGAACAGATGACCATCATCGATGATGTGCAACTGGGCGTTGGGAATCCGCCAGGCCAGCATGCGCATGTTGATCAGCGGGATCAGCGGATCGTCGTCACCGGCCAGCACCAGGGTCGGCTGATGGATCTTGTGCAGCCAGTGAATGCTGGTCCAGCCAAGGCCCGCGAACAGTTGCCAGTAGTAGCCGAGCTTGCCCGCCGAACGCACCTTGGCCGCATGGCTGGCAGCGAGCGTCGGGTCGCGACGGAACGAGCCGCCGTAGATCATCGGGGCGATGCGGATCACATGGGACGGCTGGATGTAGCGCCGTGGACTGGCCATCATCCACAGCACCTTCGGCTTGCCCGGCACCATCACCGCACCCGCCGCCGTCGCTGCCAGTACCAGCTTCTTGCAGCGCTCGGGATAGTCATAGGCGAACTGCTGTGCCAGCGCGCCACCCCAGGACACACCAATCACATTGACCTGTCCGTAGTCGAGGTAGTCGAGCATCCGTGCTGTGAGCTTGGCCAGTCCCGGAAAGCGATACGGCCGTCTCGGCGTCGAAGACCCCCCGACACCGGGCACGTCGAAGGCGATCACTTCCAGGTCCGGATCCAGCGCCGCGACAAAAGGAAACACCAGCTCCAGGTTGGCGCCGATGCCGTTGAAAATCAGCAAGGGCGTCAAGTGAGGCTTGCCGGGGCGTACGGCGGTCCGGATGGTCTGGCCATCCAGCTCGACGGTACGAAAGATGAACGGTTGCGGCATGCTTCAGGGCCCTGTGGGTCGCAATCTCAGTGTTCACCTCACTCCCCGCAGGGAGTGAGGTGTCTCGGTTACCGCTCGTGTACGTAAGTGCCCGGTGAGGCCTCGCCTGCCGGGAATGCCTTGTTGCCCAGCTTCGTCGGTGCCTTTTTCAGTTCGCCCGATCGCGCCGCCTGCCACGCCTGCCAGTGCAGCCACCAGGAATCGGCATGCTTGGTCGAGTTTTCCTGCCAGTCATCGGCATTGGCGGTCATTTCGTCGCTGGTCATGTAGCGCGATTTCGGGTTGCCCGGCGGGTTCAGAATGCTCTGGATATGCCCGCTGCTGGACAGCACGAACTCCACCTTGCCACCAAACAGTTGAGCCGACTTGTAGCAGGACTTCCACGGGGTGATGTGGTCGTTGGTGCCGGCCAGCGAGAAGATGTCGGCCGTGACTTTCTTGAGGTCGATCGGCGTGCCGCACACTTCCAGTGCATCGGGGCGGGTCAGTGGGTTGTTTTTGAACATCTCGATCAGGTCGCCGTGGAACGCGGCCGGCAACCGGGTGGTGTCGTTGTTCCAGAACAGGATGTCGAACACCGGCGGCTCGTTGCCGAGCAGGTAGTTGTTGACCCAATAATTCCAGATCAAATCGTTGGGGCGCATCCAGGCAAAGACCTTGGCCATGTCTTTGCCTTCCAGCACACCGGCCTGATACGAATGACGCTTGGCCATCTCCAGGGTCTGCTCGTCGACGAACAAGGCGACGTCACTGTCCAGGGTGGTGTCGAGCACGCTGACCAGCAGGGTTAGGGCATTGACCTTGTTTTCACCCGTCGCGGCATAGTGGCCGAGCAGGGCGGTGCAGGTGATGCCGCCGGAGCAGGCGCCGAGCATGTTGACGTCCTTGCTGCCGGTGATCGCGGTGACCACGTCGACCGCTTCCTTCAGGGCTTCGATGTAGGTCGAGAGGCCCCACTCGCGCTGTTCCTTGGTCGGGTTGCGCCAGCTGACGATGAAGGTCTGCACATTGTTGCGCAGGCAGAAGCGCGCCAGGCTCTTGTCCGGGCTCAGGTCGAAGACGTAGAACTTGTTGATCTGCGGCGGCACCACCAGCAGCGGGCGCTCGTGCACCTGCTCGGTGATCGGCTTGTACTGGATCAGCTCCAGCACGTCATTGCGAAACACCACCGCGCCTTCCGTCACGCCCAGGCTCTTGCCGACCTCGAACGCGCCCATGTTGACCTGGCTCGGCATGCCGCCGTTGTGCACCAGATCCTTGGCCAGATGCGAGAGACCGTCGAGCAGGCTCTTGCCGCCGGTCTCGAAGAAGCGTTTGACCGCCGCCGGGTTGGCCATGCTGTTGGTCGGCGCCATGGCTTCGGTCATCAGGTTGATCACGAAGTGGCCGCGCGCGATGTCCTTGGGCGAGAGGCTGCTGTCGTCGATCCAGGCATGGAGTTCCTTGCGCCATGCCAGATAAGTTTGCAGATAACGTTTGTACAGCGGGTTCTGACTCCACGCCGGGTCGACAAAGCGACGGTCATCGCTTGCCGGTTGCAGTTCTGATTTGCCGAACAGCACGTTCTTCAGTTCGATGCCGAAATGAGTGACGTGTTTGACGCTATGGATCGGTTGTTTGATGGCCTGGGTCAGCACCATTCGAGCAGAGGCCAGCAGATCCTTTCCGCGAAGCCCAACGACAGGATTCAGCCCCAGGGTGTTTTCCGAGGCTTGGTACTTCAAATCATCGTTATTCTTGTTACTCATCTACGACGCTCCATTGTCCTGAGACGAGTACCCGGTTTCTGCTGTGCAGTTCCACAGCCAATGCCAGGTACTACTGCTCGGGTGACCGTTGATTCTGCATAGCTGCTTTACAGTCGTAGAGCACTGCAGGGAACTTGCCAGCTCCATTGGTTACCCGAGTTTAATTTTTTTCGCAAGCAGCCGATCCCGGGCCGCTTTAGCGGAGCATTCAAACAGATGAATCTAGAAAATGCCCTCTAAACAGTCCGAGGCGCGGACTAGAGCATCAGCTTGACGACGGACTGATCCGGGTCGCGGGTTTTGCCGGCGGCTTTGAGTTCGGCCAGATAATCCGCCCAGAGTGCGTCATAACGTCGCCCCAGCTCGTACAGGTAATCCCAGGTGAACAGACCGCTGTCGTGACCGTCGTCGAAGGTCAGTTTCAGTGCGTACTGACCGGCCGGTTCTACCTTGGTCAGGCCGACGTGCAGTTTGCCGAATTGCAGGATCGGTTTGCCGTGGCCCTGGACCTCGGCGGAAGGGGAGTGCACGCGCAGGAATTCGGCGGGCAGGGTGTATTCCTCGCCGGACGCGTATTTGAGCGACAGGGTTTTCGAGGCTTTGTGCAGTTTGATGTCGGTGGGGAGTTGGGTCATCGCCGGCGTTCCGTCAGGTGGAAAAAATTGTGGGAGCCGATGGCTCCCACAGTTTCACGACCACTGTAAGTATGGCTTACAGGATATAACGGGACAGATCTTCGTTCTGCGCCAATTCACCCAGGTGGCTGTTGACGTACTCGGCGTCGATCAGGATCGCCTTGTCGTCATGGGCGCTGGCCAGATCACCGGCACTGAACGACACCTCTTCCAGCAGGCGCTCGAGCAGCGTGTGCAGGCGACGGGCACCGATGTTCTCGGTCTTCTCGTTGACCTGCCAGGCGATCTCCGCCAGACGCTTGATGCCTTCAGGCTGGAACTGGATGTTCAGGCCTTCGGTCTTCAGCAGCGCGCAGTATTGCTCGGTGAGCGAGGCGTGCGGTTCGCTGAGGATACGTTCGAAGTCTTCAGGGCTCAGGGCCTTGAGTTCGACGCGAATCGGCAGACGGCCTTGCAGCTCCGGTACCAGGTCGCTCGGCTTGCTCAGGTGGAACGCACCGGAAGCGATGAACAGAATGTGGTCGGTCTTGACCATGCCCAGCTTGGTGTTGACGGTGCAGCCTTCGATCAGTGGCAGCAGGTCACGCTGCACGCCTTCACGGGACACATCGGCGCCGCCGACATTGCCGCGCTTGGCGACCTTGTCGATTTCGTCGATGAACACGATACCGTGCTGCTCGACCGCTTCCAGGGCCTTGGCCTTCAACTCTTCTTCGTTGACCAGGCGACCGGCTTCTTCATCGCGCACCAGTTTCAGTGCTTCCTTGACCTTGAGCTTGCGAGACTTTTTCTTGCCCTTGCCCATGTTGGCGAACAGGGACTGCAGCTGGTTGGTCATTTCTTCCATGCCCGGAGGCGTGGCGATTTCGATGCCGGCCATCTCGGCGACTTCGATCTCGATTTCCTTGTCATCCAGCTGACCTTCGCGCAGGCGCTTGCGGAACAGCTGGCGGGTGTTGGAGTCCTGGGTCGGTGCGTCTTCGTTGCTGAAACCCATGCGTGCCGGCGGCAGCAGAGCGTCGAGGATACGATCCTCGGCAGCGTCTTCGGCGCGGTGGCGAACGCGGGTCATTTCCTGCTCGCGCAGCATCTTGATCGCGGCATCGGCCAGATCGCGGATGATCGATTCGACGTCACGGCCGACGTAGCCGACTTCGGTGAACTTGGTCGCTTCGACCTTGATGAATGGCGCGTTGGCCAGTTTGGCCAGGCGACGGGCGATTTCGGTTTTACCGACACCGGTCGGGCCGATCATCAGGATGTTCTTCGGGGTCACTTCAACGCGCAGCTCTTCAGGCAGCTGCATGCGGCGCCAGCGGTTGCGCAGGGCAATCGCGACGGCACGCTTGGCATCGTCCTGGCCGATGATATGGCGGTTGAGTTCGTGGACGATTTCGCGGGGAGTCATGGACATAATAATTGACGGTCCTCAAGCAGAAGCAAGCCGTGGCACAGGGCCGACTCAGGCTTCTTCAGCGAGATCCTGCTCCTCAATGGTCTGAGTGTGGTTGGTGAATACACAGATGTCGGCGGCGATCCCGAGAGCGGTCTCGACGATTTCGCGGGCCGACAGATCGGTCTTTTTCAGCAGCGCGCTGGCAGCGGCCTGGGCGTAACCGCCACCGGAACCCATGGCGATCAGGCCGTTTTCCGGTTCGACCACGTCACCGTTGCCGGTGATGATCAGGGAGGCGTCCTTGTTGGCGACCGCGAGCATCGCTTCGAGGCGGCTCAGGGAGCGGTCGGTACGCCATTCCTTGGCGAGTTCGACGGCGGCGCGGATCAGGTGGCCCTGATGTTTCTCGAGCTGGCCTTCGAAACGTTCGAACAGGGTAAAGGCGTCGGCGGTGGCACCGGCGAAACCGGCGATGACCTGGCCGTGGTACAGGCGACGAACTTTCTTCGCGTTGCCTTTCATCACGGTGTTGCCTAGAGAAACCTGGCCGTCGCCGCCCATGACGACTTTGCCGTGGCGGCGGACTGAAACGATGGTGGTCAAGGGAAGAGTCTCCACACTGCGGGGCGAAAATGCCTTATGCCCATTCATATGGGGGTAGTGGAGAGGATTTCAACTGCGGGGAGGGAGAGGGGACGAGCGGTGTTGTTGCGCTGATCCTCCCCACGCAGAGCGCGGGAAGGATCATTCGAGGGGAATCAGCGGCTCTGGCGTTGTTGTAACAACAGGTTGCTGAAACCTGCGCCCGCCAGTTGTTTCTGGGCAGTGGTCAGTTGTTCGCGGTTGCTGAACGGGCCGACCAGTACGCGATACCAGGTTTCATCCTTCACTGTCCCGGATTCAACCGCGACCGCCTGGCCGAGCAGAATGATCTGCGCGCGGACCTTGTCGGCATCAGCCTCTTTTCGGAACGAGCCGGCCTGGAGGAAGAACTTGGTCACCGGCGCAGCCTTGGTCACCGGAGGCGCTGGCGGTGGGGTGATCCCGGCCAGTGCAGCCTGGGCGCGTGCGGTGTCGATCTTCGCCGCTTCCGCCGGAGTCACCGGCGTAGTCGGGATCGCCGGCACCTGTGGCGTCGGCAGGGTTTTCTCCGGCACGGCGTCAGGCGGCACGATCACTTCCGATTCCGGCAGCAGGGTGTAGAAGTCGTACTTCGGCTTCACCGGTTGCGTCGGGCTCGGCGGGGTCTTGTTGGCCTCGGCGATCTTGGTGGCTTTCTGTTGTTGCTGTTGTTCGACCTTCTCGCGCTTGACCGTGTCGCTGCCCTTGCCCGGCTCCAGTTTCATCAGGAACACGATGAACGCACCGACCGTCAGGCCGATGGCCATCCACAGCCAGCCCGGAATCGGCTGCTTCGCTGGAGCTTGGTAACGGCTGGCGCCACGTTTGGGTGCAGGTTTTTTCTTGGCAGCCAACTTACATACGCTCCAGGGTTTCCAGGCCGAGCAGTTCCAGGCCTTGCTTGAGGGTACGGCCGGTCAGCGCGGCAAGGCGCAGACGGCTTTGCATTTGTGCCGGGGTGTCGGCGGCGAGGATCGGGCAGTTCTCGTAAAAGCTGGAGAACAGGCCGGCCACGTCGTACAGGTAGGTGCACAGAGTGTGTGGCGTACCCTTTTCCGCAACGTTGTTCAGCACTTCACCGAACTGCGCCAGTTTGGCCGCCAGTTCCTGCTCGTGCGCCGCTTCGAGGACGATCTGGCCGTCGACTTCGCTGAAATCCTTGCCCAGTTTGCGGAACACGCCGGCCACACGGGTGTAGGCGTACAGCAGGTACGGCGCGGTATTGCCTTCGAAGTTGAGCATCAGGTCGAAGTTGAAGCTGTAGTCGCTGGTGCGGTGCTTGGACAGGTCGGCGTACTTCACCGCGCCGATGCCAACGACCTTGGCGATGCTGCGCAGTTCGTCTTCGGCCAGTTCCGGATTCTTGTCCTTCACCAGGGTGTAGGCGCGTTCCTGAGCCTCGGTCAGCAGATCGATCAGCTTCACGGTGCCGCCGTCACGGGTCTTGAACGGACGGCCGTCGGCGCCGTTCATGGTGCCGAAGCCCATGTGCTCCATTTCCATCGGATGGGTCACGAAACCGGCCTTGCGCGCCACGGCGAACACTTGCTGGAAGTGCAGGGCCTGACGCTGGTCGACGAAGTACAGCGCACGGTCGGCCTTCAGTTTGCCGCTGCGATAGCGCACAGCTGCCAGGTCGGTGGTGGCGTACAGGTAGCCGCCGTCGGCCTTGACGATGATCACCGGCAGCGGCTCGCCTTCGGCGTTCTTGAATTCGTCGAGGAACACGCACTGGGCGCCGTTGCTTTCAACCAGCATGCCGGCGGCTTTCAGGTCGTTGACCACATTGATCAGGTCGTCGTTGTAAGCGCTTTCGCCCATCACGTCGGCCATGGTCAGTTTGACGTTGAGCAGTTCGTAGATCTTCTGGCAGTGCGACAGCGAGATGTCCTTGAACTTGGTCCACAGCGCCAGGCATTCGGCATCGCCGGCCTGCAGCTTGACCACCAGGCCGCGGGCGCGGTCGGCGAACTCCGGGGACTCGTCGAAGCGCTGCTTGGCGGCGCGGTAGAAGTTTTCCAGGTCCGACAGTTCGTCGCTGGTGATCGGGTTTTCCTGCAGATACGCCATCAGCATGCCGAACTGGGTGCCCCAGTCGCCGACGTGGTTCTGACGGATCACGGTGTCGCCGAGGAATTCGAGCACCCGGGCAACGCCGTCGCCGATGATGGTCGAGCGCAAGTGACCGACGTGCATCTCTTTGGCCAGGTTCGGTGCCGACAGGTCGACCACGGTGCGTTGCGCCGGACCCGCCTTGCGCACGCCAACGTGAGCGTCGGCCAGTGCGGCGTCGAGGCGCGAGGCCAGCGCCTGAGTGTTCTGGAAGAAATTGATGAAGCCGGGGCCGGCGATTTCGGCCTTGGTGACGTTCTCGTCAGCCGGCAGGGCGGCGATGATTTTTTCCGCCAGGTCACGCGGCTTCATGCCCGCAGGCTTGGCCAGCATCATGGCGATGTTGCTGGCAAAATCGCCGTGGGTCTTGTCCCGAGCGTTTTCCACCTGGATCGCCGGCGTCAGGCCTTCAGGCAACACACCTTCGTTGACGAGTTGGGTGAGGGCTTGTTGGATCAGCTGGCGAATGGTGTCTTTCATGGTCTTCTCTTTCGACCGCAAGCGCGGCGGCGCATCGATGCGCGGGTGGAAAAACTGGGCATTATCCGTTGCGAAGACGGGCTTGCCAACCTTAGCAGGCAGGATGTGGATGTGTGGTGACAATTCGACCGGTTTTTCCCGGTCAGTACAGATCCACCGGATCGACATCCAGCGACCAGCGCACCGCCCGGCCGCTTGGCATCTGCTCCAGCGCCAGCAGCCAGCTCGACAGCAACCGGTGCAGCGGCGCCCGGGCCGTGGCCTGCAAAAGCAGCTGCGCGCGGAAGCGTCCGGCCCGACGTTCCATCGGCGCCGGCACTGGTCCCAGCAGTTCGATACCGCTCAGGTTCTGTTCGGCCAGCAAGCGCTCGGCCTCACTGCACGCCTCATCGAGAAAGCCTTCAGCCTGCCCCGGCTTGTGTGCTTCGGCGCGCAGCAGCGCCAGATGGGCGAACGGCGGCAGGCCGGCGGCGCGACGCTCGCTCAGGGCCTGTTCGGCAAAGGCGAAGTAACCCTGCTCGGTCAGTTGCACCAATAGAGGATGGTCGGCCAGGTGCGTCTGAATGATCACCTTGCCCGGTTCTTCCGCCCGCCCGGCGCGCCCGGCAACCTGCACGATCAACTGCGCCATGCGCTCGCTGGCGCGGAAGTCGCCGGAAAACAGCCCGCCGTCGGCATCGAGGATCGACACCAGGGTGACCCGGGGAAAGTGGTGACCCTTGGCCAACATCTGGGTGCCGACCAGAATGCACGGCTGGCCTTTCTGGATCGTGGCGAACAACTGATTCATCGCGTCTTTGCGCGAGGTGCTGTCACGGTCGACGCGCAGCACCGGATAGTCCGGGAACAGAATCGCCAGCCGTTCCTCGGCCCGCTCGGTGCCGGCGCCCACCGGCCGCAGATCGACCTTGTTGCACTTCGGGCACTGGCGCGGCACACGCTCGACGTAACCGCAGTGGTGGCAGCGCAGCTCGCCGTAGCGCTGGTGCACGGTCATCCGCGCATCGCAGCGCTGGCACTCGGACATCCAGCCGCAATCGTGGCACAGCAGGGTCGGGGCAAACCCTCGGCGGTTGAGGAACACCAGCACCTGCTGGCCGGCGGCGAGGGTCTGGCCGATGGCTTGCTGCATCGGCCCGGAAATGCCGCTGTCCAGCGGACGGCTTTTTACGTCCAGACGCAGGAACCGTGGCTGTTTGGCGCCGCCGGCCCGTTCATTCAGGCGCAGGAGTCCGTACCGGCCGGTATAGGCGTTGTGCAGGCTTTCCAGGGATGGCGTCGCGGAACCGAGCACGATCGGGATGTTTTCCTGACGCGCGCGCACCAGTGCCAGATCCCGTGCGTGGTAGCGCAGGCCTTCCTGCTGTTTATAGGAACCGTCGTGTTCTTCGTCGATGATGATCAGCCCCGGATTTTTCATCGGGGTGAACAGTGCCGAGCGGGTGCCGATAATAATGTCGGCCTCGCCATCCCGGGCAGCGAGCCAGGCATCGAGGCGATCGCGGTCGTTGACGGCCGAGTGCAGTAGGGCGATGCGCGCATTGAAACGTTGTTCGAAGCGGGCCAGGGTCTGCGGACCGAGGTTGATCTCGGGGATCAGTACCAGCGCCTGTTTGCCGGCCTCGAGGGTTTCGCGGATCAGTTGTAGATAGACTTCGGTCTTGCCGCTGCCGGTGACTCCGGCCAGCAGGAACGCGTGATAACTGTCGAAACCGGCGCGAATCGCTTCATAAGCGGCGCGCTGTTCGCAGTTGAGCGGCAGCTCCGGCTGGGCCAGCCAGTGCTCGTGGCGTGCGCCGGGGGCGTGGCGACGTACTTCGACTTGTACCAGATCTTTGGCCAGCAGCAGATCGAGGCTGTCCTTGTTCAGCATCAGTTTGCTTAGCAACTGATGGGCGACGCCGTGAGGGTGCTGGGCCAAAGTCGCAAGGGCTTCACGCTGGCGCGGGGCGCGGGCGATGCGCGGGTCGTCGAGGCTGGCGCCGGGGGCGGCGGACCAGAAACGTTCCTGGCGGGCTTCCGCCAGTTCGCCCTGGCGCAGCAATACCGGTAATGCCCAACTCAAGGTGTCGCCGAGGCTGTGCTGATAATACTGAGCCGTCCACAGGCACAGCTTGAACAGTGCCGGCGGCAACGGTGCGGTGGCGTCGAGCAGGGCCAGCGCCGGTTTGAGCTTCTCCACCGGCACTTCACTGGTGTCAGTGACTTCCACCAGAATCCCGATCATTTCCCGCCGACCGAACGGCACCCGCAGCCGCATGCCCGGTTGCAACTGCGAACGCAGCACACCGGCCGGGGCCCGATAGTCGAACAGGCGGCGCAGGGGCGAAGGCAGGGCGAGGCGCAGAATGGCGTCGGGCACGCGGAGGATTCTCATAGGCGGGGCGGTGAAGAAGGGCGGGAGCCTAGCAGACGGTCGGTCTCGGTGACAGCTTGCGTGATTGAAAAGGTCTGGTAGAATCCGCGGCCTAATTACGTGCGGTATTCAACAATCGTGTTGGATGGCGGCACGCCAGCTGAGGAAAACACCATGAAAGCCGATATCCACCCGAATTACCCAGAAGTTGCAGTAACTTGCAGCTGCGGCAACAAGTTCGAAACCCGTTCGACCTTCGGCAAAGCCCTGGCGATCGACGTTTGCAACGAGTGCCACCCGTTCTACACCGGTAAGCAGAAGACTCTGGACACCGGTGGTCGCGTTCAGAAGTTCGCCGACCGTTTCGGTGCTTTCGGCGCGAAAAAGGCCTAAGGCCTCTCATTCTGGAAAACCTCAGCGGCTTTTCCGGTCTGATGAAAAAGGCGTCCCTTGTGGGCGCCTTTTTTGTGTCCGCGATTTGGCTGTCCGCTGCCCAGGCCTTTTGTCCGGCGCCCTCGGGTCTGTCCAGCGTGGTGGTGCAGCGGGTTGTCGATGGCGACACGGTGCGCCTGAGTGACGGTCGCAGCGTACGCCTGATCGGTCTCAACACGCCTGAATTGGGCAAGCAGGGTCGCGGCGACGAGCCGTTTGCCGTGGCGGCGCGCAAACGCCTGGAAGCCTTGGTAGCTGACAGTGGCGGACGAGTCGGTTTGCGCCTCGGCGCGCAGGAAAAAGACCATTACGGGCGTACGCTCGCCCATCTCTACAGCGTCAGCGGCGCCAGTCTCGAAGCGCAAATGCTCGCCGATGGCCTCGGTTTCCGGGTCGCGGTGGCGCCGAATGTCGATCTTGTCGATTGTCAGCAAGCCGCCGAACGTAGCGCGCGGCAGGCCGGGCTTGGCCTTTGGAAGCGCTCGCCTGTACTGAAAGCGGAGCAGATCGAACGCTCGGGTTTCGCCATCGTCAGCGGGCGTGTGAGCAAGGTTCAGCGCAATCGTGGCGGAATCTGGATCGAGTTGCAGGACAAGCTTGTACTGCGCGTTGCACCCAATCTGCTGGAGCGCTTCGATGTCAGTTCCCTGCAAGCGTTGAAGGGCAAGCAAATCGAAGCCCGGGGCTGGGTGGTCGACCGTTCACGACGGGGCGGATTGAAATCCGGTCAGGTCCGTTGGCTGTTGCCGCTGACCGATTCTTCAATGTTGCAATCGTCCCGCTGAAGAAAAAGTTGTAGACATTTTTTCTGTCGATTGTGAACAGTCTAACCCTTGTGCGCCGTGGCTCTTGGCCCAAAGTCGTAGGGCAGGGCGCTTGACAGGGGTGACCGGGCAGTCTTGTGGGGACTTTGCGAGGCGCGTATCCTCGCTGACCAGTCTGTCCAACAGTAAAAAGCGGAATGCCAAAATGTCTGATCTGAAAACTGCCGCTCTCGAATATCACGCCAATCCTCGTCCAGGAAAGCTGAGTGTCGAGCTCACCAAGGCCACTGCTACCGCCCGCGACCTGTCGCTGGCCTACAGCCCCGGCGTAGCTGAACCAGTGCGCGAGATCGCCCGCGATCCTGAACTGGCCTACAAGTACACCGGCAAGGGCAACCTGGTTGCAGTCATTTCCGATGGCACCGCGATTCTGGGCCTGGGTAACCTCGGCCCATTGGCTTCCAAGCCAGTGATGGAAGGTAAAGGCGTGCTGTTCAAGCGCTTCGCCGGCATCGACGTATTCGACATCGAAGTCGACTCCGAAAGCCCGCAAGCCTTCATCGACACCGTAAAACGCATTTCCATCACCTTCGGTGGCATCAACCTGGAAGACATCAAGGCGCCTGAGTGCTTTGAGATCGAACGCGCTCTGATCGAGCAGTGCGACATTCCGGTGTTCCACGATGACCAGCACGGCACCGCGATCGTGACCGCTGCGGGCATGATCAACGCTCTGGAAATCGCTGGCAAAACCCTCGGCGAAGCCAAGATCGTCTGCCTGGGCGCCGGCGCTGCCGCCATCTCCTGCATGAAATTGCTGGTGAGCATGGGCGCCAAGGTCGAGAACATCTTCATGATCGACCGTACCGGCGTGATCCACGCTGGCCGTGACGACCTGAACCAGTACAAGGCTGTGTTTGCTCACGCTACCGAGAAGCGCACCCTGGACGACGCCATCGAAGGCGCTGACGTATTCGTCGGCCTGTCGGGCCCGAACCTGCTGAGCGCCGAGCAACTCAAGCGCATGGCGGCCAACCCGATCGTCTTCGCCTGCTCCAACCCGGATCCGGAAATCTCCCCGGAACTGGCTCACGCCACACGCAACGACGTGATCATGGCCACCGGCCGTTCGGACTACCCGAACCAGGTCAACAACGTGCTGGGCTTCCCGTTCATCTTCCGCGGTGCCCTGGACGTTCGCGCCAAGCGCATCAACGAAGAAATGAAGATCGCTGCCGCCAACGCTCTGCGCGAACTGGCCAAGCTGCCGGTTCCACAGGAAGTCTGCGACGCCTACGGCGGTATCTCCCTGGAATTCGGTCGTGAGTACATCATTCCGAAGCCAATGGACAAGCGCCTGATCACCGTGATCTCCGACGCCGTGGCCAAGGCCGCGATCGAGACCGGCGTAGCGACCCTGCCGTATCCGAAGAACTACCCGCTGAAAAGCGTGGATGACGTGTTCAACGGCTAAGTCGTTGTAACGCTTCAAGTGAAAGCCCCGGCTCGTGAGAGTCGGGGCTTTTTTGTTCCTGAGGTTTTTGTGTCGAGTGTGGCCTGTTCGTCCGGCACCGATCCTGAAGGCAATAAAAAAAGCCCCGCACTTCTCACGAAGGCGGGGCTTTTTAGCGGATCAGGATCAGAACAAATCGATCGGCGCCTGTTCATCCGCGGGCAGCGGACTACCCGGCGCTGTCCCATTGCCGATCTCGTTGACCGACGGCGGCGTGTCTTCGGCCTTGAACAGTTCGAAGTAGGCGCCTGCCGTGCTCGGGGAGGCTGCGCGGCCGCTGACCGGGTCTACCCGCAGGCTGAGGATGCCTTCCGGCTCCGGCTGGACATGCGGCGGCTTGTCCTTGAGCGCGGCGCTCATGTAGTTCATCCAGATCGGCAGCGCCACGGTGCCGCCGAACTCCCGGCGACCGAGGCTTTCCGGTTGGTCGAAACCGGTCCAGACCGTGGTCACGTAATCGGCGTTGTAACCGGAGAACCACGCATCCTTGGATTCGTTGGTGGTACCGGTTTTGCCCGCGATATCGCTGCGGCCCATGGCCAGCGCACGACGACCGGTGCCGAGCTTGATTACGTCCTGCAGCATGCTGTTGAGGATGTAGGTGGTGCGGCCATCGACGATGCGCTCGGCGACTGCCGGCACTTGCGGCACCGCTGCAGCGCTCGGTGCTTCACCCGGAACCGGTGCTGCACCGACGGTGATCGATTGAGTCGCCGGTGCCGCGATGCCGTCGGTAGCCGCGCCGCCCTGTGGCACGGTCGGCGGGTTGGCGACGAACAATGTGTCGCCATTGCGGCTTTCGATCTTGTCGATGATGTACGGGGTGATCTTGTAACCACCGTTGGCGAAGGTGCTCCAGCCGGTGGCGATTTCCATCGGGGTCAGGGTCGCGGTGCCCAGCGCCAGGGACAGGTTTGGCGGCAGATCCTGCTTGTTGAAACCGAAGCGGGTGATGTAGTCGATGGTCTTGCCTACGCCCATCGCCTGCAGCAGGCGGATCGAAACCAGGTTGCGCGACTTGTACAGCGCTTCACGCAGACGGATCGGGCCGAGGAAGGTGTTGGTGTCGTTCTTCGGGCGCCAGACCTTGTCCAGATACTCGTCGACGAACACGATCGGCGCGTCGTTGACCAGCGTGGCGGCGGTGTAGCCGTTATCCAGCGCGGCACTGTAGACGAATGGCTTGAAGCTCGAGCCCGGCTGACGCTTGGCCTGCGTCGCGCGGTTGTAGTTGCTCTGCTCGAAGGCGAAACCGCCGACCAGCGAACGGATCGCGCCGTTCTGCGGATCCAGCGACACCAACGCACCCTGGGCCTGCGGAATCTGGCTGAACTTCAGCGAATTGTTCGGCTGGCGCTGTACGCGCACCAGGTCGCCGACCTGCGCGACATCCGATGGCTGACGCGGTGCGGCGCCCATGCTGTTGGTATTGAGGAACGGACGGGCCCATTTCATGGTGTCCCACGCCACGTGCTCTTCACCGGTCCGGGTCAGCACTTGCAGGCCGTTCTTGTCGACCTGGGTGACGATGGCCGGCTCGAGACTGCTGATGGTGCGTTGCTTGGTAAGCTCGACGGCCCAGGCTTCACGGGTCTTGCCCGGCAGGCGCGATTCAGGGCCACGGTAGCCGTGACGCTGGTCGTAGGTCATCAGGCCTTCGTGCAGCGCGGTGTTGGCCATTTCCTGCAGGTTGCTCGGCACCGTGGTGGTGACGCGGAAACCTTCGGTATAGGCGTCGCTGCCATAGCGGCCGACCATTTCGGCGCGGGCCATCTCGGCGATGTACGGCGCGTTCACTTCCGGGGTCGGCACGTGGTAGCTGGCGTTCAGCGGCTCGTTGATGGCAGCGGTGTAGTCGGCTTCGGTGATCTTGCCGAGCTTGTACATGCGCCCGAGGATCCAGTCGCGACGCTCCTTGCTGCGCGCCGGGTTGGCCAGCGGGTTGAAGCGCGAAGGGGCCTTCGGCAGGCCGGCGATCATCGCCATCTGCGCCAGGCTGACCTCGCGGATCGACTTGCCGTAATACACCTGCGCCGCCGCCTCGATGCCATAGGCGCGGTTGCCCAGATAAATCTTGTTCACGTACAGCTCAAGGATCTCGTCCTTGGTCAGCTGCCGTTCGATCTGCAGGGCCAGGAGGATTTCTGTGGTCTTGCGCGAGAAGCTGCGTTCGCTGGTCAGGAAGAAGTTCTTCGCCACCTGCATGGTGATGGTGCTGCCGCCGGACTGGATGTGCCCGCTCTTGACCAGTTGGGTCGCGGCACGCATCAGGCTGCTCGGATCGACGCCATAGTGGTTGGCGAAGTTGTCGTCTTCAGCACTTAGTAACGCATTGATGAAATTGGGGGGAATGTCGGCGAAACGGATCGGTGTGCGGCGCATTTCGCCAAATTCTGCGATCAACTTGTTGTCGCTGCTGTACACCCGGAGGGGAATCTGCAACTGAATGCTTCTCAGCGCCTCCACAGATGGCAAACCCGGACTAAGGTAAAGAAACGCGCCGCTGAGACCTAAAAGCAGTCCGCAGAAAACGGCGACGATGGACCAACCGAAGAATTTCAGCAGACGAATCAAGGCTTTTGGACATCCAGGGCAAAGAATGAATTGGGCGACAGGGTTCCGGAAACACACAGAACGGCCCGCGCCGGCAGTAAAAAGCGGAAAAAATCGCTGGGCATTATAAGCACTTTTCCGCTGGGGGCGTCATTTGCGCTTCTGTCAAGACGGGGCGAGGGAACGCAATGCGCATTACAGAGTCCGTAACTCACGGAAAGTCATAGGGAATTGGTAGTGCTAGGACTCTTCAACAAAAAGACCAATACGTTACTGGGGATCGACATCAGTTCCACTTCGGTGAAGCTGCTGGAGCTGAGCCGTCAGGGTGAGCGCTACCGGGTCGAGGCGTACGCGGTGGAGCCGTTGCCGGCCAACGCCGTGGTCGAGAAAAACATCGCCGAACTCGAAGGCGTCGGGCACGCCCTGTCCCGGGTGCTGGTCAAGGCGCGCACCGGGCTCAAGAGCGTGGCGGTGGCGGTGGCCGGTTCGGCGGTGATCACCAAGGTCATCGAAATGGACGCCGGGCTGTCCGACGACGAACTGGAAAACCAGCTCAAGATCGAGGCCGACCAATACATTCCCTATCCGTTGGACGAGGTCGCCATCGACTTCGAAGTCCAGGGTATCTCGCCGCGCAATCCCGAGCGGGTCAACGTGCTGCTGGCCGCCTGTCGCAAGGAAAACGTCGAAGTCCGTGAGGCTGCACTGGCCCTCGCCGGCCTGACTGCGCGGGTGGTGGATGTCGAGGCCTATGCGCTTGAGCGCTCGTTCGGCCTGCTGGCCACGCAACTGGCGGCTTCCCAGGAGCGCTTGACCGTTGCGGTGGTCGATATCGGCGCCACCATGACCACCCTCAGCGTCCTGCACAACGGCCGGATCATCTATACCCGCGAGCAACTCTTTGGCGGGCGCCAGCTGACCGAGGAAATCCAGCGCCGTTATGGCCTGACCATTGAGCAGGCCGGGCTGGCCAAGAAGCAGGGCGGTCTGCCGGACGATTACGTCAGCGAGGTCCTGCAGCCGTTTCGCGAGGCGCTGGTGCAGCAGGTCTCACGCTCCTTGCAGTTTTTCTTCGCTTCCGGCCAGTACAACGCGGTCGACCATATTTTGCTGGCCGGCGGCACGGCGTCGGTGCCCGGGCTGGACCGGCTGATCGAAGAACGCCTGGGGACGCCGACCCAGGTTGCCAATCCGTTTTTCGACATGGCCTTGAGCAGCAAAGTCAATGCCGGGGCCCTGGCCAGTGATGCGCCGGCCCTGATGATTGCCTGTGGGCTCGCGCTCAGGAGTTTCGACTGATGGCGCGGATCAACCTTTTACCCTGGCGTGAGGAGCGCCGCGAAGAACGACGCAAACGCTTCCTGCTGACCCTGACCGGCGTAGTGGTCGGCTCGGTCGGCGCAGTCTTTATTGCTGCTGAGGTTTTCAGTACCGCCATTGAGCGGCAGCAGGTGCGCAACGATTACATCGGCAAGCAGATCGCCGTGGTGGATGAGCGGATCCAGCAGATCAGCGAGCTCAAGGCGCGTCGCCAGCAGTTGGTGGAGCGGATGCGCATCATCCAGGACCTGCAGGCCAACCGGCAGGTCAGCGGGAGAATTTTCGATCAGCTGGCGCGCACCCTGCCCGACGGCGTCTATTTCACCAGCGTGAAGATGGTCGGCAAGACCCTGTCGATCAGTGGTGCGGCGGAATCGAACAACCGGGTCTCCGACCTGATGCGCAATCTTGAGGCGTCCGACTGGTTCGATGCGCCGACCCTGAACGAGGTCAAGGCAACCACGGCGGGGCAGCTGGATCAGGCCAACGTGTTCCAGTTGACCGTCCATCAGACCCGGCCGAAAAACCTGGAGGACGACCAATGAAACCGTCCGAATGGCTGGCCAGCCTGCGCAATATCGACTTCAACGACCTGGATACCAGCAACATCGGCTCCTGGCCGCCGGCCGTGAAAGGCCTGGCCGGGGCGCTATTGATGATTCTGGTGCTGGCCCTGGGCTACAACTTTTTCGTCAGCGACATGGAAAACCAGCTTGAGCTCAAGCGTACAGAGGAAGCCACGCTCAAGGAGCAGTTCTCCAGCAAGGCGCACCTGGCGGCCAATCTCGAGCTGTACACCCAGCAGATGAAGGAAATGGAGAACTCGTTTGGCGTCCTGCTGCGGCAATTGCCCAGCGACACCGAAGTGCCGGGGCTGCTGGAAGACATCACGCGCACCGGTCTGGGCAGCGGTCTTGAATTCGAGGAGATCAAGCTGTTGCCGGAGGTGACGCAGCAGTTCTACATCGAATTGCCGATCCAGATCACCGTCACGGGTGCCTATCACGACCTCGCCACTTTCGTCAGCGGTGTGGCCGGGTTGCCGCGGATCGTGACGCTGCACGACTTCGAGCTGGCACCGGCCAACCCGGAAGGCGGGACGAAGTTGCGCATGAGCATCCTCGCCAAGACGTACCGTTACAACGACAAGGGGCTGCAAAAATGAGCCCGATCCGTTTCCTTCTATTGTCGACCTTGACGCTGGGCTTGAGCGGTTGCGGCGGCAACGACTTCAGCGATCTCGACGCTTACATGAATGAAGTGCGCCTGCGGCCGCCGGGCAAGATCGAGCCGACGCCGACCTTTCGTTCCTACCAGACGTTCACCTATAGCGCCGCCAGCCTGCGCAGCCCGTTCTCGCGTCAGGTGCGGGTCGATCTGGCCGGGCAGCAGCACGGCTCGCGCAACGTCAAGCCGGATCCGACACGGGTCAAGCAATACCTCGAAGGTTTCAACATCGAGCAATTCGAGATGGTCGGCACGATCGCCAATGCCTCCGGCTCCTTTGCGCTGCTGCGCGGAGCGGGTGGGGTGCATCGGCTGAAAGTCGGCGATTACCTGGGGCGCAACGACGGGCGCATCGTCGCGATCAGTGCCACCCAGGTCGATGTGGTCGAAATCGTTCCCGATGGCGAAGGCGCCTGGCTGGAGCGGCCGCGCACCATTCCTTTGAAAGAGCACTCATAGTGGAAGTCGAACAATGAACAGGATTTTCTCCACCCTCGGTTTTTCGCTATGGATAGCGCTGCTGTCGCCGATGGTTCAAGCGGCAAATCTGAAGACGCTGGACGTGGCGGCGCTGCCGGGCGATCGCGTCGAGTTGAAGCTATCGTTCGACGGCCCACCGCCACAGCCCAAGGGCTACACCACCGATTCGCCGGCGCGGATCGCTCTGGATCTGCCGGGAGTGGTCAGCCAGCTCGCGAGCAAGACTCGTGACCTCGGTAGCGGTAATGCGCGCACTGCCACAGTGGTCGAGGCCAACGACCGTACCCGGTTGATCATCAATCTGACGCAACTGGCGCCGTATGACACCCGGGTCGAGGGGAATACGTTGTTCGTGGTGGTCGGGCAAGGTTCCAAAGTCACCGCGCCGCGACCTGCCACCAAGGCTCCACGTGCGACACCGGTGGCGGCACCGGTCCGGACGTTCGCGCCGACCGCCAGGGCCATCCGAGGCGTGGACTTCCAGCGCGGCACGGCGGGCGAGGGCAATGTCGTCATCGACCTGTCCGACCCGACCATCGCGCCGGACATCCAGGAACATGACGGCAAGATCATTCTCAATTTCGCTCGCACCCAACTGCCCGAACCGTTGCGGGTGCGTCTCGACGTCAAGGATTTCGCCACCCCGGTGCAGTTCGTCAATGCTGGTGTCAGCGGTGATCGAGCGACCATCACCGTCGAGCCCAGCGGCACGTTCGACTATTCCACTTACCAGACCGACAACAAGCTGACCGTGAGCATCCGGTCGTTGACCGTCGATGACCTGCAAAAGCGCAATGCTGACCGCAACACTTATAGCGGCGAAAAGCTTTCGCTGAATTTCCAGGACATCGATGTGCGTTCGGTGCTGCAACTGATCGCCGATTTCACCAACCTCAATCTGGTCGCCAGCGACACGGTGCAGGGCGGAATCACCCTGCGTCTGCAAAACGTGCCGTGGGATCAGGCGCTGGATCTAGTGCTCAAGACCAAAGGCCTGGACAAGCGCAAGGTCGGCAACGTGTTGCTGGTGGCGCCGGCGGATGAAATCGCCGCCCGCGAACGGCAGGAACTGGAGTCGCAGAAGCAGATCGCCGAGCTGGCGCCGCTGCGCCGTGAACTGTTGCAAGTGAACTACGCCAAGGCCGCGGATATCGCCAAGTTGTTCCAGTCGGTCACCAGCGCCGAGGCCAAAGTCGACGAACGGGGTTCGATCACCGTCGATGAGCGCACCAACAACATCATCGCCTACCAGACCCAGGATCGTCTCGACGAGCTGCGGCGGATCGTGGCGCAACTGGATATCCCGGTGCGTCAGGTGATGATCGAGGCACGGATCGTCGAGGCCAACGTCGATTACGACAAGAGCCTGGGCGTTCGCTGGGGCGGATCGATCCAGAACAAGGGCAATTGGAATACCTCCGGGGTCAGCAACGGCTCGTCGACCACCATTGGTACGCCGGGCAGCACCAGCACCAACTCGCCGTTCGTCGACATGGGTACAGTCAACAACACCTCCGGGATCGGCATTGCGTTCATCACCGACAACGTCTTGCTGGACCTTGAGCTGACGGCGATGGAGAAGACCGGCAACGGGGAGATCGTCTCGCAGCCCAAGGTGGTCACCTCCGACAAGGAGACCGCGAAGATCCTCAAGGGCACCGAGATTCCGTATCAGGAAGCCAGCTCCAGCGGCGCTACATCGGTGTCGTTCAAGGAGGCCTCGCTGTCGCTGGAGGTCACGCCGCAGATCACCCCGGACAATCGCATCATCATGGAGGTGAAGGTCACCAAGGACGAACCGGACTACCTGAACAAAGTGCAGGATGTACCGCCGATCAAGAAAAACGAGGTCAATGCCAAGGTACTTGTGAACGACGGCGAGACCATCGTGATTGGCGGGGTTTTCTCAAATACTCAAAGCAAGGTCGTAGATAAGGTGCCATTTCTTGGCGATGTGCCGTATCTTGGCCGCCTTTTCCGGCGTGATGTAGTTTCGGAGAAAAAATCCGAGCTGCTGGTATTCCTCACTCCGCGTATCATGAATAACCAGGCGATTGCTGTGAGTCGTTGATTCTGTGCGAAATTTGATTCTTGTAGGACCGATGGGGGCTGGAAAAAGCACCATCGGCCGATTACTGGCCAAAGAGCTGCGCCTGCCGTTCAAGGATTCCGACAAGGAAATTGAACTGCGTACGGGCGCCAATATCCCGTGGATCTTCGACAAGGAAGGCGAGCCCGGTTTTCGTGATCGTGAGCAGGCGATGATCGCCGAGCTGTGCGCGTTCGACGGCGTAGTGCTGGCGACGGGCGGCGGCGCGGTGATGCGCGACGCCAACCGCAAGGCCCTGCATGAGGGCGGGCGGGTGGTGTATCTGCACGCCTCTGTCGAACAGCAGGTCGGCCGGACTTCCCGCGACCGCAATCGCCCGCTGCTGCGCACGGCCAATCCCGAGAAAACCCTGCGCGACCTGCTGGCGATCCGCGATCCGCTTTATCGGGAAATCGCCGATCTGGTGGTGGAAACCGACGAGCGGCCGCCACGCATGGTGGTGCTCGACATTCTTGACCGTCTGGCGCAACTTCCACCCCGTTAAAGCGTCGCCCGAAATGCGCTATCCTCGGCGTCCTGTCGAGGGTTGTGGCGGATCGCACGCAAGCGGCGTCACACCTTTCAAGACCGGGGACATCCGATAATTCAAGGCAGGACGCCTGCTTCCATCTTCACGTGGGGACACATGCAGACACTCAAGGTCGATCTAGGCGAGCGCAGCTACCCGATTCATATTGGCGAAGGACTGTTGGATCAGCCTGAATTGCTGGCTCCGCACATTCACGGGCGGCAAGTGGCAATCATCTCCAACGAGACCGTTGCGCCGCTCTATCTCGAGCGTCTGACCCGCAGTCTTTCGCAGTTTTCGGTAGTTTCCGTGGTGCTGCCGGACGGCGAAGCCTTCAAGAACTGGGAAACCCTGCAACTGATCTTCGACGGTCTGCTGACCGCTCGTCACGACCGCCGCACCACGGTGATCGCCCTCGGTGGCGGTGTGATCGGCGACATGGCCGGCTTTGCGGCCGCCTGCTACCAGCGCGGCGTCGATTTCATCCAAATCCCTACCACGCTGCTGTCCCAGGTCGATTCGTCGGTGGGCGGCAAGACCGGCATCAACCATCCGCTGGGCAAGAACATGGTCGGCGCGTTCTATCAGCCGAACGTGGTGCTGATCGATACGGCGTCCCTGAAAACCCTGCCAGCGCGTGAGTTGTCCGCGGGCCTGGCGGAGGTCATCAAGTACGGCCTGATCTGCGACGAGCCGTTTCTGACCTGGCTCGAAGACAACGTTGATGCCCTGCGCGCGCTGGATCAGGAAGCCCTGACCTATGCCATCGAGCGCTCCTGCGCGGCCAAGGCTGCGGTGGTCGGCGCCGATGAGAAAGAAACCGGTGTACGCGCCACGCTCAACCTCGGCCACACCTTCGGCCACGCCATCGAAACCCACATGGGCTATGGTGTCTGGTTGCACGGTGAAGCGGTCGCTGCTGGCACGGTAATGGCGATGGAAATGTCCGCGCGCCTCGGCTGGATCAGCGAGCAGGAGCGCGATCGCGGCATTCGTCTGTTCCAGCGCGCCGGCCTGCCGGTGGTTCCGCCTGAAGAGATGACCGAAGCCGATTTTCTTGAACACATGGCAATTGACAAAAAAGTGATCGACGGTCGTCTGCGCCTGGTGCTGCTGCGCCGGATGGGCGAAGCGGTAGTGACCGACGATTATCCGAAAGAGGTTCTACAGGCCACGCTGGGAGCGGATTACCGCGCTCTGGCTCAGCTTAAAGGTTAATAAGATTCCGATGACTAGTTTGCATGCCGACGAGGCGTTCCTCGGCCATTTCCAGTTAAGTCATGACCCTTTTGCTCCACGGGTCCCGGGCTTCAAATTCTTCCCGGCCCAGCGCAAACCGGTGCTGGGTCAACTGCACCACCTGGCGCGTTATAGCCAGTTGCTGCTGGTGGTCACCGGCCCTCAAGGCAGCGGAAAGACGTTGCTGCGTCAGGCGCTGGTGGCGAGCACCAACAAGCAGTCGGTTCAAAGTGTTGTAGTTTCCGCCCGTGGCGCTGGCGATGCCGCCGGTGTGCTGCGTCAGGTTGCCCAGGCGCTGGACGTGGCCCAGGCCGAAGTCGGTGCGATCCTCGATCAGGTCGTACAGCTGGCGCTGACCGGCCAGGAGGTCTATCTGCTGGTGGACGATGCCGAGCAGCTCGACGAGTCCGCCCTCGAAGCCTTGATGGCTTTGGGTGCCGGCGCACCGGAAGGCCGACCGCATGTGTTCCTGTTCGGTGAGTCGTCGCTGATTGCCCAGCTTGAGGCGCTGCACCTTGAAGAAGAGCGCTTCCACGTCATCGAATTGCAGCCGTACACAGAAGAAGAAACCCGCGAATATCTCGACCAGCGGCTAGAAGGTGCGGGCCGGGGTGTCGAACTTTTCACCGCGGATCAGATCTCTGATATTCACGAAAGCTCCGAGGGTTGGCCGGGCAACATCAACCAGGTCGCTCGCGATGCTCTGATCGAAGTCATGATTGCCAGCCGCTCTGCGGTCAAGCGTCCAAGTATGGGGTTCAACATGCCGAAGAAACACGTATTGGCGATTTCCGCCGTCGTCGTGGTGGCGGTCGCTGCCGCCTGGCTGATGCCCGGTCGCAACAAGGCGCCGACCACCGGCGCACCGGCCAACGAACAGGCACAGCTGCCATTGGGCCAGGGTGGCGCGCCGAACGTGGAGTTCGCCGGTAACACCCAGCCGATGCCGTTGCCGCTGGTCGGCAATTCGCAACCGGTCATGCGCAAGCCATTGGCCGAAGCGGCCGGCGGGATCACCGAAGGTGACGACGGCGTACCGCTGGAAGGCTCGAGCAATACACCGCCGACCGTGACGACCACCGCGCCACCGGCCGGCGTGCCTGCCGGTCCTGCGCCAACGCCGGTTCCGGTCCCGGCGGCCAAACCGACGCCGGCACCGACTCAGGTTGCCACGGCCAAGCCAGCGCCTGCTCCGGCTGCGCCAGTCGCCAAGCCAGCTCCGGCGCCTGCCAAGCCTGTCGCTGCGGCCAAACCGGCCGAGAAAGCCACCGAGAAGCCGGTCACCGTCGCCAAGGCCGCCGGTGGCAACTGGTATGCCGGTCAAGCCCCGGGCAACTACGTGGTGCAGATCCTCGGCACCAGCTCCGAAGCGGCTGCGCAAAGCTTCGTCAAGGAGCAGGGCGGCGAGTACCGTTATTTCAAGAAAGTCCTCAACGGCAAGCCGCTCTACGTGATCACCTATGGCAGCTTTGCCAATCGTGATGCGGCCGTTTCTGCCATCAAGGCCTTGCCAGCGAAGGTTCAGGCTGGTAAACCTTGGCCTCGCACTGTCGCCAGCGTCCAACAGGAACTGGCAACAACTCGCTGAAGATTCGGCGGCCTTACCCAGGCTGCCTCTCCAAGCACCTCAAAATTTCTACAAGTGCGCGCCGCCCTTACGGGTCGCGTGCCTTGTGGTGTCTGCGTCACAGTAGTCTTTGAGTCGTTGCGGTCAAAATTAAAAAAGTTTTGACTAGCACAGCAGATCGCTTTAAACCTTTCACAAATGCGACATGAGTTTGCGACATTTCGTCGTCAAATTTGTGAGCCTCTGTGTCGCTGTGTACAATGACCACCCTTTTGCCCCCGCTAAGCCGGCGCACGTTCGGCGCGAGATGCAAGTGGTTGAATTGAAAAGAAATTTGCCTCGAAAAGAGGCAGCCTGGTGAGAAAGTGTCTATGAAAGCAGGTCTGTACCAACCAGATGAATTCAAGGATAACTGCGGTTTCGGCCTGATAGCCCATATGCAGGGCGAACCCAGTCATACCCTTTTGCAAACGGCCATCGAGGCCCTGACCTGCATGACCCACCGCGGTGGGATTAATGCCGACGGCAAGACCGGTGACGGTTGCGGTCTGCTGATTCAAAAGCCCGACGCCTTCCTGCGTGCGATTGCCCAGGAAGCATTCAGCGTCGAGCTGCCCAAGCAATATGCCGTGGGCATGGTCTTCTTCAATCAGGACCCGGCCAAAGCCGAGGTCGCTCGCGAGAACATGAACCGCGAGATCCTCGCTGAAGGCCTGCAACTGATCGGCTGGCGCAAAGTGCCCATCGATACCAGCGTCCTCGGCCGCCTCGCCCTTGAGCGCCTGCCGCAGATCGAGCAGGTGTACATCGGTGGCGAAGGCCTGAGCGATCAGGACATGGCGGTCAAGCTGTTCAGCGCCCGTCGTCGTTCGTCGGTGGCCAACGCCGCTGACACCGACCACTACATCTGCAGCTTTTCCCACAAGACCATCATCTATAAAGGCCTGATGATGCCGGCCGACCTGGCCGCGTTCTATCCGGACCTCGGTGACCAGCGCCTGCAAACCGCGATCTGCGTGTTCCACCAGCGCTTCTCCACCAACACCCTGCCGAAATGGCCGCTGGCCCAGCCTTTCCGCTTCCTCGCCCACAACGGCGAGATCAACACCATCACCGGCAACCGCAACTGGGCCCAGGCCCGCCGCACCAAGTTCACCAACGATCTGATGGATCTGGAAGAACTCGGCCCGCTGGTGAACCGTGTCGGTTCCGACTCCTCGAGCATGGACAACATGCTCGAACTGATGGTCACCGGTGGCATCGACCTGTTCCGTGGCGTGCGGATGATCATTCCGCCAGCGTGGCAGAACGTCGAGACCATGGACCCGGATCTGCGTGCGTTCTACGAGTACAACTCGATGCACATGGAGCCGTGGGACGGCCCGGCCGGCGTGGTAATGACCGATGGTCGCTACGCGGTGTGCCTGCTCGACCGTAACGGTCTGCGTCCGGCGCGCTGGGTTACCACCACCAACGGTTTCATCACCGTCGCTTCGGAAATCGGCGTCTGGAACTACCAGCCGCAGGACGTGATCGCCAAGGGCCGTGTCGGTCCTGGCCAGATCCTCGCTGTGGACACCGAAACCGGTCAGATCCTCGACACCGATGCGATCGACAACCGTCTGAAATCCCGTCATCCGTACAAGCAATGGCTGCGCAAGAATGCCCTGCGCATCCAGGCGACCATGGAAGACAACGATCACGGTTCGGCTTTCTACGACGTCGATCAGCTCAAGCAATACATGAAGATGTATCAGGTCACGTTCGAAGAGCGCGATCAGGTACTGCGTCCGCTCGGCGAGCAAGGCTACGAGGCCGTTGGCTCGATGGGCGACGACACGCCGATGGCCGTGCTGTCCCAGCGTGTGCGCACGCCGTACGACTATTTCCGCCAGCAGTTCGCGCAAGTGACCAACCCGCCGATCGACCCGCTGCGCGAAGCGATCGTGATGTCGCTGGAAATCTGCCTCGGTGCCGAGCGCAACATCTTCCAGGAATCGCCGGAGCACGCTTCGCGCGTGATCCTCAGCTCGCCAGTGATCTCGCCGGCCAAGTGGCGCTCGCTGATGAACCTCGACCGCCCGGGTTTCGAGCGGCAGATCATCGACCTCAACTACGACGAAAGCGTCGGCCTCGAAGCGGCGATCCGCAACGTGGCCGATCAGGCTGAAGAAGCCGTGCGTGCCGGTCGTACCCAGATCGTCCTGAGCGACCGCCATATCGCGCCGGGCAAACTGCCGATCCACGCCTCGCTGGCCACCGGCGCGGTGCACCACCGTCTGACCGAAAAAGGCCTGCGCTGCGATTCCAACATCCTCGTTGAAACCGCGACTGCCCGCGACCCGCATCACTTTGCGGTGCTGATCGGCTTCGGCGCCTCGGCAGTCTATCCGTTCCTCGCGTACGAAGTGCTGGGCGACCTGATCCGTACCGGTGAAGTGCTGGGCGATCTCTACGAGGTGTTCAAGAACTACCGCAAAGGCATCACCAAAGGTCTGTTGAAGATCCTGTCGAAGATGGGCATCTCGACCATTGCCTCCTATCGTGGTGCTCAGCTGTTCGAAGCCATCGGTCTGTCCGAGGAAGTCTGCAACCTGAGCTTCCGTGGCGTGCCGAGCCGCATCAAGGGTGCGCGTTTCGTCGACATCGAAGCTGAACAGAAAGCACTGGCCACCGAAGCCTGGAGTCCGCGCAAGCCGATCCAGCAGGGCGGTCTGCTGAAGTTCGTCCACGGTGGCGAATACCACGCGTACAACCCGGACGTGGTCAACACCCTGCAAGCCGCCGTGCAGCAGGGCGACTACGCGAAGTTCAAGGAATACACCTCGCTGGTGGACAACCGTCCGGTGTCGATGATCCGCGACCTGTTCAAGGTCAAGACACTCGACACGCCGCTGGACATCAGCGAAGTCGAGCCGCTGGAATCGGTGCTCAAGCGCTTTGACTCCGCCGGTATCTCGCTGGGCGCCCTGTCGCCGGAGGCTCACGAAGCCCTGGCCGAAGCCATGAACCGCCTCGGTGCGCGTTCCAACTCTGGCGAAGGCGGTGAAGACCCGGCGCGCTACGGCACCATCAAGAGTTCGAAAATCAAACAGGTCGCGACTGGCCGTTTCGGCGTGACGCCGGAATACCTGGTCAACGCCGAGGTGCTGCAGATCAAGGTCGCCCAGGGCGCGAAGCCGGGCGAGGGCGGGCAACTGCCGGGCGGTAAAGTGAACGGGCTGATCGCCAAGCTGCGTTACGCAGTGCCGGGCGTGACCCTGATTTCGCCGCCGCCGCACCACGACATCTATTCCATCGAAGACTTGTCGCAGCTGATCTTTGACCTGAAACAGGTCAACCCGAAGGCGCTGGTTTCGGTGAAGCTGGTGGCTGAAGCGGGCGTCGGCACCATCGCCGCCGGTGTGGCCAAGGCCTATGCGGACTTGATCACCATCTCCGGCTACGACGGCGGTACCGGTGCCTCGCCGCTGACTTCGATCAAGTACGCCGGCGCCCCGTGGGAACTCGGCCTGGCCGAAACCCACCAGACCCTGCGCGGCAACGACCTGCGCGGCAAGGTCCGGGTGCAGACCGACGGTGGCCTGAAAACCGGCCTTGACGTGATCAAGGCGGCCATCCTCGGCGCCGAAAGCTTCGGCTTCGGCACCGCGCCGATGATCGCGCTGGGCTGCAAATACCTGCGTATCTGCCACCTGAACAACTGCGCCACCGGCGTCGCGACCCAGAACGAGAAGCTGCGCAAGGATCACTACATCGGTACCGTCGACATGGTGGTGAACTTCTTCACCTACGTCGCCGAAGAAACCCGTGAGTGGCTGGCCAAGCTCGGCGTGCGCTCCCTCGAAGAGCTGATCGGCCGCACCGATCTGCTGGAAGTCCTCGAAGGCCAGACCGCCAAGCAACATCACCTGGACCTGACACCGCTGCTGGGCAGCGATCACATCCCGGCGGACAAACCGCAGTTCTGCGGCGTCGAGCGCAACCCGCCATTCGACCAGGGCCTGCTGGCCGAGAAAATGGTCGAGATGGCGACGTCGGCGATCAACGACCTCAGCGGCGCCGAGTTCGATCTGGATATCTGCAACTGCGACCGTTCAATCGGCGCACGGATCTCCGGCGAAATCGCGCGCAAGCATGGCAATCAGGGCATGGCCAAGGCGCCGATCACCTTCCGCTTCAAGGGCACTGCGGGCCAGAGCTTCGGCGTGTGGAACGCCGGCGGCTTGAACCTGTATCTGGAAGGCGATGCCAATGACTACGTCGGCAAAGGCATGACCGGCGGCAAATTGGTCATCGTGCCGCCGAAGGGCAGCGTTTATCAGACTCAAAACAGCGCCATCATCGGCAACACCTGCCTGTACGGCGCCACCGGCGGCAAGCTGTTCGCCGCCGGCACCGCGGGCGAGCGTTTCGCCGTGCGTAACTCCGGTGCCCACACCGTCGTGGAAGGCACTGGCGATCACTGCTGCGAGTACATGACCGGTGGTTTCGTCTGCGTCCTGGGCAAGACCGGTTACAACTTCGGCTCTGGCATGACCGGCGGTTTCGCCTACGTGCTCGACCAGGACAACACCTTCGTTGACCGGGTCAACCACGAACTGGTGGAAATCCAGCGGATCAGCGGCGAGGCGATGGAAGCCTATCGCAGCCACCTGCAAAACGTGCTGAACGAGTACGTCGCGGAAACCGACAGCGAGTGGGGTCGTGAACTCGCCGAGAACCTCGATGACTACCTGCGTCGTTTCTGGCTGGTCAAGCCGAAGGCTGCCAACCTGAAGTCGTTGCTTTCCAGCACCCGTGCCAACCCGCAGTGATATGCGCCTGAAGAGTTTGATGAGGTTTTAACAATGGCTGAACGTCTGAATAACGACTTCCAGTTCATCGATGTCGGGCGCAAGGATCCGAAGAAGAAACTGTTGCGTCAACGCAAGAAAGAGTTCGTGGAAATCTACGAACCGTTCAAACCCCAGCAGTCGGCCGACCAGGCTCACCGCTGCCTGGGTTGCGGCAACCCGTATTGCGAATGGAAGTGCCCGGTGCACAACTTCATTCCGAACTGGTTGAAGCTGGTGGCCGAGGGCAACATCCTCCAGGCCGCCGAGCTGTCGCACCAGACCAACACCCTGCCGGAAGTCTGCGGCCGGGTGTGCCCGCAGGATCGTCTGTGCGAGGGTGCGTGCACCCTTAACGACGGCTTTGGCGCGGTGACCATCGGTTCGGTCGAGAAGTACATCACTGACACCGCGTTCGCCATGGGCTGGCGCCCGGACATGTCCAAGGTCAAGCCGACCGGCAAGCGTGTCGCGATCATCGGTGCGGGCCCGGCGGGCCTCGGTTGTGCCGACGTATTGGTGCGCGGCGGTGTGACCCCGGTGGTGTTCGACAAGAACCCGGAAATCGGTGGTCTGCTGACCTTCGGCATCCCCGAGTTCAAGCTGGAGAAGACCGTGCTGAGCAATCGCCGCGAAGTCTTCACCGGCATGGGTATCGAATTCCGCCTCAACACCGAGGTCGGCAAGGACGTGACCATGGAGCAACTGCTCGCCGAATACGATGCCGTGTTCATGGGCATGGGCACCTACACCTACATGAAGGGCGGTTTTGCCGGTGAAGACCTGCCGGGCGTTTATGACGCGCTGGACTTCCTGATCGCCAACGTCAACCGCAACCTGGGCTTTGAAAAGTCGCCGGAAGATTTCGTCGACATGAAAGGCAAGAAGGTTGTGGTGCTGGGTGGCGGCGACACGGCGATGGACTGCAACCGCACGTCGATCCGCCAGGGCGCCAAGTCGGTGACCTGCGCCTATCGTCGTGACGAAGCGAACATGCCCGGCTCGCGCAAAGAGGTGAAGAACGCCAAGGAAGAAGGCGTGAAATTCCTCTACAACCGCCAGCCGATTGCCATCGTCGGCGAAGACAAGGTCGAAGGCGTGAAAGTGGTCGAGACCCGTCTCGGCGAACCGGATGCCCGTGGCCGTCGCAGCCCCGAGCCGATCCCGGGCTCCGAAGAGATCATCCCGGCCGACGCCGTGGTCATCGCGTTTGGTTTCCGTCCGAGCCCGGCGCCGTGGTTCGAGCAGTTCGAGATCCAGACCGACAGCCAGGGCCGCGTCGTTGCGCCTGAGCAAGGTCAGTACAAGCACCAGACCAGCAACCCGAAAATCTTCGCCGGTGGCGACATGGTGCGCGGTTCCGACTTGGTGGTGACGGCGATCTTCGAAGGCCGCAATGCGGCGGAAGGGATCCTCGACTACCTGGGCGTCTAAACCCTGCTCGAAACTGCACCGCAATACCTGTGGGAGCTGGCTTGCCAGCTCCCACATTGTTTTCAGGGTGTTGCTGAAGTCCGCGAAATCATTGCGACAAATTGACCCGATAGACAAAAGGCTGACCTGCATCCGTGCCTTTTGCGTCGCGCTCTGAGAAAATGCCCGCACTTTTTTTCCGGATGCCGACATGACTGCCCTGAAGAACGACCGTTTCCTCCGCGCCCTGCTCAAGCAACCCGTAGACGTCACCCCTGTGTGGATGATGCGCCAGGCCGGCCGCTACCTGCCGGAATACCGCGCGAGCCGCGCTCAGGCCGGTGATTTCATGAGCCTGTGCATGAATCCGGAATTCGCCTGCGAAGTCACGCTGCAACCTCTCGACCGCTACCCGCAACTGGACGCGGCGATCCTGTTCTCCGACATCCTCACCATTCCCGATGCCATGGGCCAGGGCCTGTACTTCGAGACCGGTGAAGGTCCGCGTTTCAAGAAAGTCGTCAGCACCCTGGCCGACATCGAAGCCCTGCCGATCCCCGATCCGCACAAAGACCTCGGCTACGTGATGGACGCGGTCAGCACCATCCGCCGCGAACTGAACGGCCGTGTGCCGCTGATCGGTTTCTCCGGCAGCCCGTGGACCCTCGCTACCTACATGGTCGAAGGCGGCTCGTCGAAAGACTTCCGCAAGACCAAGGCGATGCTCTACGACAACCCGCAAGCCATGCACCTGCTACTGGACAAGCTGGCGCAGTCGGTGACGTCGTACCTCAACGGCCAGATTCAGGCCGGTGCGCAAGCGGTGCAGATCTTCGATACCTGGGGCGGCAACCTGTCGGCGGCGGCCTATCAGGAATTCTCCCTGGCCTACATGAAGAAAATCGTCAGCGGCCTGATCCGCGAGCACGATGGTCGCAAAGTGCCGGTGATCCTCTTCACCAAGAACGGTGGCCTGTGGCTGGAAAGCATCGCCGACGCTGGCGCCGATGCGCTGGGTCTGGACTGGACCTGCGACATCGGCAACGCCCGCGCCCGCGTTGGCGACAAGGTTGCGCTGCAAGGCAACATGGACCCTACCGTGCTGTACGCCAAACCCGAAGCGATCCGCACCGAAGTCGGGCGCATCCTCGCCAGCTACGGCAAGGGCAGCGGTCACGTGTTCAACCTCGGTCACGGCATCACGCCTGAAGTCGACCCGGAACACGCGGGCGCGTTCCTGCGAGCGGTGCACGAGTTGTCGGCGCAGTATCACGAGTGATCTTTGCCCCATAAAAAACGCCCGGCTTATGCCGGGCGTTTTTTATGGGCGTGAATCAGGCTTTGACGCCGCCCAGCGGCGGCAACTTCGCAAGCTTCAACGCCACCAACAGCGCCACCAGCAACAGCGCGCCGATGAACAAACCAATCCCGTTCCAGCCGCCAAGGTGCCAGAACACTCCGCCTGCCGTCCCGGCAATACTCGACCCGGCGTAATAACTGAACAGGTACAGTGACGACGCCTGCCCCTTGGCCTTGAGCGCCCGGCGGCCGATCCAGCTGCTGGCCACCGAGTGGGCGCCGAAGAAGCCGAAGGTGAAGATCAGCATGCCGATGATCACCAGTGGCAGCGGTGTGAACATTGTCAGGGCGAGGCCGGCGAACATCAGGGCGATGATGGCCCACAGCACTTTGCGGCGGCCCAGTTTGTCGGCCAGCGAACCGATTTTCGCCGAGCTGTAGATGCCTGACAGGTACACCACCGACAACAGCCCGACAAACACCTGATCCAAGTGATAAGGCTCGGCCAGCAGACGGTAGCCGATGTAGTTGAACAACGTGACGAACGCGCCCATCAGCACGAACGCCTCAAGGAACAGCAATGGCAGACCGGCATCGCGAAAGTGCATGGTGAAGCCGTCGAGCAGGCTGCGCGGATGCAACGAGCGGGAGCGGAAGTTGCGCGACTCCGGCAGGATTTTCCAGAACACCGCCGCCGCGATCAGCGCCAGACCGCCGATCACCATCATCGCCGTGTGCCAGCTGACGAAGTCGATCAATACGCCAGTGATCAACCGCCCGCTCATTCCGCCAATCGCGTTGCCGCCGATGTACAGGCCCATCGCCAGACCGATGTGCTGCGGGTGGATTTCCTCGCTCAGGTACGTCATTGCCACCGCCGCCAGACCACTCAGCGACAACCCGATCAGCGCACGCATGATCAGCACGCCGTGCCAGCTCGGCATCATCGAACTGGCGATAGTGCACAACGCAGCGGCAAACAGTGCGGCAACCATCACCGGTTTGCGTCCGACCCGATCGGAAATCGGGCCAGTGATCAGCAGACCGAACGCCAGCATGCCGGTGGCCACCGACAGGATCAGGCTGCTCTGTGCCGCATTGATCGAATATTCGTGGGACAGCAGAGGCATCATCGGCTGCACGCAGTACAGCAGGGCGAAGGTCGCGAAGCCGCCGCTGAACAGCGCGAGCACCGTGCGCATGAACGCGGGTGTGCCTTTCTCGATGTAGATCTCTTGCAGTTCGGTCAGTACATCGTCCGCCGCAGCGGGCGGGACTTCATGGGCCAGTGGAGCGACGGCGGTTTTCACATCAGACCTCGGAGGGCGCGGGCAGGCAGGCAGTGAAAAAATCATATAGCTGGCTAATGTTTCTATCCAATATATTGTTCGACCTGTTTGATAGCTTTCACGACCTAATGGAGTGTTCATGGAATTGCGTCATCTGCGCTACTTCATCGCCGTGGCCGAAGAACTGCACTTTGGCCGCGCCGCACAGGTGCTGGGTATCTCCCAGCCACCGCTGAGCCAGCAGATTCAGGCGCTGGAACAAGAAGTCGGCGCGCGGCTTTTCGAGCGTACCAATCGTCGGGTCGAGCTCAGTGAGGCCGGGCGACTGTTTCTGGAGGAAGCGCGGCTGGTGCTCGCGCAAGTCGATAAAGCAGCCGACGTGGCCCGCCGCGCGCAACTCGGCGAGCTGGGTGAACTGAAGATCGGCTTCACCTCGTCGGCGCCATTCAACTCGACCATACCCCAGGCGATCTTCTCGTTTCGCCAACGCTTCCCGGCCGTGCATCTGAACCTGCGGGAGATGAGCAGCACTCAGGTGGCAGATGCACTGGTGGACGAGTCGATCGAGGTCGGCATCATGCGGCCGCTGGGTTTGCCGGATTCGCTCAGCGTGGTCGAACTGATGCGCGAGCCGCTGGTGGCCGTGCTCAGCTCCAAACATCCGCTGGCGCAGGGCTCTGAAGAGGGGCTGTTCCTCTCGGCACTGGCCCTCGAACCGTTTGTGTTTTTTCCGCGCAGCTACGGCAGTGGTTTGTACTCGCAACTTATCAACCTGGCCCGAGATGCCGGATTCAGTCCGCATTTTGCGCAGGAGGCGGGCGAAGCCATGACCATCATCGGTCTGGTAGCGGCGGGTTTGGGCGTGTCGGTGCTGCCGGCGTCCTATCAGCGGATGCGCATCGATGGCGTGGTTTATCGACCCTTGCTCGACCCTGAAGCGATTTCGGCCGTGTGGCTGGTGCAGCGCAAGGACCAGAAATCACCGATGGCCAAGGCATTCGTCGAGTTGCTCACGCGCAAGGTTGAAGCCGGTTGATCAGGGCAGCCGCACCAGATCCCCCTTCAACGCCACACGCGTCACAAACACCCCGGCGCGACATTCGTATGTGTTCAGATCCTTGCGTACGTGCTGGTCGTAGTAGCTGACGATATTGGTCACCGCATTGGCCCCGACACGCTTGGCCCGAGCCTGCAGGGCAATCAGGTTCGATTGCAGCACCCACTCGCACGAGTCGTGATCGCTCTTGTTGAAGCCGTTGGTCTTCAGGTCGCTGACCACACCGCGTTGCAACATCCGCTGAGTCCCCTGAGGTCCATTGCCGATCAGGTAAAACTTCACACTGCCATCCAGCCGCCCGGCCCGAATCGCATCCGACAGCACGGTTTCGAACGGCATGTACATCAGATTGGTGGCGTGGCTGGCGCTGGGGAGCAGGCTGAAAAGGGCGGCGGCGATCAGGGCTTTAGCTTGCATGGTCATCTCCTTGACGTAATGCGCAGCAAATTACGGGTATGACGAGTGTAGACGCCGTGTATCGGAAAGAGAGAAGTCTATGTAGAGGGTGTAGCTCAGTGGCTACAGCTGATCTCGAGACATCAAGCAAGCCAGGCTCATCGCGGAATCCTGGCAGGATCAAAACCCATGACCGAACAATTCACTCGTTGGGACTCAGCCGAGTACCTCAAGACAGAAGAGGACATGGCCAACTATCTGGACGCCTGTATGGAGGAGGCGGGTGCCGACCCGGCTTTTATTGCCAAGGCACTTGGCACTATCGCTCGGGCGCGTGGCATGACCCAGGTCGCGCGCGATGCAGGGCTGTCACGGGAAAGTCTTTATCGCGCACTGTCAGGCGAGGTAAATCCCGAGTTTGGAACGATCCTCAAAGTCATGAAAGCGCTGGGCCTGAAGTTGCACGCAAGCCCATGATTTGAACTGAAAGGGCGCCGGAAGGCGCCCTTTGTCGTTCTGGCCGTTACTGAACCGTCGCCAGATCCCCCTTCAACGCTACACCGGCCATGATCGCGCCGGCGTGGCATTCGTAGTTTTTCGTGTCCTTGCGCTCGTTGCTCTTGTAGAAGCTGACGATGTTGGTCACGGCATTGGCGCCGGCGTTTTTCGCCGCCTGGTGCAGGCTGATGATCGCCGATTGCACGACCCACTCGCAGGCTTCCTGGTCGGACTTGTTGAAGGCGTTGGTCTTCTTGTTGGTCACCGCGCCGGGGCTGACGACGCTGACTTTGCCGGCCGGGGCGTTGCCCGCCAGATAGAACTTCACGCTGCCGTCGATCTTGCCGGTGCGGGTTGCCTCTGCAACCGCTTTGTCGAATGGCAGATAGACCGCCGTATCACGGGCCTGGCTGACGGCCGGCAAGGTACAGATGAGCAGGGTGGCAGCGAGTTGGTTAAAACGCATGGAGGTCTCCTTGACCTGGATTAATTCGGTTGCGTCCAGCGGCGGAAAATCAGCGAGGTGTTGACCCCACCAAACGCGAAGTTGTTGTTCATCACGTAGTCGTGGTGCATCTGGCGGAATTCACCACGCAGGTAATCGAGCTTGCCGCAGTGCGGGTCGACCTCGTCGAGGTTGAACGTGTGCACGTACAGGTCACGGTTGAGCATTTCGATGCTGAACCATGATTCCAGTGCGCCACAGGCACCCAGGGTGTGGCCGAGGAAGCTTTTCTGCGAGCTGATCGGCATGTGTTCACCGAACAGGCTGCTGGTAGCCAGAGTCTCGGCGATATCGCCCTGCTCGGTGGCCGTGCCGTGACCGTTCACGTAACCGATGGCGTCAGGCGTGAGGCCGGCGTCATCCAGTGCCAGCTCCATCGCACGGCGCATGGTGACTTGTTCCGGACGGGTGGTGTGCTGGCCGTCGGCGTTGCTGCCGAAGCCGACGACTTCGGCGTGAATATGCGCACCGCGAGCGAGGGCATGTTCGAGTTCTTCGAGCACCAGCATGCCGCCGCCTTCGCCGATCACCAGTCCGTCGCGGCCCTTGTCGTAGGGGCGTGGCGAGGTTTGCGGCGCATCGTTTTTCAGGCTGGTGGCGTACAGCGCGTCGAACACCATGGCCTCGGTCGGGCACAGTTCTTCGGCGCCGCCGGCGAGCATCAGCGGCAAGCGACCGAACTTGATCGCCTCGTAGGCGTAGCCGATGCCCTGGCTGCCGCTGGTGCAGGCGCTGGAGGTCGGGATCAGGCGGCCGGTGAGGCCGAAGAAGATGCTGATGTTCGCCGCCGTGGTGTGCGGCATCATCCGCACGTAAGAGTTGGCGTTCAGGCCTTCGGCCACGGAATTCAGCAGCATGTTGCCGAACGCCTTGATCTCGTCGGTGCTGCCGGTGGACGAGCCGCAGGCCACGCCCATGCGTCCGTCCTTGATCGATTCGTCGCCGAGCAGGCCGGCATCGGCCAACGCTTTTTCGGCTGCGCCGACTGCCAGCCGCGAGACCCGACCCATGCTGCGCAATTGCTTGCGGGTCCAGTGCTCCGGCACCAGAAAATCATCGATCGGCCCGGCCAGTCGGGTGTTGAGTTCGCTGAAACGATCCCACTCGTCCATCCGGCGGATGCCGCTGCGGTTGGCCGCGAAGTTGCCGGCGATGGTGTCCCAGTCGCTGCCCAGCGAGGTGATGCCGGCCATGCCGGTGACGACAACGCGCTTCATCAGCACAAGCCTCCGTTGACCGCCAGGACCTGGCGGGTGATGTACGACGCTTCCGCCGACATCAGGAAATTCACCGCACCGGCCACCTCTTCAGGGGTGCCCATGCGTTGTGCCGGGATCATTTTCATCAGCTCTTCCACCGGCACGTTTTCGTCGAGCATGGCCGTGTCGATCAGGCCCGGCGCGACACAGTTGACTGTAATTTTGCGCTTGGCCAGTTCGATCGCCAACGCCTTTGCGGCACCGATCACGCCAGCCTTGGAAGCGCTGTAGTTGACCTGGCCACGGTTGCCGATCAGTCCCGAGACCGAGGTGATGCAAACAATGCGACCGGCCGCGCGGCGGCGGATCATCGGCATCATCACCGGGTGCAGGACGTTGTAGAAACCGTCGAGGTTGGTACGCAATACGACGTCCCAATCGTCATCGCTCAAGGCCGGAAACGCGCCGTCGCGGGTCAGGCCGGCGTTCAGCACTACGCCGTAATAGGCGCCGTGAGCTTCGACGTCGGCTTCGAGGATGGCCTTGCAGGTTTCGCGATCCGCCACGTCGAATTGCAGGATGCGCGCGGTGCGACCCAGCGCTTCGACTTCGGCTTTCACCGCTTGCGCTTCGGCCACGCCGCTGCGGCAATGCAGGACGATATCGTGGCCGGCCTGGGCCAGGCGCAGGGCGATGGCGCGGCCGATGCCACGGCTGGAGCCGGTGACCAGTACGGATTCAGTCATCGTTCGACTCCTTCAATTGTTCAAGATATTGCGCCGCATGCGGCGGGCGGAACACGTTCAGCCGGGCGCTGGCTTCGATGCCGGGCGCATTGATGTGGCATTCGAACACACCCATGCCATTGTCGTCTTCCAGCGAGCGGATGCCGTGGATGGTCAGTTCACAGCCGACCGGAAACGCCTCGACATTGCATTCAAACTTGCGGGTGCCAAGCAGAAAGCCCAACTCCACCGCATTGCCTTTCTGCCGGGCATGGCAACCAGCGAACGCGGCAACACTCTGCGCCATCAGCTCGACGCCGACCCACGCCGGCAGACTGCCGTCGGGTAGGTTGAACAGGCCGTCGGGTTTGACCGTCAGGGTGGTGTGGATCTGCTCGTCGTCGAAGCTGAGGATCCGGTCGATCAGAATCATGTCGCCAGCGTGGGGCAGCAATTCGGCGAGCGGCCAGTCATTCATGGGGCGTCTCCGATAATCAGGCTGACGTTATTGCCACCGAAGGCAAACGAGTTGCTCATCAGGTAGCGGGGTGCAATGGACGCCAGGCGCTCGCTCGCGGTCACCCACTTCAGCGCTGGCAGGTCGGGATCGGCCTTGCCGTCCCAGACATGCGGCGGCAAGGCGTGGTCGGGGTTGTCGGCACTCAAACTCAACCAGCAGAACGCGGCTTCCAGCGCACCGGCAGCACCGAGGGTGTGGCCGGTCATCGGTTTGGTCGAGGAGCAGGCCACGCCCTGCGGGAACAGGGTGGAAACGGCCAGGCTTTCCATGGCGTCGTTGTGCTGGGTGGCGGTGCCGTGCAGGTTCAGATAACTGATTTGCGTGGTTTGCAGCTGCGCGCGACCCAGTGCCTGTTGCATGGCTTGCAACGCGCCACGGCCGGACGGTTCCGGTGCGGAAATATGGTGTGCATCGGAGCTGGCGCCGGCGCCCAGCAGGGCAATGGCCGGGCCGTCGCCGCGCTGTTTGCTCATGACGAACAGCACTGCCGCTTCGCCGATGTTGATGCCGTTTCGGTTGGCCGAGAACGGATTGCAGCGCTCGCCGGATACCGCTTCCAGCGACGAGAATCCGTTGAGGGTCAGCTTGCACAGGCTGTCGACTCCGCCGCACAACACCGCATCGCACAGCCCCAGATCCAACAGGCGCCGTGCGCTCATCAAGGCCCTGGCGCTGGAGGTGCATGCGGTGGAAATCACGTAGGTCGGGCCGCTCAGTTGCAGCCAGTCGGCAAGGAAAGTCGCCGGGGCGCCGAGTTCCTGTTGTCGGTAGTCGTAATCGTCCGGGAACTGTTGGTTGCGAACGTAATGCGCCAGACCCTGGCTGGCCTCGTCGATACCCGAGGTGCTGGTGCCAAGCACCACGCCAATTCGATCCGGGCCGTAGGCCTGAATGGCGGCGTCGATGTGGGTGCGAATCTGCAGCGCGGCTTCCAGCAGCAACTGATTGTTGCGGCTCTTGTGTGCCGCCAGCTGTGGCGGAATCGGTGCCAGATCACCGTGCACCGCGGCCACCGGCAACTCGCGATCCGGTACCCAGCCTGACTCGTGGCGCATGCCCGAGCAATCGCCGGCGAACAGTTTGCGTGCGATCTCTTGCTTGTCACGGCCCAGGGCGCAGATCACGCCGAGGGCGTTGAGGTAGGCGGTCATGGCGTCGATTCACCTAAGGGAGAAACCCGATACTGCGGGCCTTGGGGCAGGTTCAATTCGAAGCTCAACGGTTGTGCATAACGGATGTCCCAATGTGCCGGCAAGGTGCGTTGCCCGCCGTGTTGCTGCGCGGTGGGGTAGTTGCGCGACAGCTCGCCGGCAGGCGTCAGGGCGAACAACAGTGCTGCGAACAACTCCCGGGCCTCCGGATTCGGCGGCAGCAGGCCGTCAGCCTGCCAGCGTCCGTCGATCAGTTGCTGACGGGCCTGGGGGATGCCGAGCGGGTCCATCATCGACCAGCGAATGCCCGGGCCCTCGCGCTGGATCACCAGCAACCAGTCCTGACGCTGTTCGGCTTGCTGGCGCTCGATGTGCAATTGCAGCGGAAGGGGCAGCGTCGGGTTATCCACAGGCAACGGCGCCTGGCTGGCGCAAGCGCTCAGCAGCAAGGCGCAGGCGAGCATCAGAACACGCAACATCAGACGGCCTCTTCCAGCGGTTTGCGCGCCACGACATTGACCAGGGTTTCTTCACGCTGGCCAAACGGTTTCGGCTTGCGCAGGCCAAAACGTTCCAGCAGACCAAAATCCTTTGAGCGGCTCCACCACAGGTACGGGTAGGAAACATTCCGCTCGCCGAACTCGAATCCCTGCTGGCGAATCATTTCCAGATACTGCGCCGCACTCTTTTGCACGTGCATCGGATGGCGGAACAGCCAACGGATGACCCACGTATCAATGTAAGCCTCGGTGGACTCGGCGAACAGCAGATAACCGCCCGGTTTGAGCACCCGGTAGAACTCGGCCAGGGCCTTTTCCTGTTCCACCAGATGATGAAAGGTCTGGTGACAGAACAGCAGATCGACGCTCGCATCCGGGACATTCAAAGTTGCGCAGTCGCTGCCGATCAGCTCGACGGCGAAGCCCTGGCGCGCGGCTTCTGCGGCGCTCAATTCCAGGCTGTGCGGGTCGGCATCGACGCCGATCAAACGCTGTGGGGCGAAGGTCTGGCGCAAGTGGCCGAAGGATTTGCCCTGACCGCATCCGGCATCCAGCAGCACCGGGTTGGCCGGCAGCGACTCGCTGAACAAGCCGCGCAAATCGTTGATCGCCACGCGCAATACATGGTGCTGCCAGGTGTGGCTGCGCAGGAACCAGAAGCCGAACCGGGTTTCCTCGACGTAGCTGTCGCTCAAGTAATTCATGTGTCGTCCTTTGCACAGAGTTCGGAAATCATCTTCAGCCGACGGCGCGCTTCGCTGACGAACGGGTTGCGTTCGTCCCAGGCGTAACCGGCGAGGATCGAGCAGATCATGCGACGGATGTCCGGGGAGGCCTGCTCATGGAAAATCACGTCCTGGAAAGTGCCGGCGTACCAGCCCTCGACGTAGGCGCGGAAGGTGTCGACGCCGCGTTTCAAGGGTTCGGCGAACTCGCTTTGCCAGTCCACGGTTTCGCCCTGCAACTGCCGGTGCAATACGCCGGCGGCCATGCTCGCCGAACGCATGGCGATGGTTACGCCGGAGGAGAACACCGGGTCGAGAAATTCCGCCGCGTTGCCCAGCAGCGCAAAGCCGGGGCCGTGCAGGGTTTTGACGTTGGCCGCGTAACCGCCAAGGGTGCGCGCCGGGGTATCCCAAACGGCGTTGTTCAATACCTTGGCCAGGCTTGGCGTTTCGGCGATGAACCCGCGCAGGCAAGCGTCGAAATCGGTATCGCGACCGTTGAAATGTTCAGCGGCAGCAACGACGCCGACCGAGCAGCGACCGTTGCTGAACGGGATCGTCCAGAACCAGATGTCGCGATGCTGCGGATGGGTTGTGACGAGGATTTTTTCGCGGTCGAAGGCCGGGTGGTCGATGTGATCTTCGACGTGGGTGAACACGGCCTGGCGCACCGGGAAATTCGATGGAGCCTCCAGGTCCAGCAAGCGAGACAGTACGCGGCCGTAGCCGCTGGCATCGAGGACGAAACCGGCCTCGACACGGTACTCGCTGCCGTTTTCGCGACGCACATCGAGTTGCGGACGCGGACGCTCGAAGTCGACGCTGACAATGGCGTCGCCATAACGGATTTCCACACCTTGCAGCGCTGCTTGATCGGCCAGCAGTTTGTCGAAGTCGGCGCGTTGTACCTGGAAGGTGGTCGGTTTGCCGCCAGTGAATGTATCGCCGAAATCGAACGCGCTATAGCGCTCGCCCCACGCAAATGCGGCGCCGGTCTTGCGCTGGAATCCGGCGGCGTTCACGGCGTCGAGCATTCCCGCTTCTTCGACGAAATCCAGGCAATGACTGAGCAGGCTTTCGCCGATGGAAAACCGCGGAAAATGCTGGCGCTCGATGACCAGCACGTCGTGCCCCTTGCGCTTGAGCAACGCAGCGGCAATGGCGCCGGACGGGCCGGCGCCGATGATCACGACCTGACGGGATTCCGTTTCAACGATTGGCACGCGAGCTCCTGGGTACGGTAATAGGGTTCAGAGACGCACGGTGCAGGCCGATGAAGGCCGGCAGCAGCGTCGCAATCAGTCCCATCAGCATCAGCGCAAAGTACAACGCCGGGCTGATGAGCTGTTGTTGCAACAGCAAGTTGAGAAAGACGATTTCGCTCAAACCGCGAATGTTCAGCAGCACGCTCTCGCGCCAGCGGCTGGCGCCTTCGAACGACGCACCGGCCCAGCCGAGGCCCAGCCAGTTACCGAGCAGTTTGCTGGCGATCGGCAACAGCAGCAGTGCTGCCCATTGCACAGCGCCGAGGCTGGCGAGGGCGCTGTGCACATCGATCTGCACAATGCCAAAGGTGAGGATCAGCGGAATCGCGATCCAGGTCTGCAAACGATTCATCCAGCGTGCCGGCAACGGCAGCACCAGCGGCACTTTCAGCACGGCCATGCACAGCAAATAGCCGATGCCGAAAATCAGCGCATTGAGCTTGTAGTGTTCGGCCAGCACCAGCAGCACAAAGAACCCCAGGCTGTAAGTCAGCGGCCGGCGGATTGCGAACACCCGCAGCAGCAACGGTACGCAGGCCAGTCCCAGCGGCAGCAACAGGCTGCTCAGGTGCAGGCTGCCCTGGGCGAGGCCGAACAGGGTCCAGCAGGTCAGGTCGATCAGGATCGCAGTCTGTACCAGGCGCCGGGTCGCGGCGGGCGGATAGTCGATGTGGCGCAGGTATAGATACAGCACCGGGATCGCGGTGATCGCGAACACCAGACCGATCGCCAGCGAGTTGATCCATGGTTGCGCCGGCAGCAGCCAATACGCCGTTGCGAGTCCGCAGGCGAACGGCACGGCGAAACTCGGCACGGCGATTTTCACGCTCTGGCGGTCCAGACGCAGGTCGATTACGTCGCTGAGAATGTGCCCGAGCAACAGCGCAAAACTCAGGCTGTAGAGGTTTTTCAACCAGTCCGGTGCAATCAGGTCGGCGCCACTGAGCTGCCAGCCCGGTTCGATCCAGAAATACATCAACAGCGGCAGGATGAAGCTGGCCAGCAGCAACTGGCTGACAATCGGAATCAACCCGAAATGTCGACCGACACGGGTGGCCACGGCGAACAGTGCCAGGGCCATGACCCAGAAGACTTCGACCATCATGTTGCCGGCTCCGCGACTGTTGCGGCATGGACATGACGCCCGGCCCACGGCGCCAGCATGAAGCTGAAGGCCAGCCCGAGGCTTACCGACAACCCGAAGTTGCTCACCGCCGGTGTACTCGACACCGCCAGCAGGCCGAATGACAGCCAGGTCGTCAGCGCCGCCAGCAAAGTGCCGAGCAGACTGACGGCTGCGCCGCCGACCTGCTCGCGCATCAGGATTGCGTAATCGACGCTGATCGCCGTCACCAGCAACAGACCGAACAGGCTGAACAGGGTCAGCGGCTGACCGAGCCAGCCGAGGCTGGCCAGACTGCACAGCGCGGCGAGCAGCGGCAGGGAAACGATGCGCAATGCACCGCCGAGACCGAACGGCAGAATCAGCACCAGCACGATCAGCACGCAGGAGGCGAGTTTCAGTTCGGCGGCGCTGATCTGGGTTTCGGCAAACACCCGGTTAAGGTCACCGAGGCGATCCACCAGCTCCACACCGGGCAGGTCCAGTGCCTGCACCCGCAGCAGCGCCGGGTTGTTCAGGCCTTGCAGGCTGACCATCGCCGCCACACCGCCCTCGACCGGGCCGAGCCACAAGGTGCGGTAGGGCTCGCCGAGCGGGCCGCTGAGCGCGGTGTCGATGTCTTCGGCGGGCAGGGACTGCAACTGTGTCAGTTCGGTTTGCAGGGCTGCGAGCGGTACGCCGACTTCAAGCAGCGGCTGCCAGAATTGCGGCAACTTGTTCAGCGCCTCGCGAACCTGCTGTTGCTGGCTCGGCGAGCTGACCAGTTGGTTGAGCGCCAGAAAACCCTGCAACTTGTCGAGGTTGACCAGTTGCTCCAGTCGCTCACTCAACGCGGCCTGACGTTCCAGCAGTTGCTCCTGATTTTCTGCTCGTACCAGGAAGAACTGGCTGGTCGGTTGATAGCCGGTGATGCGGGCGATGGCCTGCGCCTCGTCGGTCAGATGCTGCGGTGCGCCGACCCACTGGCGGATGTCGTTCTTGGTCTGTAGTTGCACCAGCCCGCCGGCGCAGAAGGCGATCAGCAGGGCGAACAGAATCGGTGTGCGCACGTGTTCCAGCAGGGTTTTCCGAAGGTTGACCATGCGTTCGGCCAGCCGCAACGGCCATTGCGCCGGGCGTAATTCGACGTTGCTCAACAGCGCCGGCAGCAGGCACACCGCCGACAGGTAAGCGCCGAGCAGGCCAGCGGCGGAGAACACGGCAATTTGGGTCAGGGCAGGGAACGGCGTCCAGGCCAGCGCCAGATAACCGATGGCGCTGGTGATCAGGCTCAGGGTCAGGCCCGAGACGGTCAGGCGCAGCGCCGGCCAGCTGCGCCAGGGCTTGAGGCTCCAGCTCTTGGACAGATAGTGCAACGGGTAATCCACCGCGACACCGATCAGGCTCGAGCCGAGCACCAACGTCATGACATGCAGGTGCCCGAACAGCGCCACGCAGGCCACTGCCCCGAACAGCATGCCCACCAGCACCGGAATGAACGCCAGCAACACCCGCCAGCGGCGGAAGGCGAGCAACAGCAGCAACAGAATGCCGAGTGTCGCGCCGCCGCCGACCCAGGAAATTTCCCGGGTCGCTTGCTGTTGGCCGTCGGCCGCGTAGAGCAGTCCGCTGGCGGCCAGCAGTTGTACATCGGATTTCGCCGCTTGCTCGCGGCTGTGTTGCAGCAGCGCGGCGACTTGGAGCGGCAGGTTCATGTCGAAGGCGTTGCCGGTGGTACGTGCCCGCAGCAGCACCCAGCTCTTGCCGTCAGCATCGGCGATCAACGCGCCGCTGCCGATGTCCAGTTGCACCGCCCCGTGTTGCGGCTGGCTGTTCTGGATACGGCCAGTCAGGCCCAGCCAGTCGTCCTGGCTCGGCACCAGACTGAAACCGGTGAACGGATCGAACAGCGCCTGCACCCGTTGCTGGGTGAAGGCATCCGGGTGTTCGATCAGCAGTTGTCGATCATCCGCCGAGAGCATCGCCAGTCGCCCTTGCAACAGTTGCGTGCGCAGGGCGGGCAGATCGGCTTGCAGGTTCCACTGGACCTTTTCGAACAGTCCGCTGGCCTGCCATTGCTCGCCCAAAGTCTGGGCCATGGCGACGGCTTGCTGGCGATCCGTGTGACCGACCAGCACCAGCATTTCCCGGTTGAGCGGTTCCTGCATGCGTTGTTCGGCACGCTGCTCGATCGCGTCCGGGTGAGTGCCGGGCACCAGTTCCATCAGGTTCGCCGACAGCGGTGCGCCGTCGCGCCACTGCCAGGCGCCCAGTGCGACGACGGCCAGCAACAGGATCAGGAACAGCCAGGGCAGCCTGCGTTCACTCGGCAAAGTCATGTTGCTCCGCGTCGCTCAACGGTTGGCCGGCGGTGCTGTCCTGCATGCGCAGTACAGTGCTGTCGCCCTGGGTTTCCAGCAGTTCGATGGTGTTCACCAACGTGCCGCCGGTGATGTTGATCTGGTTGAAAACCTGCTTGAGCAGCACCGAACGCGGGGTCAGTGTCAGATGCCATTGCTGTGCATCGCCGCTCAGGGCCAGTTCGAAATCCCGTTGCAGACCGCTGCTGTCGCCTTGCAGCACGGCGAGGAACAGACGGTTCTGTTCGGCGCCGGCGCTCTTGCCGGGCAACAGTTGCCAACCGCTGACGTCACGACGGGCGATGCCTTTGCCGCTGATGCGGTAATCCTGTTGCAGCGGAGTTTTCAGCAGCCAGAGCAGGCCGTGGTTTTTCGCCAGCACGAAGCTGCCCTTGCTGATCAGCGGCTGGGGCAGGGCGCGCAGGTGCTTTTCCTGGATGAACTGGCCGTGGATCACGTCCGGTTTCGCCAGTTGATCGCTCAACTGTTGCAGGTCGAAGGCGTTGGTCAGCGACGACAGCGTCAACAGCGCCAGGGCCCCAAGGAATTTCACAAACACATTCATCGCAGCATCCTTTCCACGGCATCGGTGAAGACTTTCGGCGACGCCAGTTGCATCTCGCGGCTGCTCACCTCGACAGCGACCTGCACCGAGCTGGCGCGAGTCAGGCGCTCGCCGGTCTGGGCGTCGGTGATCAGGTAGTGAATCTTCAGGCGATTTTCCCATTCCACCAGGCTGGCGCGCACGTTCAGCCGCTGACCGAACACCGCGCCGCGCACGTAGCGCAATTGCAGGTCGATCACTGGCCAGGCGTAGCCCGAATCGACCATCTGGTTGTAGTTGTGGCCGATCTTGTCGAGCAGCGCGCAGCGCGCCACTTCCAGGTATTTCACGTAATGGCCGTGCCAGACGACGTGCATGGTGTCGACGTCAAAGAACGGCACGAGGATTTCCGTATCGGCGTGAAGCACTCCGGCGCTACGCATGCAGCCTCCAGTGTTGCTCGGCGATACGTTGCAGACACAGGCGCAGTTCGCCTTCCAGAGCACGGTCTTCGATCACCGGCGGGAAGTCTTTGGCCAGCTCTTCGTGCATCGCCGCCAGGGACGGTGGCAGTGGGCGCGCGTCTTCATCACGGCCACGCAGCCACACGCCCTGATTGGCCGCCAGCAGTGTGGCGGCGGCCACCTGTTCGGTCAGCTCCAGCACGCGAATGGCGTCGCGGGCGGCGATGGTGCCCATGCTCACCTTGTCCTGGTTATGGCATTCGGTGGAGCGCGAGAAGACGCTGGCCGGCATGGTGTTTTTCAGGGCTTCGGCAGTCCAGGCGCTGGCGCCGATCTGCACAGCCTTGAAACCGTGGTTGAGCATCGCCCGGTCGGCGCTGGCGCCGGACAGGTTGCTCGGCAAACCGTGGTTGTAACGTTCATCCACCAGCAGCGCGAGTTGCCGGTCGAGCAGGTCGGCGACGTTGGCCACGAGGTTTTTCAGGCTGTCCATGGCGAACGCGATATGCCCGCCGTAGAAATGCCCGCCGTGCAGCACGCGCTCGGCTTCCGCATCGATGATCGGGTTGTCGTTGGCGCTGTTGAGTTCGGTCTCAATGAACGAGCGCAGCCAGTTCAGGCTGTCGGCCAGCACGCCGAGCACGTGCGGTGCGCAACGCAGCGAGTAGCGATCTTGCAGGCGATGCAGCGGCGCGGTCGGTGCGTCGATCGCCAGATCCTTGCGCAGCCACGCGGCAACCTGCATCTGGCCCGGATGCGGCTTGGCGGCGAACAGGCGCTCGTCGAAGTGTTCCGGATTGCCTTGCAGCGCCACCACGTTCAGCGCGGTGATGCGGGTGGCCAGTTGCAGCAGGTAGTCGGCGCGGGCGTAAGCCAGGCAGGCGAGGCCGGTCATCACGGCGGTGCCGTTCATCAGTGCCAGCGCTTCTTTCGGGCGCAATACCAGCGGGGTCCAGCCCAGTTCGCGGTGTACGTCGGCGGACTGGCGGCGTTCGCCACGGAACATCACTTCACGCTCGCCGGACAGGGTCGCGGCAACGTAGGACAGCGGCGTCAGATCGCCGCTGGCGCCCACCGAACCCTCTTCGGGGATCAGCGGCAGGATGTCGTATTCGAGGAAGGCATGCAGGCGTTCCAGCAGTTCGATGCGCACTCCGGACACGCCGTGGCACAGCGACTGCAAACGCGCCGCCAGCACCGCACGGGTGGCCTGGGTGTCGAGCAGTTTGCCCAGCCCGCAACCGTGGAAGGTGTACAAGTGCTGCGGCAGCGCTTCGACGTGATGCAGCGGCACCGCCACCACGCAGGAGTCGCCGTAACCGGTGGTCACACCGTAGATCACGCCTTCCTTGTCCAGCAGCGAATCGAGGAACCGCGCACCTTTGGCGATGCGTTCGCGGTAGTCGGCGTCGCTCTGCAGCTGCACGGGCGCCTGACGGTTGGCCAGGGCCAGCACGTCTTCGATGCGCAAAGGGCGTTCGCCGAAGGTTACCGGCTCATGGGTTGGCGTCGTCATCGGTCTTCCAGAAAGGGTAAAAGTTGAACCATTGCTTGGGGGCTTCCAGGCAATAGTGACTCAGGCGTTCGGCGTAGCGGGTCGCCCACTGATGAATGACCTGTTCGCGGTCGCGGCGGGTCCAGGTCACGACCTCGGTGAACGGCTCGAGGGTCAGGCGATAGTGTCCGTCAGGTTGCTTGAGGCACATCAGCAGATTGACCGGGCATTTCAGCAGGCCGGCCAGCAGCCACGGGCCTTGCGGGAATCTCGCCGGATGGCCGAGAAAGTCCACGGTCACGCTGCGCCCGCCATGCAGCGGCACGCGGTCGCCGGCAATCGCCAGCCATTCGCCGCGTTCCAGGCGTTCGTGCAGTTGCAGCATGATTACCGGGTCCAGCTCGCTGACCTGGATCAGTCGCAGATTGGTCGCACCGGCCTCGCCCAGCAGGCGATTGAATTGTTCGGCGTGCTTGGTGTGCACCAGCACATTCATGGTGACCTTTTCGCCGATCTCCGCCAGCGCCCGGCACACTTCGAGGTTGCCCAGGTGCGCGCCCACCAGCATTTGCCCGCGACTGCCACGCAACTGATTGCGCAGTAGCGCCGGGTCGATGATTTCGATCTGCTCGATGCGCAGCTTGCGGTTCCACACATCGAGCTTGTCGAGCAACGAATCGGCGAACGCCATGAACTGGCCGAACACGCGCCACAGGCTCGGACGCAACTCGTGGTGGCCGCTCCAGTCGGCGAGGCGTTGCTGATACTGCCAGGCACTGCGCCGGGCTGTGCGGCCGAACAGGAAAAAGTACAGGACGATGCCGTACAACAACGGGCTCAGCAGACGCCGGCCAAGGACCTTGGCGGCGAACGCGGTGAACTTCATCAGCAGGAAACTGCCGCGCTCTTCGCGGTCGGCCCAGTGCTTCTTGTCGGTTTCGACCGTCATGCGCGCCACCGTCGCCAGAGGATCACGGGCGAGCGCAGCAACATGCCGAAGAACAGGCGTGTGTGCATGCTCGAAATCAACAGGTTGTCGTGGAACATCCGAAAGTGCGAAACGCCGTCCAGCGGGTAGTGCACACGGGTTTGCAACCAGCGCATCGGCTGGTTGCGCCAAGACAGGCGCACGAGAATGTCCGAGTCGAAATCCATGCGCTTGCCGATTCGCGCCGAGTCGATCAGCGCCAGGGTCGGTTCCAGCGGATAAACGCGTAAACCGCACATCGAATCGCGGATCTGCAGCGACAGGGTGTTGATCCACACCATCACGTGAGTCAGGTAACGGGCGTACAGGCGCCCCTTGGGGACGCTGGCGTCGTACAGCGGATAACCGCAGATCAGCGCACGCGGATGGGCGCGGGATTCTTCGATGAAGCGGCTGACGTCCTGCAAGTCGTGCTGACCGTCGGCATCGACCTGCAAGGCATGAGTGAAGCCCAGTCGTGCGGCTTCACGCAGTCCGGTCATCACCGCGCCGCCCTTGCCCTGATTGGTGGTGAGGCGTACCAGATACACCCGCTCGCGTTCGGCCAGAACATCCAGCACGGCTGCGCAGGATTTGCTGCTGGCGTCGTCCACCAGAATGCATGGCAAGCCTTGGGCGAGCAGGGCATCGATTACGGTGGCAATCGCGGTTTCGTGGTTGTAGACCGGGATGACTGCGCAAGGGTTATGCATCGTCTGTCCCCAACAGAATCCGCCCGCTGGAGCAGGTCGCGGTGTCGTTGCGGTAGGCGAAATACAGCTTGCCGCGTTCGGGGTCGAAACGCAGGTGCAGCTGGACTTCATCACCAGGGCGCACCAGTTGCTGGAACTTCAGCACTTCCATGCCGACGAACGCGCCGGACAGGTTCAACAGTTGGCGACCAAGGTTCAGCGCCCACTCGACCTGCACCACGCCAGGCAACACCGGGGCCTTGGGGAAGTGACCGCTGAAGTAGGCAAGGTCTGGAGGCACGCTCAGTTGCAGGCTCCATTCGCCCTCGGTTTCGGTCTGTTCCAGAACCTCCGGAGCCTTCGGGCGCGGTGCCAGCAGCAGCGCTTCGACGTCGGCCTGAGGCAACTTGCCCTGAGGGTTCAGCGGCAGTTGTCGCAGCAAGCGCCAGCGCCGGGGCAGGGCGAGGGCTTCGCAATGTTCGCCGAGGTGACGGCGCAGGGTTTCGGTGAGGCTGCGGCGGCCGTGTTCGCGCAAGGCAAACAGGCCTGATTCGCTGAGCACCAGCAAGGCGCCGAGAGACGCACGGTTTTCCTGAACCACACCGAGCCGCGCTTCGGCGACCCAGTCGTGGGCGACCAGGGCCTGTTCCAGCATCGGCAGGGAGATACGCTTTTCTTCCAGTTTGACGATCCGGTCCAGCCGCCCGAGCAGTTCGAAGCGACCATCGGCTTCGATGCGTGCGGCATCCGCCGTGTGTTCGACATGTCCGGCGGGCAGGTACGGTGACGCGATCAGCAGTGCGCCGTCGCCGTCCTGGCTCAGCTCGACACCGGCGAACGGTTGCCACAGCTGTCGGCCCTGACGCCAGGCGATGCCGCCGGTCTCCGAGCTGCCGAGAATTTCCGTCGGCCACTGCTGCAAGCGCTGGTGCAGTCTCTGCGCAGCATCTGCCGGCAGCGCGCCGCCGGAGGAAAACACCCGGCGCACGGCGCTCAGGGCCGGCCAGTCGAGGTTGTCGCCCATGCGTTTGAGCAGCGCCGGGCTGGCCACCCAGGCGAAGGCCGGGTGTTCGCGGCTGGCGCGCTGCATGTCTTCGGGAAAGGCCAGTTGTTTGCGCAGGAATGGGCGCCCGGCACACAGTGGCCACAACACACGGAACAACAGGCCGTAAATGTGTTGGGTAGCGACGCTGCCGATGATGCAGGCCTCGCCGAGATCCGCGCCCCACAGTTGCTCCAGGGCTTGGACTTCGTTGGCCAGTTGTCGCAGGGATTTGTCGATGCGTTTGGGCTCGCCGCTGGAGCCGGAGGTGCACAGGCTCAGGCGGCACTGGTCGAGATCCAGTTCGGCACCCGTCAGTGCGGTGTGCTGCAAATCGCTCAGTTGCGTGTCGTCTGCGTGATCGGTCAGCCACAGGTCGACCTCTTGCGACCAGCGCTGGCGGGTCTGCGCTTGCAGATCCGAAGGCAGCAATACGCTGACGCCGGCACGCCAGGCACCGAGCAGGGTGACGGCCAGTGCTACGGCATCTTCCAGATGTACGGCGATTCGCTGCACACCTTTGGCTTGCAGGCCGGCCGCCAGGCTCAGGGCCTGTTCGCGAAGTTGTGCGTGATCGAGTGCCGGCGCGACGGTGACGGCGCGCTGCGGCAGATCCTTGAGCAACAGCTGCTCAAGTTTTATCCAGTTCATGGGTGACCTCTTACCCGTTGTCGTATCAGCCATTCAATGGCAAACATCAGGCCGATCAATCCGTAAGAGATCAGGCCGGTGTACAACATCCACCAGTGCAGCGGCGCCCAAAGGGTCAGCAGGGCCGCGCACAAGCCGTTACAGAAAAAGAACACGCTCCAGGCCACGGTGACCTGGCGGGTGTAGCGGATCGCTTCGGGCGGCAGTTGCGGCTCGCGAATTCGCGCCATACGCTCGACCATCGGCGGGCCATATTTCAGGCTCAGGCTGAACAGTATCAACATGAAGCCGCTGATCAGCACCGGGTACCAGCGCAGTAACAGAGGGCTGTCGAACAGCGCCAGCAGCAGGCAGAAAATGATCGCCACGCAAGCCATCCACAGGCTGCCGGGCTTGCGCTCGCCGGTCAGCGCGCGGGCCAGCCACAGGCTGCCCAGCAGCAGGCCGAACTGCCACGGCGCAAAGTGCTCCATGCCGAAATACACCGCAAAGGGATACAACAGGCCCGCAAGCAGCAGGCCGAGGCCGATCAATCGGCTCATGCGGCCGGTTGAACCAGACGGTAGACCGCCTCGACCACGTCGCCGACGGTGCGCACCGACTTGAATTCCTCGGCGGCGATTTTCTTGCCGGTCTGGCGCTTGATGTGGTCGATCAGGTCGACGGCGTCGATGCTGTCGATTTCCAGATCCTGATACAGGTTCGATTCCAGGCTCACACGGGCCGGGTCCAGTTCGAACAGCTCGACCAGGGCATCGCGCAGGGTGTTGAAGATGTCGTCACGAGTTTGCATGGTCCGGTCTCAAGCTGCCTGTTTTGCCGTGACGAACGCCGCAAGGCTCGCCACGTTGGTGAAATGGTTGCGGGTGTCCTTGGCGTCGGCGTCGATCTTGATGCCGTACTTTTTCTGGATCGCCAGGCCAAGCTCCAGGGCGTCGACGGAATCCAGGCCCAGGCCCTCGCCGAACAGCGTCTGGTCGTCGCCGATGTCGTCGACGCTGATGTCTTCGAGGCCCAGGGCGTCGATGATCAGCAGTTTTATCTCACGGTGCAGATCGCTCATCTTCGGCGAGCTCCTTGATAAAAAAATGGTGCAGAAAGTCGTTGAGCTTGCGCGAGGCCTGCGGTGCAGGGCCTTGTGCGGTAAAGGTCTGTGGGTCTATATCGGCCCCGACGCGAAAACTGAAGTGAACACGGCGGCTCGGGATGCGATACCACGGCTCGGCCTTGGTCAAAGTGGTCGGGCTGACCTTGATGATGACCGGAGTCAGGATTTTCGCACCGCGCAGCGCGATGGCCGCTGCCCCCCGATGAAAGGCCGGGGCCTGGCCGGGCTGAGTACGCGTGCCTTCCGGGAAAATGATCAGGGTCTGGCCATCCTGCAATGCGCCGGCGGCGGCATCGAGCATTTCCATGCTGCCGTCGTTGCTGATGTATTCGGTGCTGCGCAGCGGGCCGCGGGTGAAAGGGTTTTCCCACAGGCTTTTCTTCACCACGCAATTGGCGTGGCGCACCAGGCCGATCAGGAACACCACATCGATCAAAGACGGGTGGTTGGCGATGATCATCTGTCCCGGCCGGCCGAGGCGTTCGGCGCCCTGGATGTCATAGGTCAACACGCCGGTGCGGGCCATGAACCGGACGAAAAACCAGAACAGTCGACTGACGGTCTGCCGCGCCCGCTCGCGATGGGTTTTAGCGTCGCCCGGCAGGCAGCCCAGCAGCGGAAAAACCAACAGGCGCAGGCACAGCCCGCCCAGCCCGAACAGGGCGAAGCTGGTGGCGGTGGCCAGCAGACGCCAGTAGTAGGCGTCGCGGTTTTTTTCGGTCACGGGTTGCGTTGCCAGGTCCATACACGATTTTTCCAGGCATGTTGGCAAAGGGTTTGCTGGCCGAGCAGGGTTTGCAGCAGGTGCAGCGCGTGGGGCCATTGCGCTTTGGACAGTGCTTCGGGGGCGCTGTTCAGGGTCAGCCGCCAGTCGGTACCGGGGGTCAGCAGCAAGCCGACCGCATACGGAAACGGCACGTCATCGATCCACGCCGAATAGGCGGCGGGCGGTTGTTCTTCGGTGATCACCAACAGTACCGCTGGAGCACCTTCGTCCAGCAGGGCGGCGGCTTCCAGCACGCCGTGTTCGAGGCCGTCGCCAGCGGCGGCGAGGGCCGTCATTTCGCTGGTTTCGCCGCGCATGATCGACCACAGGCCGATAATTGCGTTGTGCACGGAGAGGCTGAATTGGGTCGGTGAAAGCGGTTGCTCGTTGGCCAGGTCGCTGAGGATGTCGAACGTACGCGGGGTTTCACCGTGGCGGGACACAAACACCAGTGGCAGGTTTTCCCGACCGTCGGCCAGTGGCCAGCCGACACTGAAGGCCATCCGCGCCAGGCGGCTGAGTCGGCGGCGCTGCATCGCGGGAAGGAACGACACATCGGGCGCGGCATCGCTGCTCGGGAGCACGATCGGCTGTCGGCTCCAGGCTTGCCAGGCGTCCACGCTGTCGAGCCCGGGAGCCCAGGCGCGCCATTGGGCGATGTTGAAGTTGATCACGGACATTCATCCCGCCCCTGCGGGCTGTTTTTGACGCGGTTCTGCCAAAGCCACAGAGGAGCTGACCTTGCCGAAAGTGGCGTGGTGCTTGGCGCCGGGTGGCGCGCATTATCCCGGTGCGACGAGTGTGTAGCAAATGCTGGTTACATTTTGCGCTCTGAAATGGACCAAAGGGTACATGGCAAAAAATATCATTTGGCCATTATCCGGATTGTGAAGGGATTGTCTGTCGGGCATATCGGCGGTCGAAGGCAGCATTTGCGCCGTGACTATTGAGATATTTGCGCCTGACCCTGTAGTCCGTGTCCGCGAAGGTAGCGAAGCGGGGCCGGGCACTACTACACTCGGTCATTCTTTGATACACGGAGGTTTTGTCATGCGGCGCGTGGTGTTCAATCAGAAAGGTGGCGTGGGCAAATCCAGCATCGCCTGCAATCTGGCGGCGGTCAGCGCCAGCGAGGGTTATCGCACGCTGTTGGTAGACCTCGATGCCCAGGCCAACTCCACTCAGTACCTGACCGGGCTCACCGGTAATGACATTCCGATGGGCATCGCCGACTTCTTCAAGCAGACCCTGTCTTCGGGCCCGTTTTCGAAGAAGAACCAGGCGGATATCTACGAAACCCCGTTCGACAATCTGCACATCATCACCGCTACGGCGGAACTGGCCGACCTGCAGCCCAAGCTCGAGGCCAAGCACAAGATCAACAAGCTGCGTAAGTTGCTGGAAGAGCTGGACGGCGAATACGACCGCATCTACCTCGATACCCCGCCAGCCTTGAACTTTTATGCGGTATCCGCGCTGATTGCCGCTGATCGTGTGCTGATTCCCTTCGATTGCGACAGCTTTTCCCGTCAGGCGCTGTACGGGCTGATGTCGGAGATCGAAGAGTTGAAGGACGACCACAACGAAGGCCTGGAAGTCGAAGGCATTGTGGTCAATCAGTTCCAGGCCCGGGCCAGCCTGCCACAGCAGATGCTCGACGAATTGATCGCCGAAGGGTTGCCGGTGCTGCCGGTGTACCTTGCCAGCTCGGTACGCATGCGCGAATCGCACCAGGCCAGCACACCGCTGATCCACCTCGACCCGCGGCACAAGCTGACGCAGCAGTTCGTCGAGCTGCACAACCTGCTCGAAGACGCCTGAAAAAAACCATGTGGGAGCAAGCTCCCACATGGCTGATGGTGTGTCAGATGCCTTGGCTGCGCAGCCACGCCATCAGTTGCGGCAGCGGAAACGCCCCGCTCTGCCGCGCCACCTCACGACCGTTTTTGAACAGAATCAGGCTCGGAATCGAGCGAATCCCCAACTGCGCCGACAACTGCTGATTGGCTTCACTGTCCAGCTTGGCCAGCCGGCATTTGCCCGCCAGTTGCGCCGCCGCCTGCTCGAACACCGGCGCAAACGACTTGCACGGCCCGCACCAGTCCGCCCACACGTCCACCAGCAACGGCAGATCGCCCTTGATCTGGCTGGCGTAATCGCTTTGCGTGAGTTCGAACGGCTTGTTCAACAGCACCTCGGACTTGCAGCGCCCGCATTTCGGGTGGTCGCCGAGGCGCTCGGCGGGAATGCGGTTGAGGCCGTTGCAGGAGGGGCAGGGGATGAGGAGTGGGTCGGTCATGTCGGGCTCGATGAAAAGAGTGTGATCGTACGGCTGATCTGGAGCCGTACGGATCGATTATCAAGGTTCAAGTCGTCGCACTCACGATGAACAACTGATCTCCAGATGCTTGCCCCACTCCGGCGGCCGTTCCGCATAGCTTTCCATTCCAGGCTGTTCCTCGAATGGATTGCTCAACACCGCATGCAGACGACGCACTTCTGAGTAGTCGCCTTGCTCGGCAGCATCAATCGCCTTCTGCGCCAGGTAATTGCGCAGGATGTACAGCGGGTTCACCGCGTGCATCCGCGCGCGGCGCTGTTCCTGATCGGTGGCGCCATCGCGTGCGACACGGTCGACATAGCGCTCGCCCCAGGCATCGAAACCTCGGATATCCACAAAGTCATCGCGCAACCGGGCAACCGCCTGGTCTGCGGATTCTTCGCCCAGATGACGGAAAAACAGCGTGTAGTCGACGCCGCTGTTCTGCATCAGTTGCAGCAGTTGCTCCAGCAATTGCTGGTCGTCGTCCTCGGCCGTGGTGAGGCCTAAACGGCGGCGCATCAGGTCGAGGTAGTGCGCCTGGAACAGTGGCAGGTACAGGCCAAGGGTTTCGCGCAAGGCTTCGACGCTGATGAACGGCGTCAGGGCCTGGGCCAGGGCGCTGAGGTTCCACTGGCCGACGGGCACCTGATTGCTGAACGAGTAACGACCCTGATCATCAGAGTGGTTGCAGATGAAGTTCGCGTCGAAGTCATCTAGAAAAGCGAACGGGCCGAAGTCGAAGGTGATGCCGAGGATCGACATGTTGTCGGTGTTCATCACCCCGTGGCAGAAACCGTAGGCCTGCCACTTGGCGATCAGTTCGGCGTTGCGCTCGACGATTTCGCGGAACATCGCCAGGTACGGTTCCGGCTGTTCCAGGCACTCGGGGAAGTGCATCGCCAACACGTGTTCGGCGAGCAACTTCTGCTGCTCGGGACGCTTGGTGTAATAGAAATATTCGAAATGGCCGAAGCGGATGTGGCTTGGCGCCAGGCGCAGCACCATTGCGGCGCGTTCCTGCTTTTCGCGCCAGACCGGGGTATCGGAACCGATCACGCACGCGGCACGTGAAGACGGGATGTTCAGCGCATACAGCGCTTCGGATGCGAGAAATTCACGGATCGACGAACGCAGCACGGCACGACCATCGCCCATGCGCGAAAACGGTGTCTGCCCGGCGCCCTTGAGGTGCAAGTCCCAGTGCTCGCCAGCGGCGTTGTAGACCTCGCCCAGCAGCAGCCCGCGACCATCGCCCAGTTGCGGGGTGTAGCCGCCGAACTGATGCCCGGAATAGACCATCGCCCGCGGCTCCGCATCGGCCCACAACTTGTGCCCGCCGAACAGTTCAGCGAACTCCTGGGTGTTGGCCGTCGCCGGTTCCAGATCCAGCAGCGCCAGGGCCGCCGGGCTGGCAACCACCAGTCGCGGATTGTCAATCGGTTCGGGCAGCACATGGGCCGAGAACGCGTCGCCCAGGCGGGCGAAGCAGTTATCGAAGGTCAGTTCGTCGAGGGCTTTCAAGGGCCGGCTCCAGCAGAATGTCCGAGCATTCTGCTGGGAATGGTCGGGTTAGTCGAGTTTGGCGGGCGGCGGCTCTTGCAGCGGTTTTTGCTCGTCGCTGACGGGTACGGTGGTTTTGCTGTCGTCTTCGACCGGCACCAGTTTGTACTCCTGACCGTGGAGGTTCTTCAGGTACACCTCCATCTGCCGGAACGAGATGTTGATGTGCTGTTTCTTGAACTCGCGGTTGATGAAGCGGTTGACCTCGTCGATCACCGGGTTGCGATCACCGAGGTCGCGCACATGCATACGCAGCTCATGATCGAGAGTGCTTTCGCCGAAGTTGAGGAAGTACACGTGCGGCTCGGGTTCTTTGAGTACGCGCGGGTTTTCCCGGGCGGCCTTGAGCAGCAGTTCCTTGACCAGATCCAGATCGGAACCGTAATCCACGCCGAGTTTCAGCGTCACCCGGGTAATGGTGTCGGTCAGCGACCAGTTGATCAGTTGCCCGGTGATGAACGTCTTGTTCGGGACAATGATGTCCTTGCGGTCGAAGTCGGTAATGGTCGTGGCGCGGATGCGGATCTTGCTCACGGTGCCCGACAGATTGCCAATGGTGATGGTGTCGCCGATCCGTACCGGGCGTTCGAACAGGATCATGATGCCGGAGATGAAATTCGCGAAGATCTCCTGCATGCCGAAACCGAGGCCGACCGACAGTGCCGCCACCAGCCATTGCAACTTGTCCCAGCTCACGCCGAGGGTCGACAGGGTCGAGACGAAACCGACCCCGGCGATCACGTAGGACAACAACGTGGTAGTCGCGTAGGCGCTGCCCTGGGCCAGATTGAGTTTCGACAGCACGAATACTTCAAGCAGGCCTGGCAGGTTGCGTGCGAGCGCAAAGGTAATGCCGATGATGATCAGCGCGCCGAGCATGTCGCCGATGCTGATCGGCACCATGCTCATGTTGGCGCCGGTGCCGCTGGTGTATTCGTAGAGGGTGATGTTGTCGAGGTACGAGAACACCGTGATCAGGTCGGCCCAGACCCAGTACAGCGCGGCGATGAAACCGCCGAGCAGGGCCAGGCGTATCAGGCGCAGGGACTGTTCGTTGACCTTCTCGATGTCGAGGGTCGGTTCTTCGATCACCGCTTCGCCGTCGCCGGCTTCTTTGGCTGCCTGACGTTTGGCCAGGGCGCGCTGGTAGGCCAGACGCCGAGCCGCAACCGCCAGACCACGGACGAAAGTCGCCTCGATCACCAGCCAGAACATCAGCAGGTACAGCGTGTTGATCAAACGGTCGCTGAGTTTCAGCGCGGTGTAGTAGTAGCCGAAGCACACCGCGACAAACAGCGCGATGGGCAGCAGGGTGAACATGATCCCCACGGCCTTGCGGAACAGCGAGGCGTTTTCGTGGGTCGGGCTACTGATCAGCAGGCGACTGAGCAACCACGCCATCAGCGCGTAGCAAGTCAGCACCACCGGCATGCCGATGACGTCATCGGCCAGCGCCGCCGGTTGCAGCTCGGCGACTGCCACCACCGCCACGAGAGCCATGACCACCAGGCCGAGACGCCGCACCCAGCCCTGGAGGAATTCAACCTGCGGCTTCTCCCAGCGGAAGTGCAGTTCAGCCACACCGCCCGGCGCAAGGATCCGATAAGCGGTGTAGAACACCAGCCACGCCTGGCCCATTTGCAGCAGGGCGGCGCCCATGTTGGCGTTCTGTCCTCGGGCGTCGATCTGCAGCGCCAGCCCGCACAAGGCGAGGCCCAGCGCCACCGGCATCGCCAGCAGGATGTTGATCAGGATCGCCTGCGGCGTGTGCCACTGGCTGTCGCGCTTGAAGTGGCCGATGTCCTGGTGAACCTTGTTCAGGCGTGCATACAGCTGCTTGCGCCGCCACAGCAAGGCGCCGATCAGCAGCGCCAGTGGCAGGAACAACAGCGGGCGCTGGGTCAGACCGTCGGTCAGTTCGCTGAGGCTGGAGGCCAGCGGCAGGGTGTCGATCTGGCGTTTCAGGCGCTCCGGCACACCGCGCAGCCACTCTGAGTCCAGCGGCTTGTTGCTGGGAATCCAGAACATCTGTTCGTCGAGGGTCGCGCGCAGGCTTTGCGCGGTGCTCAGCAGTTGCTTCTGGTTCAGTTGCAGGGTGATCGATTCATTGAGCATCGCGCTCAATTCGCGACTCAGCCGCTCCAGCAGATCGACACGGGTGTTGGCCAGCTCCAGCAGACTCTTGCGCAGTTGTGGTGTGACTTGCTCCGGCGGCTGGGTGGACAGCAGGTTGTCGACGTAAGTCGCCGGATTGCTCAACTGTTCGCGCTGTTGGTTGATTTCGAACTGGTACAGGCGAATGTCGGCGATCTGGTCCGCCAGGTCTCGGTCGACTTTGAGGCGTGGCAGCGCCTGCTTTTGTTTATAGAGAATTTTCGACAGCAGCAGGCTGCCCTTGAGCACGTTGATCTGCTCGTCGAGGGCCGAATCGCTCTGGGTCACGCTGTCCAGTTGTTGCTTGGTCTGCAAGTTCTGCTGGGTCAGCTCGTTGAGGCGGTCGGTGCTTTTGAGCAAGTAGTCGGAGAGTTTGAGATTGGCCGCGCTTTCAGTGGCGAGCAGGGTGCTGCTGCCGGACTTCTGAGCCTCGATCGACTGCTGCGTCACGGTTTCCTGAGACAGGGTCAGACGCTTCTGGTTGATCAGGGTCTGCAGTTCCTGAATCTCGTGGTCCAGCCGGTCGGATTTTTCCGTGAGCAGGTCATGCTGGCTGTTGCCCAGATCCTGCAACTGGTTGTTGCCGGCCAGTTCCTGGCGGCGCAACGGGATCAGTGCATTGAGTGCTGCCAGCTCGGCGTTGAGCAGGTCGCGTTGCTCGGCGCTCAGGGTCTTGCCGCTGTCCTTGCCGGTCTTGAGGATGCTGTTGATCTGCTGGATGCGTGTCTGGCTGCTGGCGATTTCTGCCTGGGCGCGCTCCGGACGGGTCTGGGCGGTGATGATCAGGCTGTTGGCGTCGGCCAGGGCTTTTTGCAGGTCGCTTTGCTGGGTCGAGCGCTCGGTGAGTATCTGCTCCAGTTGCTGGATGTTTTCTTTGGTGAAGCGCTGCGCTACCGGTACCACGGCCGTGGCCTTGAGGCGTGCCAGTTCGCGGGTGTTCTCGATGGTCTGTTTCGGCGCTGTGGCCAGTTGCTGCTTGAGGTCAATCAGCTTCTGATCGTAGTCACGCCGGTTGTTGAGCTGGTTCAGCGTGTTTTGCAGGAGCGTTTGCAGGGTCTTTTTGTCGGCCTCGGGCAGTTTGCTGTCGGTGAGCTTGTCCAGGTTTGCCTGCACGGCTTCGCTGGACGGCGGTTCTGCGGCCTGCAGCGGGCCGACAGTGAGACTCAGGCCCAGCAGGGCCGCGAGGAAAAAGGAGCGCAGGGTAGGCATAGAGACCGGTCAAGCAAGTGAGAGTGGAGGCAGTTTAGAGGAAGAGCCCGGGCCCCGGGCGACTTCCTTCGGGGAATCTGACGCCCACTTTGGCGATCTTGTTCCCGTCCATGACCGCCACCGTCCAGTGGGTGTTGTTCCATTCCACCTGGTCGCCAACGATCGGTGCACCGCCGACTTTCTGGGCGATGAAGTGGCCCAGGGTCATGTCCGGATCGATGCCCTCGGCCGACAGGCCGTAGAGGGCCGCAACCGCTTTGAGCTGGGCGTCTCCTTCGAGTACGAAGTCGCCGAAGAAGCGCAGGTCGAGGCCTCGTTGCGGCGCCTGGCTGAACAGTTTTCCAAGGGCCGGCAGGTTGTGTTCATGGCCGATAACACACAGCAAATCATCGACTTCCAGCACCGTACTACCCGACGGATGGAGCAGTTGCTGACCGCGAAACAGGGCGGCGATACGGGTGCCTTCGGGCATTTTCAGCTCGCGCAGGGGGGAACCGATGCACCATTTCTCCGCACCGAGCTTGTAAACGAACAGTTCCCACTCGCTGGTGATGTGCACTTCCAGTGCCGAGCGGGAGATCGGCGCGGGCTCCGGCGGGACCGTTACCTTGAGCAGTCTGGCCACCCACGGCAGGCTCGTGCCCTGCACCAGCAGCGACACCAGCACGATGAAGAACGCTAGGTTGAAGTACAACTGCGCATTCGGCAGGCCGGCCATCAGCGGGAACACCGCCAGAATGATCGGTACCGCGCCACGCAGGCCGACCCAGGAAATGAAGGCCTTTTCGCGACCATGGAATGCCTTGAACGGCAGCAACCCGACCACCACCGACAGCGGCCGCGCGAACAGAATCATCCACAGCGCCAGACCCAGGGCCGGCAACGCGATCGGCAGCAAGTCATGCGGAGTGACCAGCAAACCCAGCACCAGGAACATGCCGATCTGCGCCAGCCACGCCATGCCATCGAGCATGTGCAGGATGCCGTGGCGGCTGCGCACCGGACGGTTGCCGATCACCAGGCCGCACAGGTACACGGCGAGGAAGCCGCTGCCATGCAGGGCGTTGGTCAGGGCAAACACCACCAGACCGCCAGCTATCACCAGGATCGGATAGAGGCCGGTGGCGAGGTTGATCCGGTTGACCAGTTGCAGCATCAGCCAGCCGCCGCCGAGGCCGATCACGCCACCGATACCGAACTCGCGGATCAGGTGGGTCAGCAGGTTCCAGTGCAGGCCGGTCTGGCCGCTGGCGAGCATGTCGATCAGGGTCACGGTGAGGAACACCGCCATCGGGTCGTTGCTGCCGGATTCGATTTCCAGACTGGCGGTCACCCGCTCGTTCAGGCCCTTGCCGCCGAGTAGCGAGAACACCGCCGCGGCGTCTGTGGAACCGACGATGGCGCCGATCAGAAGGCCCTGAATCAGATTCAGGTCGAACAGCCACGCGGCAGCCATGCCGGTGAGGCCGGTGGTGATAAGGACGCCGACCGTGGCCAGCGACAAGGCCGGCCACAGGGCCACGCGGAAACTCGACACCCGGGTGCGCAAGCCGCCGTCGAGCAGAATCACCGCGAGTGCGAGGTTGCCGACCAGATAGGCCGTCGGGTAGTTATCGAAAATGATGCCGCCGCCATCGACCCCGGCAGTCATGCCGACCGCGAGGATGATCACCAGAATCGGGATGCCGAGACGCGACGAAAGGGAACTGACAAGAATGCTCGCACCTACCAGCAACGCGCCGATCAAGAACAGGCTGTTGATGGTCGTCGCATTCAAAGGCAGTACTCCAGAAGCGGAAAGACGGGCACAAACTGACCATGCAGTCTGCGTGCCAGCGATTCTAACCTGTTGAAATGTGATGCTGTCAAAAAGGTTTTTGCGCGGAGTGCAAGATCGTTCCCACAGGCGTGGGAACGATCAGCCATGTGGAAGGTTACAGGCTGAACCGCCCAACCATATTGTTCAGATCCAGCGCCAGGCGCGACAGCTCGTTGCTCGCCGCACTGGTCTGATTCGCGCCGGTTGCCGATTGCACCGACAGATCGCGGATGTTCACCAGGTTGCGGTCCACTTCCCGCGCTACCTGCGCCTGTTCTTCGGCAGCGCTGGCGATCACCAGGTTGCGCTCGTTGATCTCGACGATGGCGGTGTTGATGGTGTCCAGCGACAGGCCGGCGCCACGGGCGATGTTCAGGGTCGATTCGGCGCGTTCGGTGCTGTTGCGCATCGAATCCACCGCGTGTTCGGTGCCGCTCTGGATGCTGCCGATCATGCGTTCGATTTCGCTGGTCGACTGCTGGGTGCGGTGCGCCAAAGCACGGACTTCGTCGGCCACCACGGCAAAACCACGACCGGCTTCACCGGCACGGGCTGCTTCGATAGCGGCGTTGAGCGCCAACAGGTTGGTCTGATCGGCCAGACCACGGATCACGTCCAGCACTTTGCCGATGTCGCGGGATTCGTTGGCCAGATCGCCAATCAGGGTCGCAGTGCTCTGCACGTCGGCGCTCATGCGTTCGATGGCGCTGACAGTTTCCTGCACCAGATCGCGGCCGTCGCCGGCGGAGGTGGTGGCGTTCTTCGAGGCTTCCGAGGTGCTGACGGCGTTGCGTGCGACCTCTTCCACGGCGCTGGTCATCTCGTTGACTGCCGTGGCGGCCTGTTCGATTTCGTTGTTCTGCTGGGTCAGGCCACGGGCGCTTTCGTCGGTGACGCTGTTCAGCTCTTCGGCAGCGGACGCCAGTTGTGTGGCCGAGCCGGAAATTCGCTGCAGGGTGTCGCGCAGCTTCGACTGCATCTTGGCCATGGCCGCCAGCAGGCGCCCGGCTTCGTCGGTGCCGTCAACGTGGATCGGCTGGGTCAGGTTGCCTTCGGCGATGGTTTCCGCGGCATCCAGTGCTTTCGAGATCGGCTTGGTGATGCTCAGGGTCAGTAGCCAGGCAAAGAGGAAGGTAAGGCCGGTCGCGATCACCAGCAGTGTCACCACCAGATTGAAGGCCGAAGAAAACTGCTCGGCGGCTTGCTGGTTGGTCTGGCTGATCTGCTCGCCGTTGATCTGCATCAGGCGGTTGAGCACGGTGTTCATTGCTTCGGAGTTGTTCAGCAATTCGGTGTTCAGCAGGTTGCGCAGCTCATCCACCTGGTTGTTGCGCGACAGGGTTTTCATCCGGTCTTCGATCTGGCGGTACTGGCCCAGCAACTGCACGTATTGATCGTAGGCCGCACGTTCCTGCGGGCTGCCGATCAGCGGCTCGTAGTCGGTCTGGGCCTTGCGGATCTGCTGGTTGCGCATTTCCAGCAGCTCGACGGTTTTCTGCTGGACGTCCGGCTCACGGTTCACCAGCAAGCGGTACGACAGCACCCGCAGACGCAGGGTCAACTGGGTGAACTCGTCGAGGTTCTTGATGCTCGGCACGCTGGTGGTGGTGATGTTTTCGGCGGCGCCGCGGATCTTGCTCATCTGGTTCAGGGCGAACACACCGAGGATCAGCATCAGGCCGCCGATCAGGGCGAAACCGGTGAACGCCCGGGGGGCGATATTCATATTGCGAAGAGACATGTGGCGGATACCGAGGAAGGGCCGCATCCATGCGGGCTGAGACTGCTGTTGGATGACTTATCGGTCATACGACTAAAGTCTTGAGGCGGTGCGCGTATTTGTCGCATAAGGGGGCGGGCGACGAAGTGCAGGAACCAGATCGGCAGATCACAGTCTCTAACACTCGCAGGAATGGTCGACTGCCAGGAAAATCAAGGCCTTGCGCCGGTTTAATCCTGGCATCCACGACGACTTTTCTTTATCGTACGCGCCCTTTGAAAAAGCCCTGGAAGATCAAAATGTTGGAAGCATCCCTCAGCCAATTGGAACAGCTCGTCAGCGATCTGGTGCAACAGAACCAGACCCTGTCGGAAACCAACCAGACCCTGTCCACGGAACTGGCCCAGGCCAAGGATGAAAACGAGAGCCTGCAACTGAGCCTGATGGAACAGGAAGAAAAGCACGGCGCCACCGCCGCACGCATCCAGGCCCTGGTTGATCGCGTCAATGCAGGTCCTGTCAGCGCATGAACCACGGCACAGCAGGGGTAAAAGTCATCTCCATTCTCGGGGAGGACTATTCGATCAAGGCACCGGCCGGGGAAGAACAGACCCTGCTGGACGCCGCATTGATGCTCAAGGCCGCACTGGCCGACACCAAACGCAAATACCCGACGCTGATCGGCGACCGCCTGCTGGTGCTGGCGGCGATGAATCTGTGCTCGCAGCAGATTGAAATGAAAAAGCAGCACCAGCAGGAACTCGAACGTTACCAAGAGCAAGTCAGCGCCACGGTCGAGACTATCGCCAAGACCATCAATCAGGGTTGATGGGGTTGCGCACAACCAAAGAATAAGATTGTCGATTGCGCTGTATACAATCGGCACGGCTGTTGCAGTGTTTCAGCCTCTTATTCTTTGGGGGTGCTCCATGCAGTTCTGGCGTCGCAGTATTCAATGGCAGTTGATCCTCGGCATGGGCACCGCCCTGCTGGTCAGCATCCTGATCGTGGTTGGCATTTATACCCTGGTGGTCAACCGCCTCGCCCAGAGCTATCTGGTCGAACAGGCGTTGCCGTCGAGCATCGAAGCGACGCGCAACGACATCGAACGAATCCTCGTTCAGCCCCTCACCGCCGCCAAAGACATCGCCAGCAACACGATGGTCCGCGATTGGCTGGCCAATGGCGAAGATTCCGCTAAAACGGCAGGCTTCGCGCAATATCTGGAAGGCATCCGCGCCGAACACAAGGCGTTTACCGCGCTGATCATCGGCACGGAATCCAATCACTACATCACCGAAAAAGGCCTGGATCGCACCCTTAGTCGATCCAAACCGGCCGATGCGTGGTTTTATTCTTTCCTCGACAGCAATCAGCCCCGAACCCTGAACATCGACAATGACGGGGCCACTGGAGAGTTGGCGCTGTTCATCGATTTGAAAGTCGAGCAGGCCGGCAAAGTGGTCGGCGTGGCGGGGCTTGGATTGAGCATGAAAGAGCTGTCCGAGCTGATTCACAACTTCAGCTTCGGCGAGCGCGGGAAGGTCTATCTTGTGCGTTCCGACGGTTTGATCCAGGTCCATCCCGAGGCGCAGTTCAGCGGCAAACGCACCCTCACGGAGCAGATCGGCGCCAATGCGGCGCAAGCGGTCATGGGCCATAAAGTGGCGACCAACAGCAGCTTCCAGCGCGACGGCGAAGACTTCCTCGCCTTCAGCCTGCCTTTGCGCGATCTCGGCTGGACGCTGGTGGCCGAAGTGCCACAGTCGCAGATCTACGCCGAAGCCCGGCGGGCGATGTGGATGAGTAGCGGTATCGGTCTGGCGGTGGCGCTGGTTTGCCTGGTACTGGTGATCTGGCTGGCCCAGGGATTGGTGCGCCCGATTCGTCAGGTAACAGCCGCACTGGTAGCAATCGGTAGCGGTGGTGGAGATTTGACCCATCGGTTAGATTCCAGTCGCGCCGATGAACTGGGCGACCTTGCCCGTGGCTTCAACCGTTTCCTCGACAGCCAGCGCGGGATGATCGGCGAAGTGCTGACCACCAGCGAGCGTCTGCGCGTCGCCGTCGGTCAGGTTGCCAGGGTTGTGGATAACACCGCCGAGCGCTCCGGTCGCCAGCAGGAAATGACCGACATGGTCGCCACCGCCGTCCACGAAATGGGCCTGACCGTGCAGGAGATCGCCCAGAACGCCGGTAATGCGGCGCTCGCCTCGCAAACCGCTCGCGATGAAGCGATGCAGGCGCGGGAAGTGGTCGGCGGGTCGATTCGCCATATAGAAAGCATGTCTGATGAAATCGGCGTCGCGGCCGGGGCAGTGGGTGAGCTGGCGCATCAGGTGGCGTCGATCGATCAGGTACTGGCGGTGATTCGCGGGGTGTCCGAACAGACCAATCTGTTGGCGTTGAACGCGGCGATCGAGGCGGCGCGGGCCGGCGATATGGGGCGTGGTTTTGCGGTGGTGGCCGATGAAGTGCGGACGCTGGCGCGCCGCACTCAGGCGTCTACCGACGAGATTCAGCAGATGATCGGCAGCCTCAAGCAGGGTGCGGAGAATGCGGTGTCATCGATGCGCACCGGCCAGGCCGCGACGGGAACCGGCGTTGAATCGAGTCAGCGTACCGGGGCGTCACTGACCGCGATTACCGGGCAGGTCGAACGCATCAGCGACATGAACCATCAAGTCGCGACGGCGACTGAAGAGCAGTCGGCGGTGACCGAAGAGATCAATCGCAATGTGCAGGGGATTTCCGATCTGGCGCGGGCCACGGCGGGGGAGGTTCGCGCTTGTCGTGAGGATTGTCAGATGTTGCAGCGGTTGGCGGATGATCTGGCGCGGCAGATGGGTGGGTTCAAACTGAGCTGACTGATCGTTCCCTGTAGAGGCGCTGATCGTTCCCACGCGGAGCGTGGGAACGATCGCTAAGGTATCAGAACCACGCATCCTGCATTGCCAGACACGTATCATCCCGCGTCTCCAGCAACGTCAGCTCATGCTGGCACCCCGGCACTTCCCATGTCAGAAAATATCGCGCCGCCTGCAACTTGCCCTTATAGAAGTCGGCGTCCGCCACATTGCCCTTGGCCAACCCTTCCTCGGCGCGAATCGCCTGTTCCAGCCAGCGCCAGCCGATCACTGCATGCCCGAACACTTTCAGGTACAGCGCCGAATTCGCCAGGCTGCTGTTGACCTTGCCCTGGGCCAGGTCAGTCAGCAGGCCAATGGTCACGGTCTGCAGACGCGCGACCAGTTTCTCCAGCGGTTCACGCAGTGCGGTCAACGATTCATACGCCACCGCGCGTTCGGCGGTGTCGGCGATCAGGCGCATCAGTTGCTTGAGCCCGGCGCCACCGTTCTGCGCGAGTTTGCGTCCCAGCAAGTCCAGCGACTGAATGCCGTGGGTGCCTTCGTGGATCGGGTTCAGGCGGTTGTCGCGGTAGTACTGCTCCACCGGGTATTCGCGGGTGTAACCGTGGCCGCCGAGAATCTGGATCGCCAGTTCGTTGGCCTTCAGGCAGAACTCCGATGGCCAGGATTTGACGATCGGTGTCAGCAAATCCAGTAGCTCGTGAGCTTGCTTGCGCTCGGCTTCGGTTTCCAGTGTGGTGGTGTCATCGAACAGTCGCGCCGCATACAGGCCGAGATCGAACGCACCTTCGACGTAGGATTTCTGCGTCAGCAGCATGCGTCTGACATCGGCGTGCTGAATGATTGCCACCGGCGCCGTCGTCGGGTCCTTGCTGTCCGGCACTCGGCCCTGTGGACGTTCGCGAGCGTATTCCAGCGAGTACAAATAGCCGGCATAACCAAGCATCACCGCGCCCATGCCGACGCCGATCCGCGCCTCGTTCATCATCTGGAACATGTAGCTCAAACCGTGATGCGGCTTGCCCACCAGATAGCCGACACACTCGCCGCTATCGCCGAAGTTCAGCGCCGTGGACGTCGTTCCGCGCCAGCCCATCTTGTGGAACAGCCCGGCCAGCAGCACGTCGTTGCGCTTGCCCAGACTGCCGTCATCGTTGACCAGAAACTTGGGCACGATGAACAGCGAAATGCCCTTCACCCCGGCTGGCGCGTCCGGCAGTTTGGCCAGCACCATGTGCACGATGTTTTCCGAGAGCGGGTGATCGCCGCCGGAGATGAAGATCTTGTTGCCCTTGAGGTGATAAGTGCCGTCGGACGCAGGCTCTGCACGGGTGCGAATATCCGACAGCGACGAGCCGGCATGGGGCTCGGTCAGGGCCATGGTGCCGAAGAAACGGCCATCGATCATCGGTTGCAGGAAGCGTTGCTTCTGCTCCTCGGTGCCGAAACTTTCGATCAGATTGGCCGCGCCCATGGTCAGGAACGGATAGGAGGTCGAAGCGGCGTTGGCCGACTGAAAGTGAGCGAAGCAGGCCTGGGACAACAATGTAGGCAGTTGCATGCCGCCAGCGTCGAAACTGCGCGCAGCGTTGAGGAATCCGGCTTCGAGGAAGGCATCCACCGCCGGTTTCACTTCGGGAATCAGAATCGCCTGACCGTTCTCGTAGCGCGGCTCGTTCTCGTCGCCCTTGCGATTGTGCGGTGCGAAGTACTTCTCGGCGATGTTGCGCGCCGTGCCGATGGCGGCATCGAAGGTTTCGCGGTTGTGCTCGGCAAACCGCTCGCGCCGGGTCAGGCCCTCGGCATCGAGGACTTCGTACAGCTCGAAAGCCAGATTGCGGGAACTGAGCAGCGTCTCGGACATGGCGGCCTACCTTTTTTTGGAATGGGCCGAGTCTAGGCGTGCGAATAAAGGCTGAACAGGAAGATTGATAACGGTGATGGAGAGGCCAAAAAAATGGGCGCCGGTGAGGGCGCCCATTTTTTATGCTGCTGACAGAGTCGGCGATTAACCGATGGTCATCAGGCTGGCGTTACCACCCGCTGCTGCGGTGTTGACGCTCAACGCGCGCTCGATCACCAGGCGCTCCAGCGCAATGTTGGTCTCGCCCTGGGACAGGCCCTGAACCCCGACGATGGCGCCGGTACGCTTGGCGATCTGCTGGCAGACCGCACGCAACTGGTCGGAATGGCCGTGATGCAGAACTGCATCGAACACCACGTCGTCCTTGTTCCAGTCGGAAACCAGTTTTATCCGCGCCTGAATCTCCTTCGGCAGGCGTGCGAACAATGCCTTGTTGGCGTCGGATTCCGGCCAGACCGCCGAACCGCCCACCGCCAGTACCGCCGCCAGTTGGGTCAGCAGATCACCTTCGATGTCCGCCAGGCACAACACGTGCTCGCGCGGCAGGATCGCGTAGCTGTTCTTCTCGCCGGTCGGGCCGGCCAGCACGCGGGTGATGCCGCTTTGCGATTGCGCCGAGTATTGAACGCACAGCGTGCTCAAATCGGCGAACTTGTTGCTGTCGGCCCAGGCTTTCAGGGCAACCAGCGGTTTACTCAGGGCGTCGCGCAGACGAACGTCCGGTGCCACGGCCGCATCACCGCGTGCGAAGGATTGTTCGATGGCGTCGGTAGGACGCGTCGACAGCAGGCGGTACAGGTACAACGGACCACCGGCCTTCGGACCCGTACCCGACAGGCCTTCGCCACCGAACGGCTGAACGCCGACCACGGCACCGACGATGTTGCGGTTGACGTAGACGTTACCGGCGTTGACGTTGTCGATCACCTTGGCGATGGTCTCGTCGATGCGGGTGTGCACGCCGAGGGTCAGGCCGTAACCGGAGGCGTTGATCTGGGCGATCAACTGGTCGATCTCTTTACGCTTGTAGCGCACCACGTGCAGCACCGGGCCGAAGATCTCGCGTTGCAGCTCGTCGAAGCTTTCCAGTTCGATCAGGGTCGGCATGACGAAGGTGCCGCGTTTGACTTCCTCGGCATCGGCGATCGCCACCTGGTACACGTTGCGACCTTTGTCGCGCATGCTCTGGATGTGCTTCTCGATGCCGGCCTTGGCTTCGGCGTCGATCACCGGGCCGATGTCCACGGACAGACGCTCCGGGTTGCCGAGACGGCTTTCAGCCATCGCACCTTTAAGCATTTCGATGACGCGATCAGCGGAATCTTCCTGCAGGCACAGGACGCGCAGGGCCGAGCAACGCTGACCGGCGCTGTCGAAGGCCGACGACACCACATCGATCACTACTTGTTCGGTCAGTGCCGAAGAATCGACGATCATAGCGTTCTGGCCACCGGTTTCGGCGATCAGCGGGATTGGACGGCCCTGGTTGTCGAGGCGACCGGCGATGTTGCGTTGCAACAGGCGGGCTACTTCGGTGGAACCGGTGAACATCACGCCCTTGACGCGCTCATCGCCCACCAGACCGGCACCGACAGTTTCGCCGCGACCCGGCAGCAGTTGCAGCACGCCTTCCGGAATCCCGGCTTCGAGCAGCAAGCGTACGGCTTGTGCGGCGACCAGCGGAGTCTGTTCGGCCGGTTTGGCCAGCACCGGGTTACCGGCGGCCAGTGCGGCGGCAACCTGACCGCTGAAGATGGCCAGCGGGAAGTTCCACGGGCTGATGCACACCACCGGACCCAGTGGGCGGTGAGCGTCGTTGCTGAAATCGTTGCGCGCCTGCACCGCGTAGTAACGCAGGAAGTCGACGGCTTCGCGGACTTCGGCGATGGCGTTGGCGAAGGTCTTGCCGGCTTCGCGAGCCAGCAGGCCCATCAGCGGCTGGATCTCGCCTTCCATCAGGTCAGCGGCACGTTCCAGAATCGCCGCACGTTCGGCGGGCGGGGTGGCCTGCCAGATCGGTGCGGCGTTCAGGGCGCATTGAATGGCGTTGTCGACGTCTTCGACCGTGGCTTCCTGCACGTGGCCGACCACGTCACGCAGATCGGACGGGTTCAGCACCGGGGCCGGCGCTTCGTTGCTGGAGGTGCAACCGAGCATCGGCGCGGCTTTCCAGTCGTTGTGCGCGGTCGCCAGCAGGGCGCAGGACAGCGATGCCAGACGGTGTTCGTTGGCCATGTCGATGCCGCTGGAGTTGGCGCGCTCGGAACCATAAAGGTCTCGCGGCAGCGGAATGCGCGGGTGCGGCAGGCCGAAACCACCTTCCACGGTCGCCATCTGCTCGATTTGCGCAACTGGATCGGCCACCAGTTCCTGGATCGAAATCGACTGGTCGGCGATACGGTTGACGAACGAGGTGTTGGCGCCGTTTTCCAGCAGACGACGTACGAGGTACGCCAGCAGGGTTTCGTGGGTGCCGACCGGAGCGTACACGCGGCACGGACGGTTCAGCTTGCCTTCGGAAACCTTGCCTACAACCTGCTCGTACAAAGGTTCGCCCATGCCGTGCAGGCACTGGAATTCGTACTGACCCGGGTAATAGTTCTGACCGGCAATGTGATAAATCGCCGACAGGGTGTGGGCGTTGTGCGTGGCGAACTGCGGGTAGATGACTTCCGGTACCGACAGCAGTTTGCGGGCGCAGGCGATGTAGGAAACGTCGGTGTACACCTTGCGGGTGTACACCGGATAGCCTTCCAGGCCTTCGACCTGGGCGCGCTTGATTTCGCTGTCCCAGTACGCGCCTTTCACCAGGCGGATCATCAGGCGATGACGGCTGCGGCGAGCCAGGTCGATCACGTAGTCAATCACGTATGGGCAACGCTTCTGGTAGGCCTGGATCACAAAACCGATGCCGTTCCAGCCGGTCAGTTGCGGTTCGAAGCACAGGCGCTCGAGCAGATCCAGCGACAGCTCCAGGCGGTCGGCTTCTTCGGCGTCGATGTTCAGACCGATGTCGTATTGCTTGGCCAGCAGGGTCAGCGACAGCAGGCGCGGGTACAGCTCGTCCATCACGCGCTCGTACTGCGCACGGCTGTAGCGCGGGTGCAGGGCCGACAGTTTGATCGAGATGCCCGGACCTTCATAAATCCCACGGCCGTGGGACGCTTTACCGATCGAGTGAATGGCTTGTTCGTACGAGGCCAGGTACTTCTGGGCGTCGTGTTCGGTCAGCGCTGCTTCACCGAGCATGTCGTAGGAATAACGGAAGCCCTTGGCTTCGAACTTGCTCGCATTGGCCAAGGCTTCGGCGATGGTTTCGCCGGTCACGAACTGCTCGCCCATCAGGCGCATGGCCATGTCGACGCCCTTGCGGATCATCGGCTCGCCGCTCTTGCCAATGATGCGGCTCAGGGACGAAGTCAGGCCGGCTTCGTTGTGAGTGGAGACCAGTTTGCCGGTCAGCAGCAGACCCCAGGTCGCCGCATTGACGAACAGCGAAGGGCTGTTGCCCAAGTGCGGCTGCCAGTTGCCGGTGCTGATCTTGTCGCGGATCAGTGCATCGCGAGTGCCCTTGTCCGGGATACGCAGCAGCGCTTCGGCCAGGCACATCAGCGCCACGCCTTCCTGGGACGACAGGGAAAATTCCTGCAGCAGACCCTGAACAATGCCTGCACGACCGCCGGCACTCTTCTGGTTACGCAGTTTTTCCGCGATGGTTGCAGCGAGTTTGTTGGTGGCTTCGGCCATCGGCGCCGGCAGGCGAGCCTGCTCGATCAGCATCGGCACCACTTCCGGCTCAGGGCGACGGTAAGCGGCGGTGATCGAGGCGCGCAGCACCGATTGCGGCAGGATGCTTTCGGCGAATTCGAGGAAACATTGATGAGCGTGATCGGTGTGGACTTCGCCCGCGTCGTCGGCGTCCTTGGCGGTCAAACCGTTCAGCTCGGTCAGGGTTGCACCACCCTCGAGTTTTTCCAGGTAATTGAAAATTGCCTGCTTGATCAGCCAGTGCGGCGTGCGATCAATCGAGGTTGCGGCGGCCTTCAGGCGCTCGCGGGTCGGGTCATCGAGTTTGACCCCAAGGGTGGTGGTAGCCATATTTTTATCCTCATGGGTGCCGCAGTTGCGCGACAACAGCTGGCGGCAAGATTAGCCGCGAGCCGAAAGAGGTGCAACCGGGTGCAACCCTTTTTTTGTCGGAATATTCGGCAACTTGTCAGGAATAAATTTCAGCTTCGCGATGACCGCTCTAGATAGGTGCTTTCAAGGCAGATGGCGGGGTGTCACTGCGCCGCAACAGTGCAAAATCGGCGGTTTACAGGCAAAAAAACGACGTAGGTGCAACTAATTCTCAAGAAACTGGTTGCACCTGTTTTGCTTTGTTGCATAGGATTCGCGCCCAAGGTGCAACCGGGACAACCCGGTTTACCGGCCAATGGCTTTCCTGGGGAAACATTGGTCATAAATGCGTGGCCGTGCGAATCGTCTGTCAGACGTCAGTCTGCAAACGGTGCAACCGCCGCCGCTACATAAAAACAAAGCCAGGGCACGTACGTAATGAGCGCAAGCAATCCAACCCTGATCACGTTCGTGATCTACATCGCAGCAATGGTGCTGATCGGCTTCATGGCCTATCGCTCCACCAACAACCTTTCCGACTACATTCTGGGCGGACGCAGCCTGGGCAGCGTGGTGACCGCATTGTCCGCCGGCGCTTCCGACATGAGCGGCTGGTTGCTGATGGGCCTGCCGGGCGCCATCTACATGTCCGGTCTTTCCGAAAGCTGGATCGCCATCGGCCTGATCGTCGGTGCCTACCTGAACTGGCTGTTCGTCGCCGGCCGTCTGCGTGTTCAAACCGAACACAACGGCGATGCCCTGACTCTGCCGGACTACTTCGCCAGCCGTTTCGAAGACAAAAGCGGTCTGCTGCGGATCATTTCGGCAGTAGTGATTCTGGTGTTCTTCACCATCTACTGTGCTTCCGGCATCGTTGCCGGCGCCCGTCTGTTCGAAAGCACCTTCGGCATGTCCTACGAGACGGCGCTGTGGGCCGGTGCTGCGGCGACGATTGCCTACACCTTCGTCGGCGGTTTCCTCGCGGTGAGCTGGACCGACACTGTACAAGCCACCCTGATGATCTTCGCCCTGATCCTGACTCCGGTCATCGTTCTGCTGGCCACCGGCGGCGTCGACACCACGTTCCTGGCCATCGAAGCCAACGACCCGAGCAACTTCGACATGCTCAAGGGCACCACTTTCATCGGCATCATCTCGCTGATGGGCTGGGGTCTGGGCTACTTCGGCCAGCCGCACATCCTGGCGCGCTTCATGGCCGCTGACTCGGTGAAATCCATCGCCAACGCCCGTCGCATCTCGATGACCTGGATGATCCTGTGCCTGGGCGGCACCGTGGCCGTGGGCTTCTTCGGTATCGCCTACTTCTCGGCCAATCCGGATGTGGCAATGCCAGTGAGCGAAAACCACGAACGTGTGTTCATCGAGCTGGCCAAGCTGCTGTTCAACCCTTGGATTGCCGGTGTCCTGCTGTCGGCGATTCTGGCTGCCGTGATGAGTACCCTGAGCTGCCAGTTGCTGGTGTGCTCGAGCGCCCTGACCGAAGACTTCTACAAGACCTTCCTGCGTAAATCCGCCTCGCAAGTCGAGCTGGTATGGGTCGGCCGCGCCATGGTGTTGCTGGTTGCACTGATCGCCATCGCGATGGCTGCCAACCCGGACAACCGCGTGCTGGGTCTGGTGTCCTACGCCTGGGCCGGTTTCGGCGCTGCCTTCGGTCCGGTCGTGCTGATCTCGGTGATCTGGAAAAAGATGACCCGCGACGGCGCACTGGCCGGCATCCTGGTCGGCGCGATCACTGTGATCGTGTGGAAGCACTTCGAAGTGCTGGGCCTGTACGAAATCATCCCGGGCTTCATCTTCGCCAGCCTGGCCATCTACCTGGTCAGCCTGATGGGCCAGCCAAGCACTGGCATGGTTCAGCGCTTTGAAGCGGCCGAGAAGGACTTCCATCTGAACAAGTGATGGAAATGAGCTGAGGCTCACAAAAAAACGGCCCGTTTCCTATAGGAAATGGGCCGTTTTTTATTGCCTGCGATTTTTCTGAAGGAAAAGTCTGTAGTCGAATACGCCGATTCTTGAAGGGGAGATCGAAGTTTCAAGTAGGGAAAATCTGATTTTCCGGTCACCCATCCTGCACCCCTTGCCCCTCATGCAGAATCGCCCGCCCTCAATCTGCAGAGAGACATCGGATGTTCGCGCCTGCCAATCAACCGCGTTTCACGTTGACCGTCGAAGGCGCCCGGTTTGATCTCAAAGTCCTTGAGTTCACGGGCAAGGAAGCCATCAGCCAACCCTTTCGCTTCGACCTGGAGCTGGTCAGCGAACGGCCGGATCTGGACCTTGAAAGCCTGCTGCACTGTCAGGCGTTTCTGGGTTTTGACGAGGACGGTTCCGGTATCCATGGTCAGATCTATCGGGTCGGGCAGGGGGATTCCGGCAAGCGTCTGACCTGCTATCACGTCAGCCTCGTTCCGCGTCTGGCCTATCTCGGTCACCGGATCAATCAGCGCATCTTCCAGCAACAAAGCGTGCCGCAGATCGTGACGCAGATCCTCAAGGATCACGCGATCCTGCGCGATGCTTTCGAGTTTCGCCTCGGCAGCGATTACCCGCCCCGTGAATATTGCGTGCAGTACGCCGAGAGCGATCTGGCGTTCATTCAGCGCCTGTGTGCCGAGGTCGGCATTCATTTCCACTTTCATCACAGCCCGGATGGACATCTGTTGGTGTTCGGCGATGATCAGACCGTGTTCCCGCGTCTGGCCGAGCCGACGCTGTACCTGCCGGGTAGCGGCATGGCAGCGGCGGCACCGGCGATCAAGCGTTTCACCTTCCGCGTTGAGACTCGTACCAGCGTGGTCACACGGCGTGATTACGACTTCAGCAAACCCCGGCTGTCGCTGCAAAGTCGCGCCGAGAGCGAACAGCGCCCGGTGCTGGAGGATTACCACTTTCCCGGCCAGTTCACCGAGCGTGAAACCGGAAAGCAGCTGGCCCAGCGCACCCTTGAACGACATGTGGCCGACTATCGTCAGGCCGAGGGCCACAGCGATCAATCCGCCCTCGTCAGTGGACATTTCCTGCAGCTGACCGAGCATCCGCGCCAGGATTTGAATGATCTCTGGCTGCTGACTGCTGTCGAGCACCATGGACGACAGCCGCAAGTGCTGGAGGAATCGGTCACCAGCGATGGCGATGAATTCCAGGGTTACCGTAATACCTTTCTCGCCACGCCGTGGGATGTGTTCTTCCGCCCACCGATAGGCCCGGAAAAGCCACGGATGCTCGGTTATCAACCGGCCGTGGTCACCGGCCCGAAAGACAGTGAAATCCATTGCGACGAGTACGGCCGGGTCAAGGTGCAACTGGCCTGGGATCGCGACGGCGAACTCAACGAGCATTCCAGCTGTTGGCTGCGGGTCGCCAGCGGCTGGGCTCATGACCGTTACGGCAGCGTGCTGATTCCACGGGTCGGTATGGAAGTGCTGGTGGGGTTCATCGATTCCGACGCCGACAAACCGTTGGTCATGGGCTGCCTGCCAAACGCGGCGACGCTGATACCGCTGGATCTACCAGCCGACAAGACCCGCAGCATCTTCCGCAGCCAGAGCAGTCCGGGCGGCGGCGGTTACAACGAATTGCGCATCGAGGATCGCAAGGGCGCAGAGGAAATCTACCTGCGCGCCCAGCGAAACTGGACGCAGCATGTGTTGAATGATCAGCAGGTGCAGGTCGACAACCAGCGCAGTGTCGTTGTGACCGGTCTCGCCAAGCATGAACTGAAGGCCGATGAGCAGCGCATCACCCACGGCCAGCGGCAGACCGAGGTGAAGCAGGATGACCACCTCACGGTGACCGGTGATCGGCACATTCGGGTGAGCAATCAGGCGATCAACGCCAGTGCGCAATTTCATGTCAGCGCCGGCCAGCAGGTGGTGATCGACGGCGGGGCGAGCGCGACGATCCAGGCGGGCGGGCAATGGATCAACATCGGCCCCGGCGGGATCTTCAGCAGCGTACCGATTGTGGTGGGTGGTGCGCCGATGGCGGCGATGAGCGCCGCGCCGACAGTGCCGGGCTTGCCGGAAAAGCTGATGGCAGCACCGGCAGCGATTCTGACTGCTGCGCAAATCATGAGCCTTAAAGGAGACGCACCGTTCTGCGAAGAATGCGAGCGCTGTAAGGACGGTGTCTGTGCAGCCTGATCAATGGTTGAAGGATGAGCCGCTGAAACCATCGGAGCAGTTGTTCGCGGTTTTCAGTTGTGCCAGTGCGGTGGACCCGCTGAAAGCCTGGCCGTGGAATGCGCAGATACCGACACCGGTCTGGGCGGAAACGATCTATGCCGAGTGGGATGCGGTGATGCCCTATGTGGGAATCGTCGACGCGGGCAGTGAGTTTCTGGATTGGGTGGCGACCACGGAGTATCGCGACTGGGGCTGGCTGGCGGTCTCTTCGGCGGGGCTTGAGGCGGTGGTCGAGCACTTTCGCAGTTTGACTCAGGTGCTGATGCCGGACGGGAAAGCGGTGTTCTTGCGGTTTTGGGATGGGCGGTTTTTGTTGCCAATCCTTGAGTCGTCCGAGGTGGATGCCGGGCAATTGCTGCCGATTCTCACGCGAGGCTTGATCAACGGTCAGGCCGTCGGGATCGGGGGCAGGGCGCGGGTCTCGGGTCGGGAGTTTCCTTGGTGGTCAGTGCCGGAAAAGCTGTTGGCGCAATTCGGCGGTGATGCCCGGATCAACAACGCCTTGCAGTGGTTGAGCGAGGAGCAGCCGGTGTTGTTCGAGGCGTTTCCCGCTGATGTCTTGCGCTGCAAGGTTGTCAGGTTTTTTGCGGTTTCGGCGTCGGAGGAATCGTCGGCTTCGGCATTGCTGGACTACTTGCGGGACGAGTCAGAGTGATATTTCCGGGCAAGGGCTTCGGACGTTTCCTGCGAGTTGCGGCGGTTTGCGTGAACTGGTGGGCGCGGTGGTGCGGGGATAGTCTTTTGGCTGTCACTGCGGGAGTGGTGACAGGGCGTAGGAACCCTTGGAAAACTCACCGTGCATCAGCTCTGCCCTTCGATTGCGGCACTTGAATGTGCCCATGACATTGTTCGCGGCGGCTGTGCGCGGGAACGCTTCGGCGTGGCTGAGTTTGGTGGGTTCCTCAGCTTCCTACTCTCGCGTACAGCTGCCACCCAAACCTGTAGGAAGGTCGTTGGCAGCTTCACTTGACCTGCCGAGGTGCAAAAATATGTCGACGTTAAAACCCGATCCACCCTACGAACCCTTCATCCCTCACCCCGACAACCGCCTCATGGCGCTGACCAGCAACTGCAACGACATGCCCACCCTGTTCATCGACACCCACGCCCCGCTCGACATCCTGATGGACGCCGCCAACTACCGCATCCGCGCCGTGATCCAGGTCCTGGAAAACATGTGCATGCGCGGCTCGGTCGAGTGCGACTCGGTCATCCTCAGCGACTTCGCCCAGCTCTGCGTGATTCCGTTGCGCGACGGCTGTGATGTCTTGGATGTGATTGGCAAGCGCCTACGTACACAGGCCTGACAGTCCCTGCAAACTCCCTCGCCAAAACAGCGAACTCAAAGGAGCGCCCGAATGTAGCCTCTGCCGTTGGGTGATCATTCCGAGACGTAAGCGTCCTGGGTCTTGATGAAGCTGTCGAAAGCCTGGGAGTTGTAAACCTCAAGGCATGCGTAAAACACAGCTTTCCGATTTGAGAGCTGGTTGGCCGAGGATGTCTGATCGTAGGCAGCGAGTACGTAGTTTTCGGTTTCTTTGTAAGGATCGTGCACGACTTCCAGTGTGTCCTCATTCTGAACAACGGTGTGCAGGCCTTTGCCCATGAACGAGTAGGCTCCGGCAGACAATCCGATGTCTTTTTCCAGTGCAGACTGTTCTTTGAATGGCGCCAGGATGCAGTGGCTCAAACCGTAGTTCTTTAGATTCTGGCGTGCTTGTTCGGTGTGTTTTTCATCAGCGAAGGCGTGCCAGGAACCAAGCAGACACAGGAAAAAAATGATCCGGCGGTACATGATTTTCAGACTTCCTGTCAGGTGGTTGCGGCCAGTGTAACGCCGGGAACACCCACTCAGCCCCCAACCCCTGACTTGCCGCCCGGTAAAAGGTAAACTTCACGGCCCTCGCAGGAGCAGCCATGAATTATCGTCACGCCTTCCATGCCGGCAATCACGCCGATGTGTTCAAACACCTGACCTTGACCCGCCTCATCGCCCTGATGTCGCGCAAGGAGCAGCCGTTTGCCTATCTCGACAGCCACGCCGGCATCGGTCTGTATGACCTGCAGGGCGATCAGGCCAACCGTACCGGCGAGTACCTGGAAGGCATCGCGCGCTTGTGGGATCAGCCGGACCTGCCGGCGCTGACCGCTGACTACATGAACGTGCTGCACGAGATGAACCCGGATGGCCAGTTGCGCTACTACCCGGGTTCGCCGGAGCTGGCGCGGCGTCTGACCCGTTCCCAGGATCGTGTGCTGCTCAACGAGAAGCATCCGGAAGACGGCGTGCTGCTCAAGGACAACATGAAGGGCGACCGTCGTGTGGCCGTGCATCTGGGCGAGGGCTGGCATGTGGCGCGGGCGTTGCTGCCGGTGGCCGAGAAGCGCGCTGTGATGCTGATCGACCCGCCGTTCGAGAAACTCGACGAGATGCAGCGTTGCGCGGCGTCCTTGAAAGAGGCGATCTCGCGGATGCGCCAAACCGTGGCGGCCATCTGGTATCCGGTGAAGGATCAGCGCGCGCTGCGTCGTTTCTATCTGGATCTGGCCGGCACCGGTGCGCCAAAGTTGCTGCGGGTCGAGTTGCTGGTGCATCCGCTGGACACGCCGAACAGCCTGAACGGCTCTGGCCTGGCGATTGCCAATCCGCCGTGGGGGCTGGAGGAAGAATTGCGTGAGCTGCTGCCGTGGCTGTCCAAGAAACTTGGGCAAACCCAGGGTGGATGGCAGATGGATTGGTTGATCGCCGAGAGCTGATCGACCGTCAATCGCTCCCACGCCAAGCGCGGGAGCGATCAGGGCGGGCTTAGTTACCCGCCAGACTCGGCGGCATGCAAACGCCCGTGCCGCCAATCCCGCAGTAGCCTTCCGGATTTTTCGCCAGGTACTGCTGGTGATAGGTCTCGGCGAAGTAAACGGTCGGGGCCTGTTCAATCTCGGTGCTGATTTCACCCAGCCCCGCCTTCGACAGCTCAGCCTGATAAACGGCCTTGCTCTTCAGCGCCGCATCCAGTTGCTCCGGGTGGGTCGCGTAAATCACCGAACGGTACTGGGTGCCGATGTCATTGCCCTGACGCATGCCCTGGGTCGGGTTGTGCAATTCCCAGAACATCGCCAGCAGTTCTTCGTAGCTGACCTTGGCCTTGTCATACACCACCAGCACCACTTCAGCGTGGCCGGTCAGGCCCGAGCAGACTTCTTCGTAGGTCGGGTTCGGCGTGTAACCGCCGGCGTAGCCGACCACGGTGCTGACCACACCTTCACGCTGCCAGAAGCGGCGTTCCGCACCCCAGAAGCAACCCAGACCGAAAATCGCGAAGTCGACGTCCTGAAAGAACGGGCCCAGCAACGGCGTCTCGGTGAAAACAAAGTGTTTTTCAGGCAGGGCCATCGGGGTTTCGCGGCCGGGCAGAGCTTGTTCTTTAGTCGGTAGCACGTTTTTGTTCACCAGAATTTCCGAGCGCAGAACCATGATCGTTCCTCTCAGTCAGGATGGGATGTCAATACACAGACCGCCAGTGTGCCCAATGATGCCCAGTTAATCACTAGTCAAAATGTGCGGGTACTGCGGTTGATGTTTACAGAGGGAGAGGGCCGCGCGGGTAGCGCTTGAGCGCCTGGATCAGCTCGCCGCCCGGAATCGGCCGGTCGAACAGGTAGCCCTGGCCGACGTCGCAGCGGTGCCGGCGCAGGAATGCCAGTTGTTCGGCGGTCTCGATGCCTTCGGCCACGACCTTGAGTTTCAGGTTGTGGGCCATGGCGATCACGGCGGAGGTGATTTCCATGTCGTCCTGGTTGTCCGGGATTTCGTGGATGAAGCTGCGATCGATCTTGATGATGTCGATCGGGAATTTTTTCAGGTAGCTGAGCGACGAGTAACCGGTGCCGAAGTCGTCCATGGCCAGGGTCAGTCCCAGGCGCTTGAGCTGATCGAGTTGCAAGTGGGTGTCTTCGGTGGCTTCCAGCAGTAGGCCTTCGGTCAGCTCCAGTTCCAGCAGATTGGCCGGCAGTGCTTCTTCCTTGAGGATGTTGGCGATGGAGGCCACCAGATCCGGGTCGGAGAACTGCTTGGGCGACAGGTTGATCGCCACTTGCAGGTTGCCCATCCCGGCGGCGGTCAGCGCCTTGCTCATGCGGCAGGCCTGGCGGGCGATCCACTTGCCGATCGGAATGATCAGGCCGGTTTCCTCGGCCACGCTGATGAACTGGTCCGGGCGAATCATGCCGCGCTCCGGGTGGTTCCAGCGCAGCAGCGCTTCCATGCCCAGCAATCGGCCGCTGCGCAGGCACAGCTTCGGCTGGTAGAAAACATCCAGTTCGTTCTGGGTCAGGGCGCGGCGCAGGTTGTTCTCGACGAACAGTTTGTAGCTGGCCTCGGCGTTCAGTGCCTCGGTGAACACCTGCACCTGATGTTTGCCGTTGGCCTTGGCTTTGTGCAGGGCGAGGCCGGCGTTGCGCATCAGGGTCTGCGGGTCGCGGCCGTGCAGCGGCGCGCAGGCCAGGCCCACGGAGCCGGTGACGCTGATCAACTGGTTGTCGACGAACATCGGTTTGTCGAGGGTCAGCAGCAATTGGCTGGCGATCCGTTGACCGGCTTCGAGGTCGGTGTTGTCGAGCAACACCGCGAATTCGTTACTGGCGAATCGCGCCAGGCTGCCGCTCGGGCTCAGGCTGTTACGCAGGCGCCGGGCCAGGCTGATCAACAGTTTGTCGCCGGTCTGGTGGCCGAGGCTGTCGTTGATCCGCTTGAAGTTGTCGATGTCCACCAGCAGCAGGCTGATCGGGGTATCGCTGTCTCGGGCGAAGCGTTCATCCAGATTGCGGATAAATGCAGGGCGGTTGCCGAGGTTGGTCAGGTTGTCGGTGTAGGCCAGGCGCTCGATGCGCTGCTGCGCCAGTTTGGTCTGGGTGATGTCTTCGTAGATGCCGATGTAATGCGTCAGCTCACGGTTGTCGCCGTAGACCTTGGAGATCGACAACTGGCCCCAGTAGGGTTCGAGGTTTTTGCGGCGACTCTTGAATTCACCCTGCCAGCTGTTGCTCTTGGCCAGCGCCGAGGGCGCGTCGAACAGCAGCTCGCTCAGGTTTTCCAGGGCCGGCAGTTCCGACAGGCGCTGGCCGTGGACTTCCTCGGTGGTGTACTGGGTGATCGCGGTGAAGCTCGGGTTGACGTACTCGACCACGCCGTCGCAATTGACCAGCAAAAAGGCGTTTGCACTTTGCTCGACCGCGCGCTGGAACAGGTGCAGAGCGCTGGTAGCGGTGCGGCGGTTGTGATTGTTGATGACCTGGGCGAACTGGTCAGCGAGTTCACCGGCAAAGGCGATCTCGTCGGACTGCCAGGCGCGTGTCACGCCGGTCTGCTCCAGGCACAGCACGCCGACCACCTGGCCGTCGACGCGGATGCTGGCGTCGAGCATGGCGTTGACGTCGCGCGGGCGCAGGGCCTCGGCCATTTCCCGGGTGCGCGGGTCGCGCATCGCGTTGTGCGCGTCGATGGCGCGGCTGCCGTGCAATGCGTCCATGTAATCGGGGAAGCCGCTGACGTCGATCACCTTCGGCAGGATGTATTCCTGGGTGGCGCGGTGATAGGCCGAGATCGGCACCAGTTTCTGGCCTTCGAGGTTCCACAGGCTGGCGCAGTCAATTTCATAGATATCGCAGGCGCAGCGGGTGATCAGCTCGGCGGCTTCTTGCAGGGAGTTCTGGCTGCTGTAGCGCTGGCGGGCCAGCAACAGGATCAGATCCTGCTGGGCGCGCACCCGCTCCAGATGTTGCAGTTGTTCCTGCTGGGCACGCTGATTGAGCTCAAGGGCAATTTGCAGGCGCGAGTTCTGGGTTTCCAGGTCGACGGACGGCAGCGTCGGCGCCTCGTCGAACACGTCGTCGACCGCCAGCAGATAACCGCGCAGCAAGTGGCGGTTGTGCTGTTTGTAGGCTTCACCGAGTTCAAGAATGCTCAGCGCACCGGCGGCGGTGTGCAGGGTATAACGCACCAGATAATGCGGACTGTCACGCAGTTGTTGCTGGATCGCATCGTGCAGCTGATAGCGCGCTTCGGGCTCCATCAGGCTGGCGTAGGGTGAACCGACCAACGCGCAGAGTTCGACGGCAGGCTGGCCGAACTGGCGTTCACAATTGGGATCGAGAAACAGCATCGCCCAGCTGGCTTCATTCAGGCGCTCGAAACGCAGCATGCCGAGCCGCGAGGGCACAGGCAACTGCGTCACTACCTCGGCCACCATACGGCTGGCGGCATCGGGTTGGCTCTTCATGAAGGGAACTCGCTTGGAAATTTGCTGAACGCGCCGGGCTCTCGCCCTCTTTACTGTTGCCTGCGGCAAGGTTGCATCATTGCGGCACCGACTGACAAGAGACATGAAGGCCAAGTGCTATAAGAATATGTCGGCTGCACCGGACATTTCTCCAGCGGGCGCTGGAAAGTAATGCAGTGGCGCGCTGAGAGCGCCGTTCCAGAGCCTTCTGACGTCCGGAGCGGCGGCATTTTTCCATTCAGCGCAGTGGAATGTCGATTGATTGCAAGTGTTTGCCATCCCGGTCGTGGTAGTTGACCCGGATGTGTTCGGCCTCGACCACCATGTGGGCAAAATTGTCCTGACTGACGACCTGGCTGGTCAGCGTATGCCGATATTCTCCCGTGTCTGTGCGAGCCAGCGGCTGATCGAGAATGAACGTCGATGCCGTGGCATAGGGCAACAGTTTGCTGTTGCTCAAAGGCGAGGACACGATGGTGTTCACTTCGAAGTCAGGATCGTCGCTCTGGGTCAGGCGGGATGTCAGCGAGCCATGCACGTCCCCGGAGATGAATACGACGTTCCTGATCCGATGCAGGCGGATGGTTTCCAGCAGGCGCAATCGCTGTTCCGGGAAGCCCATCCAGGCATCCACGCCGTTCATTCTGCGATCCGGGTAAAACATGACGCTGGTGACCACGAACTTGACCCGTGCAAGGCTTTCGATCAGCCACTTGCACAAGGCCTGTTCCTGTTCTTCATCCAGGATGCAGCGGTTTTCGCTGGATAAGTTGCGACGGGTTCGGCTATCGGTCACAAACCATTCGATATCTCCATCGCTGAATTGATACCAGTAGTGCTTCAACGAAGAATGATCTGCTTGATCGTTAGTTGTGAGCGAGCAGGCCGGGCTGTGACTGGCCTGATAGATTTCGTAAGCCGCCATTGCATTGCTAAACAGTACTTCGCCGGATGTGTCGACATTCACCGGCCAGTTATCTTCTATTTCATGGTCGTCGAGAATCATGTAGGTAGAAGTGCCTGACATCAGTCGTTGGATATTGGGTTGGGAAAAGGCTGCGCGATACTTTGCAATGATCTCGTTATATTCGCGGTCCGGTGCAATCAGGTTCAAATCATCGGCGTAGATCTGGTCACCGCTCATCATGATTGCACTGACTGGTGGTTGTGTCCCCTCGATCAGTTGGCTGATCGAGGCGAAGATCCGGTCACCCAGTTGTGGCAGCACGGGGATACCGGCGGTCAGTCGCAAGTAACGGCAGGAGCCTAGGATGTAGGCCCGCGGTTGCAGAGGCTGGCTGCTACGGGTGCGAAAGCGATAGATTTCCCGTGGCCATTGCAATGGCAGTTCCGCCACGCTTTCAATCGTATGAGTCGGGCTCATGGGACTGAACCAGCCGGTCTGGTATTCGTAGTCGGTGTCGGCGCTCAAGTTGTCGAGCATGAGAACGCCGGACTGGTCACGACTGGCATCAAGTTTGATAAATAGTCCTTTTGACCATTTTTTTGAATCGGTTGTCCGGTAACGAATGCCGGTAAATGCCGCAGCGTTACTTTGAAAGTCGCCGCGCACAAAGATTCTTGCCTGACTAGTTGTAGTGTGACCAATAATCGGGCCGACAGTAGGCTTAAGCATGTTCGAATCCATTCGAATAAAAGTTAATCAGGAATAAAGTTTCCAACTTGGATTGGTTGACTTTGGTGCGCCAAGATTAGTTGTCTGCTGCTAAAAAATGTCGACAGGAAGTGGACTTAAGTCGTGGCTTATATCAGCGCAAGTTGTGGGAAAAGTGCAGGCCTCTGCTATTTCAGGCAAAAAAAAGCCCCGCCAAACTGACGGGGTTGAGGTACGAGCGTGTGGCGCTCGAAAACGTGGAACGCAGTCGGCCCTCCGTTGCCGGAGGGCCGAGCGCTTTACAGCAGGATGGTGCGGATGTCCGCCAGCAGATCGCTCAGACGCTTGGTGAAGCGTGCAGCAGCGGCGCCGTTGATCACACGGTGATCGTAGGACAGCGACAGCGGCAGCATCAGTTTCGGCTGGAAGGCTTTGCCGTCCCAGACTGGCTGGATGGTTGCCTTGGAAACACCGAGGATCGCCACTTCCGGCGCGTTGACGATCGGCGTGAAGCCGGTGCCGCCAATGTGGCCGAGGCTGGAAATGGTGAAGCAGGCGCCTTGCATCTCGTCCGACGAGAGCTTCTTGGTCCGGGCTTTTTCAGCCAGGGAAGCTGCCTCGGCGGCCAGTTGCAGCAGGCTCTTCTGGTCGACGTTCTTGATGACCGGTACCAGCAGGCCATCCGGGGTGTCGACGGCGAAGCCGATGTTCACGTATTTCTTGCGGATGATCGCTTTGCCGCTTGGAGCCAGCGAGCTGTTGAAGTCCGGCAGTTCCTTGAGCAGGTGTGCGCAGGACTTGAGCAGCAGCGGCAGAATGGTCAGCTTGACGCCGGCCTTCTCTGCGACAGCTTTTTGTGCGTTGCGGAACGCTTCCAGCTCGGTGATATCCGCTGAGTCGAATTGCGTCACGTGCGGCACGTTCAGCCAGCTGCGGTGCAGGTTGGCGGCGCCGACCTGCATCAGGCGGGTCATCGGCACTTCTTCGATTTCGCCGAAGCGGCTGAAGTCGACGACCGGAATCGGCGGGATGCCCGCGCCACCGGTTGCGCCAGCAGCAGCGGCCGGCGCTTCCTTGGCCTTTTGCATCATGGCTTTGACGTAAGTCTGCACGTCTTCTTTCAGGATGCGACCGTGCGGACCGCTGGCACCGACAGCGCTCAGCTCGACGCCGAACTCGCGAGCCAGTTGACGCACGGCAGGGCCGGCGTGAACTTTCGCACCAGGCTTGGCTGGAGCAGCAACCGGGGCGGCAGCCGGAGCAGCAGCGGCTGGCGCCGGAGCGCTCGGAGCAACAGCGGCAGCTGGAGCCGGGGCAGCAGCCGGAGCGGCGCCTTTGACTTTCAGCTTGAGGATCAGGTCGCCGGTGCCGACTTCGTCATCCAGCTTGATGGAAATGCTTTCCACCACGCCAGCGGCAGGCGATGGGATTTCCATGCTCGCCTTGTCGGATTCCAGGGTGATCAGCGACTGGTCGGCTTCAACGCTGTCGCCAGCCTTGACCAGCACCTCGATGATCTTGGCCTTGCCGGCCGAGCCGATGTCCGGCACGTGGATGTCCTGAACGCTGTCGGCAACCGGTGCGGCAGGTGCAGCGGCCGGAGCCGGCGCAGCGGCAGCGGCTGGAGACGCCTGGGCCGGAGCGGCAGCAGCAGGGGCAGCAGCACCCGCCACTTCCAGATCCAGGATCAGGTCACCAGTGCCGACTTCGTCGTTCAACTTGACGCTGATGGCCTTGACCACGCCAGCGGCAGGCGACGGGATTTCCATGCTCGCCTTGTCGGATTCCAGAGTGATCAGCGACTGATCAGCCTCGACGGTGTCGCCAACCTTGACCTGAATCTCGATGATCTGGGCCTTGCCCGACGAACCGATGTCCGGCACGTGCACTTGCTGAACCGAAGCGGCAGCTGGGGCAGCGACTGGCGCGGCAGCAGCAGGAGCGGCAGCCGGTTTGGCTTCAGCTTTTGCAGCCGGCGCAGCGGCAGGCGCTGGGGCCGCTTGCGCGGCGCCCTCGACTTCCAGCTCCAGCAGTTCGTCGCCTTCTTTCAGGCGATCGCCCAGCTTCACTTTCAGGCTCTTGATGACGCCGGCTTTCGGGGCCGGCACTTCCATGCTGGCCTTGTCCGATTCCAGGGTCAGGATGCTTTGGTCGGCTTCGATACGGTCGCCGACCTTCACAAACAGTTCGATTACTTCACCTTCACCGCTGCCGATGTCAGGTACGCGAATGAGTTCGCTCACAGAGTTTCTCCTCAGCAGTCCAGTGGGTTGCGTTTTTCCGGGTCGATGCCGAACTTGGTGATGGCCTCGGCCACGACTTTAGGTTCGATATCGCCACGGTCAGCCAGTGCTTCCAGGGCTGCCAACACCACGAAATGACGGTCGACTTCGAAGAAATGACGCAGTTTCTTGCGGCTGTCGCTGCGGCCGAAACCGTCGGTGCCCAGGACTTTGAATTCCTTGGACGGTACCCACTGACGGATCTGCTCGGCGAACAGTTTCATGTAGTCGGTGGAGGCGATGACCGGACCCTTACGGCCGCTCAGGCACTCTTCGACGTAGCTGCGCTTAGGCTTCTGGCCTGGTTTCAGACGGTTGCTGCGCTCTACGGCCAGGCCGTCGCGACGCAGTTCGTTGAAGCTGGTGACGCTCCACACATCGGCGCCGATGTTGAACTCTTCACGCAGGATCTTCGCCGCTTCACGGACTTCACGCAGGATGGTGCCGGAGCCCATCAGCTGTACGTGGTGCGCCGCTTCGCGGGTGTCTTCTTCCAGCAGGTACATGCCTTTCTTGATGCCTTCTTCGGCACCGGCCGGCATGGCTGGCTGCTGGTAGGACTCGTTCATCACGGTGATGTAATAGAAGATGTCCTGTTGCTCTTCGGTCATCTTCTTCATGCCGTCCTGAATGATCACCGCCAGCTCGTAGCCGTAGGTCGGATCGTAGGTGCGGCAGTTCGGGATGGTGGCAGCCAGCAGGTGGCTGTGACCGTCTTCGTGCTGCAGGCCTTCACCGTTCAGGGTGGTACGGCCGGCGGTGCCGCCGATCAGGAAGCCACGGGTACGGCTGTCGCCGGCAGCCCAGGCCAGGTCGCCGATACGCTGGAAGCCGAACATCGAGTAGAAGATGTAGAACGGCAGCATTGGCTGGTTGTGGCTGGAGTACGAAGTACCGGCCGCGATGAAGGAGCTCATGGCGCCTGCTTCGTTGATGCCTTCTTCAAGGATCTGACCTTTCTGGTCTTCCTTGTAGAACATCACCTGGTCTTTATCGACTGGCTCGTAGAGCTGGCCGACGGACGAGTAGATGCCCAGCTGACGGAACATGCCTTCCATACCGAAGGTACGGGCTTCGTCCGGGATGATCGGAACGATGCGCGGGCCGATTTCCTTGTCCTTGACCAGTTGCGCGAGGATCCGCACGAACGCCATGGTGGTGGAAATTTCACGGTCGCCCGAACCGTCGAGGATTGCCTTGAGGGTATCCAGATCCGGAGTCGGTACGCTGAAGCTCTGTGCACGACGCTGAGGCACGAAACCGCCCAGTGCGGCGCGGCGCTCGGCCAGGTAACGGGCTTCGGCGCTGTTTGGCTCCGGCTTGAAGAACGGCAGGTTTTCCAGCTCTTCGTCTTTCACCGGGATGTCGAAGCGGTCGCGGAACAGCTTCAGGCTGTCGACGTCGACTTTCTTGGTGTTGTGCGCGGTGTTCTTCGCTTCGCCCGCACCGGTACCGTAACCCTTGATGGTCTTGGCCAGGATGACGGTCGGTTGTTCTTTGTGGTTGACCGCTTCGTGGTACGCCGCGTAGACCTTGTACGGGTCGTGGCCGCCACGGTTGAGTTTCCAGATCTCGTCGTCGGACAGGTCGGCAACCATCGCCTTGAGTTCAGGCGTGTTGAAGAAGTGTTCACGCACGAACGCGCCGTCTTTGGCTTTGTAGTTCTGGTACTCGCCGTCGATGACTTCGTCCATGCGACGTTGCAGGATGCCGTCGACGTCCTTGGCCAGCAGTGGGTCCCAGAAACGGCCCCAGATGACTTTGGTCACGTTCCACTGAGCACCGCGGAACACGCCTTCGAGTTCCTGGATGATCTTGCCGTTGCCGCGAACCGGGCCGTCGAGGCGCTGCAGGTTGCAGTTGATGACGAAGATCAGGTTGTCCAGCTTCTCGCGGCCGGCCAGGGAGATTGCGCCCAGGGATTCCGGCTCGTCGCACTCGCCGTCGCCCAGGAAGCACCAGACTTTCTGTTTGCCCGGCTGGATGAAACCGCGGTGTTCCAGGTACTTCATGAAGCGTGCCTGGTAGATCGCCTGGATCGGGCCCAGACCCATCGAAACGGTCGGGAACTGCCAGAAGTCAGGCATCAGCCAAGGGTGCGGATAGGACGACAGGCCCTGACCGTCGACTTCCTGGCGGAAGTTGTTCATCTGGTCTTCGGAAATGCGGCCTTCCATGAACGCACGGGCGTAGACGCCTGGCGAGGTGTGACCCTGGAAGTAGATCAGGTCGCCGCCGTGTTCGTCGGTCGGGGCCTGGAAGAAGTAGTTGAAACCGATGTCGTACAGGGTCGCGCTGGAGGCGAAGCTGGAGATGTGACCGCCCAGGTCAGAATCTTTCAGGTTCGTACGCATTACCATGGCCATCGCGTTCCAGCGTACCAACGAGCGAATGCGGCGTTCCATGAACAGGTCGCCAGGCATGCGTGCTTCGTGGGTAACTGGGATGGTGTTGCGGTAAGGCGTGGTGATGGCGTAAGGCAGTTGCGAGCCGCTGCGGGTCGCGAGTTCGCCCATACGGGTCATCAGATAGTGAGCACGGTCTTCGCCTTCTTTGTCGAGAACCGATTCCAGGGCGTCCAGCCATTCCTGGGTTTCGACGGGATCGAGGTCTTGCATGGCTTGCTCCAGGGCGGAAAGGCTTCCAGAATCGGTTGCCTGAGTTTGCGACTGGCCTTGTGGGCAGACGATTTAAAATTCTTGGATTGCCGACAGGTTGTTCCGGCGGCGTGTAGTTTTACTACAAATCATCCGGCATTTCAGCCTTTCGAATGTATAGACGAGTAGTAAAACTACAGATGAAAGGCTTGTGGCCTCCGACTGCGTTGTGAGAATAATCGTTAAGGTTGGTCTTTAGCCATCCAAAAAAGGTGAAAGTTTGATGCCGGCTGCCAAAGAAAAAGAAATTTCAGCTATTTCTCACTTTTGTTCGACAGTCCTTCGCGTAGCGGTTTTTCAATCATCACTACATGCGGCCATTTACACGCCGATCAAGGATAGACCATGACCCTGCCCGCGCTTGCCGAACTGCCCGCCGTTCTCCTGCCGTTGGTCAGCCGATCAGAGCAGTCGTTCCGTACGGCCGTCGCTCAGCTTGAAGACGATCACGGCTTCTCCACCTGGACCCCGGAGCGCTGGGCGCAGTTCGCCCGCGTCACTGGCGCCAGCGATTTTGTGATTGAACAGAGTGTTCGTGACCCTTTGATGTTGCTGTCGCTGGTGCAGTCCGGCGAACTCGACCGGCCGTTTGCCCCCGGCGAATTGTGCGGGCAGATCGCCGCTGCGGTGAGCGTTGCACAAACAGAAGACGAGCTGGGCCGTGTCCTGCGTCGTCAACGCGCCCGGCATCAGGTGCGGATCATCTGGCGCGACCTGACCCGCCAGGCCGATCTGGTGCAGACCTGCCGCGACCTTTCCGATATGGCCGACGCCAGCATCGACCAGGCCTATCAATGGCTGTACAGCCGCCATTGCCAGCAATTCGGCACGCCCACCGGCCGGCGCAGCGGCGAACCGCAGCAAATGGTCATCCTCGGCATGGGCAAGCTCGGCGCGGTCGAGCTGAACCTGTCTTCGGACATCGACCTGATCTTCGCCTACCCCGAGGGTGGCGAAACCGTCGGCGTGAAACGCGCGCTGGATAACCAGGAATTCTTCATCCGCCTCGGTCAGCGCCTGATCAAGGCTCTCGACCCGATGACCGTCGACGGCTTCGTGTTCCGCGTCGACATGCGCCTGCGCCCGTACGGATCGTCCGGCGCGCTGGTGCTGAGCTTCAATGCGCTGGAGCAGTATTACCAGGATCAGGGCCGCGACTGGGAACGCTACGCGATGATCAAGGCGCGGGTCGTCGCCGGTGATCAGGTGGCGGGCGCGCAGTTGCTCGACATGCTGCGGCCGTTCGTTTACCGGCGCTATCTGGACTTCTCGGCGATTGAAGCGCTGCGCACCATGAAACAGCTGATCCAGCAGGAAGTCCGGCGCAAAGGCATGGCCGACAACATCAAGCTGGGCTCCGGTGGCATTCGTGAAGTCGAGTTCATCGCCCAGGCCTTTCAGCTGATCCACGGCGGTCGCGATCTGAGCCTGCAACAGCGCCCTCTATTAAAGGTGCTGGGCACGCTGGAAGGGCAGGGTTACCTGCCGCCGGCAGTGATCAGCGAGTTGCGTGAAGGTTACGAATTCCTGCGCTACACCGAACACGCGATCCAGGCGATTGCTGACCGCCAGACCCAGATGCTGCCGGACACTGCACAGGATCAGGCGCGCATCGCCTTCATGCTCGGTTTCGCCGACTGGGATGCCTTCCATGAAAAACTGATGTTCTGGCGTGGCCGGGTGGCCTGGCACTTTGCGCAAGTGATCGCTGACCCTGATGAAGAAGAGGGCGCCGATTGCGAAGTGGTGGTCGGCGGCGAATGGCTGCCACTGTGGGAAGAGGCGCAGGACGAAGAAGCTGCTTGCCGTCAGTTGGAAGAGGGCGGTTTCGCCGATGCCGCCAAAGCCTTGAAGGCGCTGGCCGGTCTGCGCAGCAGTCCGCAGCTGCGGGCGATGCAGCGTCTGGGGCGCGAACGCCTCGACGCCTTTATTCCGCGCCTGCTCGCCCAGGCGGTGGAGCATGACAACCCGGATCTGGTGCTTGAGCGGGTCCTGCCACTGGTCGAGGCGGTGGCCCGGCGTTCGGCTTATTTAGTGTTGCTGACGGAAAACCCCGGCGCGCTGCGTCGCTTGCTGACCCTGTGCGCCGCCAGCCCATGGGTCGCCGAGCAGATCACCCGTTTCCCATTGCTGCTTGATGAATTGCTCAACGAAGGTCGCCTGTTCAAGCCGCCGCTGGCGCCGGAGTTGGCCGCCGAATTGCGCGAGCGCCTGACCCGGATTCCGGAAGACGACCTCGAACAACAGATGGAAGCCCTGCGTCATTTCAAACTGGCGCACCGCTTGCGCGTCGCCGCCTCGGAAATCGCCGGCAGTCTGCCGTTGATGAAAGTCAGCGATTACCTGACCTGGCTGGCCGAGGCGATTCTGGAGCAAGTGCTGGCCCTGGCCTGGCGCCAGACCGTGGCCAAGTACGGCACGCCGCTGCGTACCGATGGCACGCTGTGCGATCCCGGCTTCATCATTGTCGGTTATGGGAAAGTCGGCGGGATCGAGTTGGGGCATGGTTCGGATCTGGATCTGGTGTTCATCCACGATGGCGACCAGCAGGCCGAAACCGATGGGCCGAAGCCCATCGATGGCACACAGTTCTTCACCCGACTCGGCCAGCGGATCATCCACTTGCTGACGGCGCAGACCAACTCCGGTCAGTTGTACGAAGTGGACATGCGCCTGCGACCGTCCGGTGCGTCGGGGCTGTTGGTCAGTTCGTTGGGGGCATTTGCCCGCTATCAAGAAAATGAAGCCTGGACGTGGGAGCATCAGGCTCTGGTGCGGGCGCGTGTGCTGGTGGGCAGTCAGGATGTCGGCCAGGCGTTCGAGAAAGTACGGGCTCAGGTGCTGGGCAAGGCGCGGGATTTGGCGAAGCTGCAACAGGAAGTGAGCGAGATGCGCGCCAAGATGCGCGATAACCTCGGCAGCAAGAGCACCGCTGCCGGTACCGGGGCGAATGCCTTCGACGCCACGGCGCCGTTCGACCTCAAGCAGGACGCCGGAGGTATCGTCGATATTGAATTTATGGTGCAATACGCAGCCCTGGCGTGGTCGCAAAGCCACCCGCCGCTGCTGCGCTGGACGGACAATATCCGCATTCTGGAAGAGCTGGAACACGAAGGGCTGATGCCCGTTGAAGACGCCAGCCTGTTGCGCGAGGCCTACAAGGCCTATCGTTCCGCCGCCCACCGGCAGGCCTTGCAGAAGGACGCCGGAGTGATACCGGGCGACCAGTTCGCGGACGAACGGCGGCAGGTGATGCGGATCTGGCGAGAGCTGGGGCTAAGCTGATTCTCGAGACGGGGAGGCGTAAGGCCTCCCCGGTTCGTTTATGGAAACCACATGAATATTCTGATTGTTGGGCCCAGTTGGGTCGGTGACATGGTGATGGCGCAGACACTCTTTCAGTGTCTCAAGCAACGCCACCCGCAGTGCGAAATCGACGTGCTGGCCCCCGAGTGGAGCCGGCCGATCCTTGAGCGCATGCCCGAAGTGCGCAAGGCTTTGAGCTTCCCGCTCGGCCACGGCGCGCTGGAGCTGGCGACCCGCCGGCGGATCGGCAAATCCCTGGCCGGCCAGTATGACCAGGCGATCCTGCTGCCGAACTCGCTGAAGTCGGCGCTGGTGCCGTTCTTCGCCGGCATCCCGAAACGCACCGGCTGGCGTGGCGAATTCCGTTATGGCCTGCTCAATGACGTGCGCACGCTGGACAAAGAGCGTTATCCGCTGATGATCGAGCGCTTCATGGCTTTGGCCTATGAGCCGAACGCCGAGCTGCCGAAACCCTATCCGCGCCCGAGCCTGCAGATCGACCCGGTCACCCGCGAGGCCGCATTGGCCAAGTTCGGCCTGACCCTCGATCGCCCGGTACTGGTGTTGTGCCCCGGTGCCGAGTTCGGTGAAGCCAAACGCTGGCCGTCCGAGCATTACGCCAAGGTCGCCGAAGCGCGGATTCGCGAAGGCTGGCAGGTCTGGCTGTTCGGCTCGAAGAACGATCACGCGGTCGGCGAAGATATCCGTGCGCGGTTGATACCGGGCCTGCGCGAAGAGTCCGTGAACCTCAGTGGCGGTACTTCGCTGGCCGAAGCCATCGACCTGATGTCCTGCGCAGATTCTGTAGTCTCCAACGATTCCGGTCTGATGCACGTCGCGGCGGCGCTGAACCGTCCGTTGGTGGCGGTCTACGGTTCGACTTCGCCGGGTTTCACCCCGCCGTTGGCCGAACATGTGGAAATCGTCCGTCTGGGCCTCGATTGCAGCCCGTGCTTCGACCGCACCTGCCGTTTCGGCCATTACAACTGCCTGCGCCAGCTGATGCCGGACGCGGTCAACGATGCCTTGCAGCGTTTGCAGGGCTCCGTGGTCGAGGTTCATTAACTTGCGGGTATTGCTGATCAAGACCTCATCGCTGGGCGACGTGATTCATGCGTTGCCGGCGCTGACCGACGCGGCCCGGGCGATTCCCGGGATCAAATTCGACTGGGTGGTGGAAGAAGGCTTTGCCGAAATCCCGACCTGGCACCCGGCCGTGGGCAAGGTGATTCCGGTGGCGATCCGTCGCTGGCGCAAGAATCTCTGGAAAACCATCACCAGCGGCGAGTGGAAACGCTTCAAACAATCCGTTCGGGCGAACAAGTATGACCTGGTAATCGACGCGCAAGGCCTGCTGAAAAGCGCCTGGCTGACTCGTTACGTCAAAGCCCCGGTGGCCGGTCTCGACAAGGGCTCGGCCCGTGAGCCGATCGCCGCGCGTTTTTATGATCGCAAACTGGCGGTGGCCCGTGGTCAGCACGCCGTTGAGCGCGTACGCCAATTGTTCGCTATCGCCTTGGGTTACGACTTGCCCAAAGGCCTCGGTGATTACGGCCTCAACGTCGAGCGTCTGGTCGAACTGCCGCGCAAGAATGCTTACGTAGTCTTCCTCCACGGCACCACTTGGGACACCAAACACTGGCCGGAAAGCTATTGGCGTGAGCTGACCGAGCGGGTCGGCTACCTCGGTGTCGGGATCAGGCTGCCGTGGGGCAACCCGCTGGAGAAGGCCCGGGCCGAGCGCATCGCTGCCGGCTTCAAGCATGCCGAAGTGCTGCCGAAACTGAACCTGGCCGGAGTCGGTAAGGTGCTGGCCGGCGCCCAGGCGTGCGTTGCGGTGGACACCGGTCTCGGCCATCTCGCTGCGGCACTGGATGTGCCGACGATTTCCCTGTTCGGCCCGACCAATCCGGGCCTGACCGGCGCCTACGGCAAGCTGCAGATTCACCTCGGCAGCGATTTCCCGTGCGCGCCGTGCCTGCAAAAGAAATGTACGTATCAACCGACCGCGCAGGATGCCCGTCAGTTTGACCTGAAACGCGAGTGGCCCCTGTGCTTCACGCGTCTGAATCCCGAGCGTGTTGCCAGCCGACTGAGCACGTTGTTGATGGCTGAGGAGCTGCGCTGATGCAATTGGCTTTTGTCCTGTACAAATATTTCCCGTTCGGCGGCTTGCAGCGCGATTTCATGCGCATCGCCCTCGAATGCCAGAAGCGCGGACACCAGATCCGCGTCTACACCCTGATCTGGGAAGGCGACGTGCCGCCCGGTTTCGAAGTGCTGGTGGCGCCGGTCAAGGCGTTCTTCAATCACCGGCGCAATGAAAAGCTCAGCGCGTGGATGGAAGCGGACCTGGCCAAGCGCCCTGTGGACCGCCTGATCGGTTTCAACAAGATGCCGGGGCTGGACGTCTACTACGCCGCCGACGGCTGCTTCGAAGACAAGGCGCAGAACCTGCGCAATTCCCTGTATCGCCGCTGGGGCCGCTACCGCCACTTCGCCGAGTACGAGCGCGCGGTGTTCGCCAAAGACGCGAAGACCGAAGTGCTGATGATTTCCGAAGTGCAGCAGCCGCTGTTCATCAAGCATTACGACACGCCGCTGGAACGCTTCCACCTGCTGCCGCCGGGCATCGCCCAGGACCGTCGCCGTCCGGCGGATGCCGACGAGATTCGCGCCGGCTTCCGCGCCGAATTCAACCTGAAGGACGACGAGCTGCTGCTGGTGCAGATCGGTTCCGGGTTCAAGACCAAGGGCGTCGATCGCAGCCTGAAAGCGCTGGCCGCGTTACCCGCCGAGCTGAAGAAACGCACCCGGCTGTTTGTAATCGGCCAGGATGACCCCAAATTGTTCCAGATGCAGAGTGCGACGCTGGGCCTGGGCGACAACGTAACGTTCCTCAAGGGGCGCAGTGATATCCCGCGCTTTTTGCTCGGCGCCGATCTGTTGATCCACCCGGCGTACAACGAAAACACCGGTACGGTGCTGCTTGAAGCACTGGTCGCAGGATTGCCGGTGCTGGTCAGCGCGGTCTGCGGCTACGCCCATTACATTGCCGAGGCCGATGCCGGGCGCGTGCTGGACGAACCGTTCGATCAGGCGCAATTGACGCAGTACCTGACCGACATGTTGAACGACGACGCTGCACGGGCGGCCTGGAGCCGCAACGGTCTGGCTTTCGCCGAGACGGCCGACCTCTACAGCATGCCGCAGCACGCGGCCGATGTGATTCTGGCGGAGCACGCTTAAATGAAGTTGATGCTGGCTGAACCGTTCAAGAGCCTCTGGGCTGGCCGCGATGCGTTCGCGGAGGTCGAGGGCTTGCAGGGCGAGGTGTACCGCGAGCTGGAAGCCCGCAGGACTTTGCGCACGGAAGTCGACGGCAACGGATTTTTCGTCAAGATCCACCGTGGCATCGGCTGGGGTGAGATTTTCAAGAACCTGCTGACCGCCAAGCTTCCGGTGCTCGGTGCGGGTCAGGAATGGAAGGCTATCCAGCGCTTGCAGGAAGTCGGTGTGCCGACCATGACCGCCGTCGCGTACGGCGAGAAGGGCAGCAACCCGGCGGATCAGCATTCGTTCATCGTCACCGAAGAGCTGGCACCGACCATCAGTCTCGAAGACTTCAGCATCGACTGGGTCAAGCAACCGCCGCAGCCGAAACTCAAACGCGCGCTGATCGCCGAAGTCGCACGTATGACGGGCATGATGCACCGCGCGGGGGTCAACCACCGCGACTGCTACATCTGCCACTTCCTGCTGCACACCGACAAACCGGTGACCCCGGAAGATTTCAAACTCTCGGTGATCGACCTGCACCGTGCCCAGACCCGCCCGGCGATTTCTCAGCGCTGGCGCAACAAGGATCTGGCGGCGCTGTATTTTTCCGCGCTGGACATCGGCCTGACCCGTCGCGACAAACTGCGCTTTCTCAAAGGTTACTTCCAGCAACCGCTGCGCCAGATCCTGGCTGAGGAGGCGTCGTTGCTGAGCTGGCTCGAAGGCAAGGCCAACAAGCTTTATGAGCGCAAGCAGCGATACGGGGATGCGCTCTGATGGCGGGTTGGAATCTTGAACCCGGCTACAGCGACCTCGCAGCGGATTTTGGCAGTCTTGAAGCGGTATTCGCGCTGGAAGGCGAGCGCCTGACCCGCGATCCGCTGTCCGAAGTCATCCGTGTGCAGCGCAACGGCGTCAACTATTACGTCAAACGCTACTCCGGCGCCGGCAAGGGCTTGCGCCGCTACATCGGCAAGCCGCGGGTGAAGATGGAGTGGCAGAACCTCAAGCGTTTCGCCAAGTGGGGCATCCCGACCGCCGAAGTGGTGGCCTGGGGCCTGGAGCGCAACGGCATGGCCTACGATCGCGGGGCGATGATTACCCGCGAGCTGCCACGTACCGAGGACCTCTCGGCACTGGCCGAACGCAACGATCCCAAGCTGCGCAATCACAGCTGGGTCGACGGCATCAGCCGGCAACTGGCCGTCTATACCCGGACGATGCACGATCATCGCTTTACCCATAACGATCTGAAATGGCGCAACCTGCTGATCGACGATCAGGCGCAGCTGTTTCTCATCGACTGCCCGAACGGCGATTTCTGGCGCGGTTTCTGGCTCAAGTACCGGATTACCAAGGATCTGGCCTGTCTTGACAAGGTTGCCAAATATCACCTGTCGAACACCCAGCGATTGCGCTTCTACCTGCAATACCGCCAGCGTGACCGGCTCAATGCCGCCGACAAGAAACGGATTCGTCACGTGGTGAGATTTTTCGAGGGACGCGAATGACTGATTTTCTCGCCGCTGAAGACCGTGCGCTGCTGGAGCACCACGGTCTCGGCACGTTCAACGCGCTGTGGGCCAAGCAGCTCGAAGCGGTGGATGAGCCGAACACCGACGGTGGCGGCTGGAGCAGTGTGTTCCGCCTCGAACTCGAAGGCCACGGCTATTACCTCAAGCGCCAGAGCAATTACCTGACCCGTACCTTGCATGCGCCGTTCGGCGAGCCGACGTTTGCCCGGGAATTTCGCAATATCAGCCGTTACAACCAGCTCGGTATTCCGGCATTGCAGGCGGCGTTTTTCGGTCAGCGCAAGGTCAACGGCGAAGTGCGCGCGATCCTGCTGACCCGCGCCCTCGATGGTTGGGATGATCTGGATTCGCTGCTGCAGCGCTGGTCGAGCCTCGAAGTTACGCAGCAATCGGCGATTCTCAAGGCCTGCGGTCAACTGGCGCGGCTCCTGCACGGCGTGCGTCAGGTGCATGGCTGCTTCTATCCGAAGCATATTTTCCTGCGGGCCGAAGGCGCCGGTTATCAGGCGCAACTGATCGATCTGGAAAAGACTCGCCCTCTGCTGTTCGGTCAGCGGGATCGGGTCAAGGACCTGGAGCCGCTGCTGCGTCGTGCTCCGGAGTGGACTGATGCCCAGTTGCGCGAGTTGCTGGCGGCGTATCTCGATCAGTCGGTCGACAGCTCGCTGGTCGACAGCTGGGTCACCCGGCTGACCGCGCGGCGCAGTCGCAAGGAGACGCGCTGATGCAACTGTCCGACCTGAAAAACGCCGGACGTACGCCGAATCTGCCGCTGACGGTTTCGCTGGCCGATGCGGCGGGGCCGGCCGATCTGCAATTGCTCAGCCTGTTGCGGGTGTTGCCAGGGCAGCGCTACGTCGGTGCCGGTGTGTGGCGCGGTCGCCCGGTGCTGGCCAAGTTGCTGGTCGGCAGCAAGGCTGCACGGCATTTTCAGCGTGAACTGGAAGGCGTGAAACTGCTCGCCGCCCAGGGCATGACCACTCCGTTACTGCTGGCCGATGGCCTGAAGGACGGCGAGGGCGGCTGGTTGTTGTTCGAGTTCCTTGAAGGCGCTGAAAGCCTGGGCGATGCCTGGAGCAAGGTCGAATCCTTGCCGGTGTTGGCCGACGAGCAATCGTCGGTACTGGCCGAGGCCCTCGGCGCCATTGGCCAATTGCACGGCAAAGGCCTGTGGCAGGAAGACCTGCACCTGGACAACCTGCTGCGTCACGGCGGTCAGTTGTATCTGATCGATGGCGCCGGCATCTGCGCGGAAAACGTCGGTCAGCCATTGTCCCGGCAGAAAGTGCTGGAAAACCTCGGGGTGTTTTTCGCCCAGTTGCCCAAGTCGCTCGAGCCCTTCACCGAAGAGTTGCTGGTGTATTACCTGCTGAGCAACAGCGAGCATGCGCTGCCGCTGGAGGCATTGCAGAAGCAGATCGACAAGGTGCGCGCCTGGCGCTTGAAGGACTTCCTGATCAAGGTCGGTCGTGAATGCACGTTGTTCAGCGTGCGGCGTGGGGCTTTCGGTCTGCGGTCGATCCGTCGCGAAGAAGAGCCCGCGATGCTGCCGGTGCTGGAGCAGGCCGATGCTTTGCTTGATCAGGGCCACCTGTACAAGACCGGCGGCGCGGCCAGCGTCGGCAAGGTCGAAGTCGCTGGGCGTCCGCTGGTGATCAAACGTTACAACATCAAGAATTTTGCCCATTGGCTCAAGCGCTTCTGGCGCCCGAGCCGTGCCTGGCATTCGTGGCGTGAAGGCAATCGTCTGGCATTCCTTGGTATCGCCACGCCCAAACCGCTGGCGGTGCTGGAAACGCGGTTTTTCTGGCTGCGCAGCAAAGCGTACCTGATCACCGAGTATCTGGCCGGGCCGGACATCATCGAGCGTTTTTCGCCGTATGTTGAAAGCGGCGAGGCGCCGGAAGCCGAGTTGCAGGCGCTGGATCAGTTGTTTGCGCGGTTGATTGCCGAACGCATCAGTCATGGCGACTTCAAGGGCCACAACCTGTTCTGGCATGAGGATCGCTGGGCGCTGATCGATCTGGATTCGATGTGCCAGCACGGCTCGGCGGGCAGCTTTGCTCCGGCCTATGCTCGGGATCGCGCGCGGTTCATGCGCAACTGGCCTGAGAACAGTGCGTTGTATCGGGTGATTGATCAGCGTTTGCCGAAGGATGCATTGGGCGCTGCGTGATTTCTTTCGCAAGTCGGTAAGAAGTTTCCGCAATAAAATTCGGGTAAGGCAGGTGGCGACAAATCCTTGTGATTTGTCCTACGGCTTTCCCGGAACCCGTGAACTGCCCCGCATAAAGCCCCGATGCTAGTTTGCCCCGACGTTCCCGGAGGGCAAACCATGACCATCAAAACGGCTATTACCATCGGCGCATTTTCACTGGCTCTATCTGGCTGCGGCACCGCGGTCACGGTGTTGCAGGACGACGAAGACGCCACGCGCGGCCTGCGCAAACAGAAGACCTACTGCCAATCCATTCCGCGTATCTACAGTGGCCTGGCCCACGACTTCTGCCTGCTGCACGCGCCGCCCGACCCCACCGGCATTCTGGTGCCAGTCGTCCTGCTCGACATGACTCTTTCCGGAGTATTCGACACCGCTTGCCTGCCTTATACGATCTATCGTCAGGCGGTGGACGGGAATATCAGTGTTTATTGGCGGCCCAGTCGTGGGTGAGGCTTTTAAAACTTTTGCGGCTTCCAGAAAACGAAAAGCCCCGGTGATCTCACCGAGGCATCAACGCCGACCGGGATCTCCCAGTCCATTTGCAGGGGAGTCTAAGTTGAAGCTTCTGATGCGTCAACGCGTTGGCCGGCCAGTTCCGCTAGAGGTTTGTCGGCGCTTTTAAGCTATAATCCCGCCCTTTAGCTGTCTCTCGCCCGGTGCGAGGGCACATCATTTTTCAAGGCGCATCGCGCCTGAATGCAGACTAAAGAGGCTAGACCCCTGTGGCATTGACGATTCTTGGCCTGTCCGGCGCCCTTAGCCATGATCCTTCAGCAGCCTTGTACATCGACGGCAAGCTGGTCGCGGCGGCTGAGGAAGAGCGCTTCGTACGCGATAAACATGCAAAGAACCGCATGCCCTACGAATCGGCGAAGTTCTGCCTGGAGCAGGCTGGCATCAAGCCGTCCGACGTTGACGTGGTGGCGATTCCGTTCGCCCCGATCAGCATTTTCGGCAAGGCCCGCTGGCAGTACGCCAAGCGCTACTGGTACGCCCCGGACCGCGCACTCGACGCGATCCTGATGGGCAACCGTCGCTACAAGCGCTATCGCAACAAGATCGTCTGGTGCCTGGAGCAACTGGGCTTCGATCCGAAGAAAATCAAGATCGAGCCGGTCGAGCACCACCTGGCCCACGCTTCCAGTGCTTACCACTGCTCGGGTTTCAAAGAGAAAACCGCGATCCTCGGCATCGACGGCAAGGGTGAGTACGCCACGACCTTCTTCGGCTACGGCGAAAACGGCAAGATCCACAAGATCAAGGAGTTCTTCGATCCGGACTCCCTCGGCGGCCTGTACGGCGCGATCACCGAGTTCCTCGGTTTCGACATGCTGGACGGCGAGTTCAAGGTCATGGGCATGGCGCCGTACGGCGACGCCAGCAAATACGATTTCTCGCGCCTGGCTTCCTTCGAAAACGGCGAACTGGTGATCAACACCGACTACGCCAACGTGATCGGCCTGCGTCGTTATAAAGAGAAGGGCAAGGGTTACTACTTCTCGCCGAAGCTGATCGAGTGGCTGGGTCCTAAGCGCGAAGGCGATATCGCCGACGAGCCGTACATCCACTACGCGGCCAGCATTCAAGCGCTGTTTGAAAAAATTGCGCTGCAGATGATCGACTACTACCTGGGCGACGTGCTCAAGGAAACCGGCAAACTGGCCTACGCCGGTGGCTGTGCGTTGAACGTCAAGCTCAACCAGAAAATCATCGCCCGCGACGACGTCAAAGAGCTGTTCGTGCAGCCTGCATCCGGCGATGCCGGTACCGCAGTCGGTGCAGCGGCCTATGTGTCCAACGCCCGTGGCGTGCCGGTCGAGAAGATGGAACACGTCTACCTCGGCCCGTCGTACAGCAACGAAGACGTGATCGCTGCGTGCGCCCGTCACGAGAACAAGCCGACCTGGCGCAAGCTCGACAACATGCCGGAGCAGATCGCCAAAATCATGGTCGATGGCAACCCGGTGGCCTGGTTCCAGGGCCGCATGGAGTTCGGTCCGCGTGCGCTGGGTGGTCGTTCGATCATCGGCTGCCCGAGCGTGGCTGGCGTGGCTGACCGCATCAACCACCAGATCAAGTTCCGCGAGCGCTGGAGGCCTTTCTGCCCGTCGATGCTCGACACCGTTGCACCACAGATGATCAAGATCGATCACCCGGCGCCGTTCATGACCTTCACCTTCGAAGTGGCGGAAGAGTGGAAGACCCGCGTGCCGGAAGTCGTCCACGAAGACGGCACGTCCCGAGCCCAGGTGCTCAAGCGCGAATACAATCCGCGCTACTACGACATGATGAAGGCGCTGGAAGTACTGACCGGCAACGGCGTGTCCCTGAACACCTCGCTCAACCGCCGTGGTGAACCGATGATCTGCTCGCCGACCGACGCCCTGAACATGTTCTTCGGCTCCGATCTGCAGTACCTGATCATGGAAGACATCCTGGTGGTCAAAGAAGGCGCAAACGCTTATGACACGCTCGGCTGAACGCCATGTGCTGCAGTTCTGTCACGGCTATGACGGGCCGTTCCTCGACTGCGCGCGGCAGTACGCCAGCCTGTTTGCGGGCACCGGTTATCGGGTCACCACGGTCTTTCTGACCGGGGCGGCCGATAGCCAGGTGGCCGCGGCCTGCGCCTCCGACGAAGTGTTGTTCATGGAATACAGCTCCAAGGCCATTCGTGGCCTGAAGCTGGGCGCCATCGGCGATCTGCGCAAGATCGCCGCTTCACGCAATTTCAGTTTCTGCATCGCCCATCGCTTCAAGCCGATCTACATCGCCTTGCTCGGCACTTCGCTGCCGGTGATTGGCGTGCACCACGCGTTTGGCGATTACAAACGCGGCTCGCGCAAACTGTTTGCGCATATTTTCCGCAAACGTCTGAGCCTGCTCGGTGTGTCTGACGCGGTGCGCGACGACATGCGCCGCTGCCTGCCGAAATGGCCGGCGACGCGTATCCAGACCCTCTACAACCGCATCGATGTTTCGGCGTTGCAGATGAGCCAGGTGTCCGCTCGTGAAGCCCGTGAGATCCTTGGTCTCGCAGCGGATGCATTCATCGTCGGCAACGTCGGTCGCCTGCACCCGGACAAGGATCAGGCCACGCTGCTGCACGGTTTTGCCGCGGCGCTGCCCGGTCTGCCGGCCAACAGCCAGCTGGTGATTCTCGGCAAGGGTCGACTTGAGGATGATCTGAAGGCGCTGGCCCGCGAACTGGGTGTCGGTGATCGCGTGCTGTTTCTCGGTCAGGTGCCGGACGCGCGCAATTATTTCCGTGCATTCGATGTGTTTGCCCTGAGTTCCGACCACGAACCGTTCGGCATGGTGCTGCTGGAGGCCATGGCCGCTGGTGTGCCGTTGCTGGCCACGGCGTGCGGCGGGGCGAAGGAAGTGGTCGAAGGCGTGGGCATTCTGTTCCCGCTGGGTGACGCCGAGCATCTGGCCCAGGGCCTGAAGCATCTGGCCGGCATGGACGAGCAGCAACGCCGTCAATGCGCCGAGATGATGTTCGATCGCCTGCGCGAGCGCTTCTCCGACCGCGCCGTACGCGACACCTTCTGGCATTTGCCGCAAGTTACCGATCTGGCACCGAGGGGCTGATGCTCAACCGATTTCAAGGCTGGCGCGAACGTGGCTGGTCGCCCGTTGACGCCTCAACTTATGCACAGGCCTGGCAGCGTTTTGGCGGCAGCGTCGCGACTCATCCAATCGTTGTCGAACGTCTGGCGAATCTGGCGGGCATTCCGGTGCGTTATCTGGCCTGGGAGCAGCAGGGCGAAGTCAAAGCGGCGATCCCGACCTGGGGCCGGGACCTGGCCTTGTCCAAGGACGTGCTCAAGCGAAATGGCAAGAAAGGCTTGTTCGATCTCGGCAACGCCGAACTGATCCTGCCGGCCGCCGCCGATGCCCAGGCCCCGCTGCGTCATCGCGGGCGCTACCTGTCGGCGCTCAACGAGAACCGCTTCAGCGGCCTCAAGTTGCAGACCGAACAACTGGCCATGGCCCGTACCCCGGAAGAACTGTCGAAGAAGTTTCGCTACAACCAGCGCCGCGAACTGCGCCTGCTGGAAGAGGCGGGCGGGGTGGTGCGGCCGGTCAGCGACTTCTCGAGCGCCGAACTGGCGGCGATTTATTGCGATCTGTTCCAGCGTCGCTGGGGTTTCCCGGCCACTGGCGCGGCACGCATGGCCGAAGTCATTGAGTTGTTGCGCGAGCTGTTGATCGGCTCGGTAATTTTCCTCAACGATGCGCCGATCGCCATTCAACTGGTGTATCGCGTCGAAGCGCCGGAGTGGATCAGCGTCGAGTACATCAACGGCGGTGTCGACCCCGAAACCCGTGAATTCAGCCCCGGCAGCGTTCTGAGTTTTCTCAATACGCAAAGTGCTTGGGAGCACGCTCGGGCACTCGACAAGCCACTGCGCTTTTCCTTCGGTCGTGCCGACCGTGAATACAAGGATCGCTGGTGCAATCCTGTGCCGGTCTTCACCGTATGAGTCAGCCCATGAGCCGCAAACAGCAACTGCTCAAGCGTCACCGGCGCAATAAACGTGTCAGCCTGTTGATCGCACTGATCGTGTTGATCGCCCTCGGCGTGCTGGTGGCCTGGTGGCTGCCGCTGGTGCTGGCGGTGATTGGCTGGATCGCTCACGAAGCGTGGTTTGCCGACCACTTGTTCTATTCGCCGAAAGACGATTACCAATACAGCTTTCCGCCGTTCACACCGCAGCCGAAAACGCATTTGAGCGGTGAGCAATTGCGCCTCGACGAGGGTGTGATGCTGGTGGACGACGCCACGCTGATCCTCGCCGTGAGGGTCAAAAGCACCTGGCTGGGACGTTTCTTCGATCCACGCGTGGAGCTTGCGGGCAGTGCGAATCCGGATGCACAGACCTTCGAACGCGGCGTCAACGGCCTGCGTTATCTGAACCTCAGCGGTCAGGCGCAGACCTTGTCTCAAGGTCTGTTGCGTCTGCGCGGACGTTTCTGCCGGGTGACCGGCGAGCCGGTGCTATGGGCCATGGAACAGCCGGACTACCGCCGTCAGCGGGTGATGGTGATCGCGCCGCACGCCGATGATGCCGAACTGGCCGCTTACGGTTTGTACAGTCAGGCCGATGAGGCCTGGATCGTCACCCTGACCGCTGGCGAGATCGAAGCCGAACACTATCAACAGATGGGCCTGAACAAGGTCGAGGCATCGCGACTCAAGGGGCGCTTGCGTGCCTGGGACAGCCTCGCCGTGCCGCGCTGGGCCGGTGTGCCGCAGGAACATTGCGTGCAGCTCGGGTATTTTTGCCTGCAATTGTCTGCGATGAAAGCGACGCCGAATCAACCGGTGGGCTCGCGGGAAGCCGATTTGAACGACACGCGAATTTTTCGTCAGCTGAATCCGTTTGCCCTGCCTGGCGATGCCGACGGCGCGCCGACCTGGAACAATCTGCTGGCCGACCTGCGTGACGTGCTGTCCCGTGCGCGCCCGGATGTGATCGTGTTGCCGCATCCGACGCTGGATCCGCATCCCGACCATATCTGCGCCCAAGAGGCGGTGCTGGAAGCCTTGCGCGGTCTCGATTACCAACCGACCCTGCTCGGTTACGCCAACCACTTGCACGACAACGATCGCTGGCCGATGGGCGACAGCGGGCAGGGCATCGCCTTGCCGCCGACTTTCGATGCAAACGTGGCGATGCAGCCGCTGTGCCTGCCGCTGCCGATCGAACTGCAACGGGACAAGGCCATGGCGCTGGGCATGATGCATGACCTGCAGCCACCGGCGCCGTTCAAGCGGCGCCTGCGCCGACTGTTTCAGCGACTGCTGGCCGGTCGGGCGCCGTCGGTCTACGGCGAGAACGAATTTTTCCGCAAAGCGGTCAGGCGCCAGGAGTTGTTCTGGGTGCTGAAGCAAAGCGAAACAGGCGCGACGGGTTCGCAACGGGGAGAGTCATGAGTCAACGCGCAAAGGTTCTGCAGCTGCAACCCGACTACAACGTCAAATCCCATGATTTCGCCGACCTCGCCGAACAGATCGTCAAGGCCCTGCCGACGGATCGTTATGAGGTGACGGCGGCATTCCTGCGCGGCAAGCCCGGGCCGGGTGAAGCCGTCAGCCGGGCCGACCGTTCGGTGTATTTCGAGTTCTCCGACAAGTCCCTCAAAGGCATGCGCCTGCGGGCGATGTGGCAGCTGTACAAGTTCTGCCGCCGGGAAAAGTTCGACGTGGTGATCTGCAACCGCTTCAAACCGGTGAACATGATGCTGACCCTCAACCGCTGGTTGAAAGTGCCGTTGTGCATCGGCATTTCCCACGGTTTCGGCGAGTACGACCGCTTCTACCGTCGTCGTCAGACTCAGCGCCTGATTGACCGGCACTGGCGTTTCGTCGGCGTGTCGCCGGCGGTCAAACAGTACCTGCTGGACTGCGATTGCGGTTTTACCGACCAGAATACCTGCGCGATCACCAACGCCATCGACATCGAACAGGCCGAAGGCTTGCAGCACAGCCGCGAGCGTGCCCGCGAGCTGCTGGGCATCGACCCGAATGTGCGTCTGATCGGTGCGCTGGGGCGGCTGGTGTCGGTCAAGGGCCACACTTATCTGTTGCAGGCTTTCGCCCAACTGAAAGACAAATACCCGAACACCCAACTGGCAATCATCGGTGCCGGACGCCTGCAGGCGCCGCTGGCCGCCGAGATCGAGCAATTGGGCCTGAGCGGTCGTGCCCACCTACTGGGCTTCAAGGAAAACGCCCTGCAGTACGTGCGTGCGTTCGATATCTGGACCATGCCGTCGCTGGCCGAAGGCCTGGGCCTGGCCCTGCTGGAAGGCATGAGCGGACACTTGCCGGTGATCGCTTCGAACGTGCCGGCCATGTTGCCGCTGATCGAAGGTGCCGGCGGCCTGTCGATTACTCCCAAGGACGTGACGAGCCTGGTCGCGGCGCTGGACACCTACCTCGGGCTGTCGGATGACGAGCTCAAGGCCAAGGGTGAGCAGGCTTACCGCTATTTGCAGGAACAACACGACATCGAGGTCTTCCGCCAGGAATACCTGAACCTGATTGACTCCGGCCTGGCGCAGGCCCGCAAGGAACAGCCATGAGTGAGGTCGCCGCCCTGAGCGATGCGCAACCCATCGTCACCGTCATCATCGCGTCCTACAACCACGGACCGTACATCGAGGAAAGCATCCTCAGCGTTATCAACCAGAGCTACAAGAACATTGAGCTGCTGGTGGTCGACGACGGCTCGAAGGACGACAGCGTCGCGCGCATCAAGGCCTTGCAGGAACAGCACGGCTTCGATTTCCGGGTGCAGCAGAACCAGGGCCTGACCAACACGCTCAACGGCGCGATTGCGCGGGCCAAAGGCAGCCTGATCGTACCGTTCGGCTCCGACGACATCATGTACCCGGACCGTATCGCCACCCAGGTCGCGTACATGGACGGCAAACCGGAAGTCGGCATTTGTGCCGGCAACATCGAGTTGATGGACGCCGACGGCAACCTCTACCCGGAAAAGCGTCAGCGCCGGGACGTGCCATTCCGTCGTCTGGATTTCGATGACATGTTCCTGGAGCGCAAGCCGTATCCGCCGGCACCGACGCTTATGATTCGCCGTGAAGCACTGGACAAGGTCGGTGGGTTCGATCCGACGATTCGTCTTGAGGATCTGTACATCGAGCTGAAAGTCACCCGCGCCGGGTACTTCATCGACGGCCTGAACGTAGTGATGGCGCGCTATCGCAAACACGCCACGAACTCGTACAAGAACCACCGCTTCATGATCGAAAACATCCTGCGCACCTATGCGTTGTTCAGCGATCATCCGCTGTACGATGAGGTGCGCTACAAGTCACTCAATTCGATGTTCCTGAAAACCGCCAACCGCGATCGTAAACTGGCGCGGGAGCTGCTGGCACAGATTCCGTTCAAGGCCTGGAACAAGAAAACCTGGCGCGGTCTGGGCCGGTTGCTGTTTTCGCCGCTGGAAAAGGACTGAGTCCCTGGCCGCTCGCGGTCAGCGAGCGGCTTTTTCCGCCAGGCGCTTGTTACCTTGCTGACGCTGGCGAATCCAATGCACAACCTTCTTGCCGGCGTTCATGCCAGGCTGCTCGATGTACAGAAACGTCGCGCTGCTGATCACAATCAGCAGACAGGTGCACACCGCCATCAGTGGCAGGAAGACCCAAGCCTCGCGAGCATCGAGGTTCAGGGCCAGCGGCAGGCGCTGAACCATCAGCCAGAGCACGAAACCATGCAGCAGGTAGGTGCTGTAGCTGATTTCTCCCAGCCAACGAATGCTGCGCGGTTTGAGGGCGCCGAACAGGGTGTTGCCCGAAGCCACGATCACGAAGAACAGTGATAGCAGGAACAACGGTGGCGTCTTGAATGCCCGGCTGAATGCGGTGAAGGCAATGGTCAATGCCAGCAGGGCGATCACCCCGGCCACGGGCGTTTTGCTCCAGGCCACCAACTGCGGACGACGCACCCAATACGCGGCGGCGATCCCGCCGAGGAAACTGACCAGGAAGTGTTTCTTGAGCGAGTGCTCCCAGCCAACCAGTTGATACAGCGCATAAATCCCGATCAGGCACAGCACTACCTGGCGCCAGTTGCCCGGGAAGATGAACACCATGGCGGCCAGCGGCAGCGCCAGATAGAAAAACACTTCGTAGGCCAGTGTCCAGGTGACGTTGGATATCAGCATGCCGGTGTGCGGGTACAGATTGACGTCGGGCCGGTCAAACGTCAGCCAGGCTGCGCTCTGCTTGAACAGCTCCAAAGCGGACACCTTCAGCTCCCAGTCCTGCAGATGGAACACCGTGACGAACACTATCAGCATCAACGGCAAATACAGCGGGTACAGGCGAAACACTCGTGAGACGCCGAAGGCCATCCAGTCGAACGACCGACCCTGAGCCAACAGACGGCCCCAGAACAGAAACCCGGTGATCATGAAAAACAGCGCTACGCTGCCTTGACCCAGCATCGAGTAGAAGGGATTCGGCGGGAAGTCGATCACCCCCGTACGCAGAAATATCCAGGTAATGACCGAGTGATGCACGAACACGCCGAAGGCCAGATAACCCCGTAAGCCGTCAATGCTCGCGTAGCGGCTTTCACCGGAGTGCTGGAGGTGGCGAGCTATCTTCGGGACTGCGCGCAACAGCAGTGCAGCGGTCACGATGGCCAGCAGATAGGCGGCCGGCGCAATAAGAGGATTGGTTTCGATCATCAATGAACCCGGGCCGCAATGTTGCCGGCCAGCACTTGCTTGTGCAGATTGTCTACTGCGGATTTGGACGCCGTCATGGCGTATCCCTGGAGCAACGCGTCGAGGTGATCTTCGAACAGCCAGCGTTTGTCGACGGTGTAGCGTTGCATGTGTCGCAGATTACGTTGGCGCAGCGAGAGGCTCAGGGGCGAAGGGTAGACGCGCAGGTCCGCCAGATCAATCAGTCCGAACTCTCCATCTTCCAATACCAGCACGTTGCCAAGATGCAGCGAGCGGAAGTAAACGCCCTGTTCATGCAGTCGGGCCATGAATTTGCCGAAACGCTCGACCAGCGCCTGCCGCACAGCCGGTGCCGTGATGCCCTGGAGCACCTGGCGCAAGGTATGGCCCGGCAACGGGGCGTAATGCACCGCGCTGCTGCCGTCGTCGAGGCGATACAGATTCAGCACTTGTGGGGTCGGGATGCCCATGCGGCGCAATTGTTCGCTGTTGATGGCGAAACGTTCGGAATAAGGATTGAAGTTGCCAGAGGTGTACCAGCGACGAGGACGGAACAGCTTGAGGAAGCTGCCATCGCTCAGACGCAGCACCTTCGGTCCCAGGCCATCTTCTTCAATCACCTGCGCATCGGCGCCGAGCTGCTGCAGGTCGGAGGTCGACAGCTTCCGCACCGGGACTGTCAGTAAGCGTCGAGCGCGCTGATTGATGATAAGGGCGGCAATCAGTGCCAGTGGAATCCATAGCAGGAACCAGTGTTCCTTGGGCCGAGAAATGATGCCGCCGCCTTCTGTCAGTCCCGCGCCGATACCGAATATCAGCCAGGTGGACGCGATGATCAACAACGGCTGAACGCGCTGGCGCCAGCTGCTCAGCAAGCCCCAGAGCAGGAAGAAAAGCCACGGCAGCAAGCCCAGTATGCCGACGTAATAAAGCACGCCCAGAACAAAACTGTGCGGCTCCTGAAAGTTGTAGCCGACTCCCGGGTCAATCGCCAGATCGGCACCATAGCCATGGCCGATCCAGGGATGCTCGGAAATTCTTTGCAGGGCGATCTGCCAGATTTCGAAACGGTAGGAGTCGCCGCGCTCGGTGATCATCTTCGAAAACAGGGTGGCCACGGTGATGCCGACCGTGGCTAACGCCCCCAGCATTACCAGCGAACGGCGATTCCAGCAGATGAAGGCCAGCCAGCAAGCCGCCATGGTCAAGGCGACCAGCGGCGTTCTGGAACCGGTCGCGATTACCGCCGCGAACATGATCAGCATCGCCGGCATACTGAGCCAGAGCAGACGGGCATGCCTGCACGACATGCTGATACTGAGCCAATAGGCACAGAAAAATCCGAATAGATGGGAGCTGAGCAGCGGGTTGTCGAATGCTCCGCCGCCGATCAGGCGCGCGTTGGGATCGTAATGATGGACGAAGGGTATGAGGAAACAGGTCGTAGCAATCAGCGCAACCACGGCGGCAACGAAGAGCAATGGCGAAAGAATGTCCGCGCGGTAGCGCACCAGCAGATAACAACCGACGAACAGCAGCAGGGTATGCAGGGGAGGCTTGAGCATTCCGCTGACCGACTCGTCGTGCGGCCCCCAGCATAGGCTGAGCAGCGCCCAGGCGACGAACACAAGTAACGCGAGAATCAACGGTTCGCGCAGCATTTCCTTGAACTCGCGTGGACGCAGGCACAGTGCAATCAACGCCGGAATGCTGAACAAACCATAAAACAGTTTGTGGTGCAGGCTGCGACCCGGCAGGAAGAACAGCGCGCACAGGAGCAGGAAGTAGCCGACGGGAAGTATCCACAGGCTGATGAAGTCGAAGATTCGACTGGACGTACTGCTGAAACCGCGAAGTTGCATGCTCTGAGATTCAATCCTGAAGTTGATCGGCCATTTCGTTGATGGCAATTTGATGCTGAAAAAGACGTCTAACAATAACAGCCTTTGCCCGATTGCCAGAACCCTGAAGAAGCTGTGCTAAAGTCAGCGTCCTTTTTATCTACTTTCGCGTGATATGACCGACTCCAGTCCCGCCGCAAGCCCTTCGAGCTTGAAAATCTACTTCCGCCTGCTCGGCTACGTCCGGCCGTATGTCAGTCTGTTTCTGATCAGCATTGTTGGTTTTCTGATTTTCGCATCGACCCAGCCGATGCTCGGTTACATTCTCAAGTATTTCGTCGACGGTCTGTCCAATCCCGAGGCCGTGCTGTTTCCCACTGTGCCTTACCTGCGCGATCTGCAGCTTTTGCAGGCCGTACCGCTGCTGATCATCCTGATCGCTGCGTGGCAGGGCCTGGGGTCCTATCTGGGCAACTATTTCCTGGCCAAGGTTTCTCTGGGCCTGGTCCACGATCTACGGGTGCAGCTGTTCAACAACTTGCTGGTGCTGCCGAACCGATATTTCGACAAGCATAACTCCGGTCATCTGATTTCGCGTATCACCTTCAACGTGACCATGGTCACGGGGGCGGCAACAGATGCGATCAAGGTCGTAATCCGTGAAGGCATGACGGTGATCTTCCTGTTCGCCTCCTTGCTGTTCATGAACTGGAAGCTGACGCTGGTGATGGTCGCGATCCTGCCGCTGATCGCCGTGATGGTGCGTACCGCGAGCAAGAAATTCCGCAAGCAAAGCAAGAAGATCCAGCTGGCCATGGGCGACGTGACCCACGTTGCGTCGGAAACCATCCAGGGCTATCGCGTAGTGCGCAGCTTCGGCGGCGAAGCCTACGAAGAGAAACGCTTCCTCAATGCCAGCCAGAGCAATACCGACAAACAACTGCGAATGACCCGCACCGGCGCCATTTACACGCCGATGCTGCAACTGGTGATCTACACCGCCATGGCAGTGCTGATGTTCCTGGTGCTGTTCCTGCGCGGTGATGCCTCGGCGGGTGACATGGTGGCCTACATCACCCTGGCTGGCCTGCTGCCCAAACCGATTCGCCAGTTGTCCGAAGTCAGTTCGACCATCCAGAAAGGCGTTGCCGGTGCCGAAAGCATTTTCGAGCAACTGGATGTCGAGCCGGAAGTCGATACCGGCACGGTCGAGCGCGATTCGGTTACCGGTCGTCTCGAGGTGCGCAACCTGAGCTTCACCTACCCGGGCACCGAACGTCAGGTACTCGACAACATCAGCTTCTCGGCCGAACCGGGGCAGATGGTGGCGCTGGTGGGGCGTTCCGGCAGCGGCAAGTCGACGCTGGCCAACCTGATTCCGCGTTTCTATCACCACGACAAGGGCGAAATCCTGATCGACGGTGTAGAAGTCGAGCAGTACAAGTTGCTCAACCTGCGCCGCCACATCGCCCAGGTCACCCAGCACGTCACCCTGTTCAGCGACACCGTGGCCAACAACATTGCCTACGGCGACCTCGCTGGGGCTCCGCGTGAAGACATCGAGAAAGCTGCGCGTGATGCGTACGCGATGGATTTCATTGCGCAGTTGCCTGAAGGCCTGGACACCCAGGTCGGCGAGAACGGCGTGCTGCTTTCCGGCGGTCAGCGTCAGCGTCTGGCGATCGCCCGAGCCTTGCTCAAGAACGCGCCGTTGCTGATTCTCGACGAGGCTACCTCGGCACTCGACACCGAATCCGAGCGGCATATTCAGGCGGCGCTGGACCAGGTGATGAAGGGGCGCACCACGCTGGTTATCGCTCACCGGCTGTCGACTATCGAGAAGGCTGACTTGATTCTGGTCATGGATCAGGGCCGGATCGTCGAGCGCGGTACTCATGACGAACTGCTGGCGCAGAACGGCTACTACGCGCGCCTGAACGCCATGGGCCTCGACGCACCGGCCGAAGACATCGCCTGATCCCGCGTTGTGAACGCCGGGCGCGCAATGCGCCCGGCCATTTGTATCCGGATCTTTACCCTTCTTGACCAAACCTGCATAAAACCCGGCATCGCGCTTGTTAAGGTTCCTGAACGAATTTTGACTTCCAACGAAGGGGTTATCCCCGTCGCGCGGGTACTCTCATGCTGCAACGCTATCTGTGGAAACTGCTGCCCAAGCCGCAGCGGGCTTTTCTGCTTGGGCGCCTGTCGGTGGTCGACCGGCAAGTGGTGAACAAGTCGATGTCAGCCAACCTGAGCTTTCCCAAGGCTTTTGCGCAGCGTTCCTGTCTGTTCATTCATGTACCCAAATGCGCTGGCAGCAGTGTGTGTGCCGCGATGTTCGACGGCTGGCGCCCCGGCCATCTGCCGTTGTACTGGTATGAAGAGCAGTTTCCCGCGCAGTTTGCCGCTGCATACAAGTTTGCTTTCGTGCGTGATCCGCTGGAACGTGCCTATTCGGCATTTGCCTTTCTGCGCGGCAACGAACTGAGCGAGCGTGATCACGCAGCGCAGCAAATGGTCAGGCATTACCGCGACTTCAACGATTTTGTTGCGCGCTGGCTGCATGCCGACACCATTTCGCGACAATTGCACTTTGCCGCGCAAACCGACTTTCTTACCGATTCGCTGGGTCGCCTGGCGCTGGACTTCGTCGGCTATCAGGAGCATCTGGAGCGAGATTTTCGCCTGGTGTGCGAGCACCTGGGACTGACGAGTCAATTGCAGCACGTCAACGTTTCCCGGCAACGGCGTCCGTTGCCGGCACGTGATTTTTGCACGCAGCGCACGCGGCGCCTGGTACGGCGAGTCTATGAACGTGACTACGAGATGCTCGGCTATGAATGAAGCACTTTCGGTTTCCCTGCCACCTCCGGCCATCCGCCCCTATGCCTTGGCTCTTCCCGCCCAGGCCCGGGCCGAGCAGAAGTCGCAGCAACCGCGCTGCCTGTGGCTGACCGGGTTGTCCGGGGCCGGCAAATCGACGCTGGCCAACGCCCTGGAGTTGCATTTGCATCAGTTCGGGCTGCATACGTTCCTGCTCGATGGCGACAACTTGCGCAGCGGTCTTTGCCGCGATCTGGGGATGACCGAGGCTTGCCGGCGCGAGAATATCCGGCGCACCGCCGAAGTGGCGCGGTTGATGGTGGACGCCGGGTTGATCGTGATCGTGGCCGCCATTTCACCGTTTCGTGCCGAGCGGGATACGGCGCGCCGGTTGTTTGCCGAAGGGGATTTTATTGAAGTGCATGTCAGCACCTCGCTGGAGGTCTGCGCGCGACGCGACCCGAAGGGTTTGTATCGGGCGGCGCGGGAAGGGCGGATCAAGGACTTCACCGGGATCGACAGTCCGTACGAGGCGCCGCTGACGGCCGAGTGCCGGATCGATACCGATGAGGTCGAACTGGCCGATGCCTGCCATCGACTGGCGTCGTTTCTGTGCAAAAAATGAGCAAAAAACCCTGTCGTTTCATCCTGTTGCAGCCACCGCACAAGCCTTTGCCAACCCTGTGTTAATATCGCGCCCCTGTTCATTTTGTATGTGGGTTGCTCCATGAAGTTGTCCATGCCGCGATTCGATCAAGCCCCTGTCTTGGTGGTCGGCGATGTCATGCTCGACCGTTACTGGCATGGTGGTACCTCACGGATTTCCCCTGAGGCGCCGGTTCCGGTTGTAAAGGTCGAGCAAATTGAAGATCGCCCGGGCGGTGCCGCCAACGTTGCCTTGAACATTGCCGCGCTGGGTGCGCCGGCGTCGCTGGTCGGTGTGACCGGTGACGACGAGGCCGCCGACAGCCTGAGCAACAGTCTCAAGGGGGCGGGCGTGCGTGCCTTGTTCCAGCGCATCGCGCACCAGCCGACCATCGTCAAGCTGCGGGTCATGAGCCGGCACCAGCAATTGCTGCGTATCGACTTCGAAGAACCGTTCGCCACCGACGCCCTCGCGCTCGCCTCCCAGGTCGACGACCTGCTGGAAGGCATCAAGGTGCTGGTGCTGTCCGACTACGGCAAAGGTGCCCTGAAAAACCATCAGGCGCTGATCCAGGCCGCCCGTGCCAAAGGCATTCCGGTGCTGGCCGATCCGAAGGGCAAGGATTTTTCGATCTACCGTGGCGCGAGCCTGATCACCCCGAATCTCAGCGAGTTCGAAGCCATCGTCGGCGGTTGCGTCGACGAGCACGAACTGGTGGGCAAGGGCGCGAAACTGATGCACGACCTTGAGCTCGGCGCACTGCTGGTGACTCGCGGCGAGCACGGCATGACCTTGCTGCGTCCGGATCATCCGGCGCTGCACCTGCCGGCCCGGGCCCGTGAAGTGTTCGACGTGACCGGTGCCGGCGACACGGTGATTTCCACCCTGGCGGCCGCGATTGCCGCTGGTGAAGAACTGCCGCACGCGGTGGCGCTGGCCAACCTGGCGGCGGGCATCGTGGTCGGCAAACTGGGTACGGCGGCGATCAGCGCCCCGGAACTGCGTCGCGCCATTCAGCGCGAGGAAGGTTCCGAACGTGGCGTGCTGGGTCTTGAGCAACTGCTGCTGGCGGTGGCCGATGCCCGTGCACACAACGAGCGGATCGTGTTCACCAACGGCTGCTTCGACATCCTCCACGCCGGGCACGTGACCTACCTCGAGCAGGCGCGGGCGCAAGGCGATCGTCTGATCGTCGCGATCAACGACGATGCTTCGGTCAGCCGCCTGAAAGGCCCGGGCCGGCCGATCAACAGCGTCGATCGGCGCATGGCGGTTCTCGCCGGTCTCGGTGCGGTGGACTGGGTTATCAGCTTCGCCGAAGGCACCCCGGAAAACCTGCTGCGCGAGGTCAAGCCGGACGTATTGGTGAAGGGCGGTGACTATGGCATCGACCAGGTTGTCGGCGCCGACATCGTCAAAGCCTATGGCGGCACCGTGAAGGTGTTGGGGCTGGTGGAAAACAGCTCGACCACCGCGATTGTGGAAAAAATCCGCAAGTCCGAGTGATGCAAACATAAAGACCGCGTCTGCGATTGACTTTCTGGGGTCACTCGCAGACGCGGTCTTTTGCCGTTCAGGAGTTCACTTTCTTGCGCGGTACGATCTTCTTCAGAAGTTGTTTCGCCTTGCCGCGCAATCGCGTCAGCCCCGTGTCCTTGGGTGGCGGCGTCAAACCCTGTTGGCGCAGCCAGTCCTTCCAGCGAATCCGTTCATCTCGTACAAGCCAGCCGTCCTGTCGGGCGAAACTCTCGGCCAGATACAGGCCGCGAGTGCCCGCCGGGTATAACTGACCTTTCTTCAGCGTATACAGCTCAGGGAGCGGTTCGCCATCCTGCAATGGCATCAAGTACAGATCGGGGCGTTTGCGGTCGAGCCGGGCAACCAGTTGATCGCCTTCCAGCCGTTCATCGACATGGAACAGACTCAGGCTCTTGGCTTCCTTGGGCACGTCGAGGCGCAGGTCGTAAATCAATTGCAGGGACGCGGTCGGCAAGTGCACGTAGGCCCGTGGCCGTTCGAGCAATTGCAGATTGGCGCAGCGCACTGGCCGTGCCGAGCCGGACAACGGTGTCAGGCGAAAGGGCAGGGCCTCGCGATAATGCAGCGCCGAGGCGTACGGCGCCGGCAGCCAGGTGTCGTTGAAGCGCCCGCCGAGCCAGCCTTCCGGGGTTTCCAGCAGGCATTCTTCGGCAATCTCCTGGATCGCCGTGTGCAGCGGAATGTTCAGTTCATGGGCCGGCACGTAGCCGGAAATCAGCTTGAGCACGACGTCGCCGCGATCCTGCCGACGCTGGCGCACCAGCACCCAATAATCGCGATTCTGCCAGTGCAGGGTCAGACGTACCGAAACACCAAGGTTGGCCAGCTCCAGCGCAAAGCGCTCGGCGTCAGCCACGCTGACCGGTTTGCGCCGTTGCAAAGTCTGGGCGAAATTCAGCGGCATGCCGACGCTCTGATAGGTCAGGCCTTCGGGCGTCGCTTCGACGAACAGCGGCAGCGTCTTGAAGTTGCTCGGGTTCTTTCTGATGAGCGTACGCGGCATGTCGGCTCCTGCTTAAGGCCGCGGGGCGGCGTCAGTGACCACGAAGGACCTGGGCAACGGTCGCAACGTTATGGGCGAGGTGCAGCGGATTGATTGTCCCGACGATGGCACTGGCCACGCCGGGCTGGGCGAACAACAACTCGAAGCTGGCGCGCACCGGATCCACGCCGGGACTCAGGCACACGTGACCGCTGGCCAGAGCTTTTTTCACCAGAATGGCTTTGCCGTGGGCAGCAGCATAGTCAATGACCGCCTTCTCTTTTTGTTCGTTCAGATTGTAGGTGACCATCGCGCAGTCGCCTTGCTCCAGCGCTTTGAGTCCACCGTCGACGGTTTTGCCGGAGAAACCGAAGCCACGAATCTTGCCCTCGGCCTTGAGCGCCGCGAGGGTTGCGTAGACTTCGCTGTCGTTGAGGATCGCCAGGTCGTTGCCGTCGGAGTGCACCAGCACCAGGTCGATAAAATCGGTTTCAAGACGTTGCAGGCTGCGCTCCACCGACATCCGCGTGTGGGCGGCGCTGAAGTTGTGAGTCGACTGGCCATCGACAAACTCTTCGCCGACCTTGCTGACGATCACCCAGTCCTGACGCTCGCCACGCAACAACGGGCCGAGGCGTTCTTCGCTGCGGCCATAGGCCGGCGCGGTGTCGATCAGGTTGATCCCCAGCTCCCGCGCCTGCTTGAGCAGCATCCGCGCGGCGTCGTCGTCGGGGATCTGAAAACCGTTGGGGTATTTCACGCCCTGGTCGCGGCCAAGCTTGACGGTGCCCAGGCCCAGTGGGGAAACCAGCAGGCCGAGACTTCCCAACGGGCGATGCAGATCGTGCAGGGTCGGCAGGCTCATGGCAGCAGTTGCTCCCAGGCCGGAACGCCCATCGGTGGTTTCGGCAGCTCGGGCAGCGGAGCCGGGTGGCCCGGCTGGATGCCATCGCGTGCCAGGGACGCAATCACCCTGTCAGCGAAGTCCGGCGCCAGGGCGAGTTTGGTTGGCCAGCCGACCAGCAGGCGACCTTCCTCGGCGAGGAACGCGTTGTCCGGGCGAGTCAGGCCGGTTTGCAGCGGTTCGGCGCGGTCGACGCGCAGGGTCGCCCATTGCACGTTGCTCAGGTCGATCCACGGCAACAACTGTGCGATTTCCTTTTGTGCAGTGGCGATCTGCTCGGCCGGCTCACGGGCCACGCCTTCGGATTCGGCAATGTCGCCGCCCAGATACCAGACCCACTGGCCGTCAGCGGCCGGGTGAGTGGTTACGGTGATGCGCGGCTTGGTGCCGCCACCGAGGCAGTGAGCGTACAGCGGCTTCAGTCCTGGGCCCTTGGCGATGATCATGTGCAGCGGCCGGCGTTGCATGGCCGGATGGGTCAGGCCGAGAGCTTCCAGCAACGCTGCGGTACCGGCACCGGCGCTGAGCACGATGCGCTGGGCGCGGATCTCACGACCGTCGACCTTCAGGCCGACCAGCACGCCGCTTTCCAGCAGCGGCTCGATGTTCTGGCCGGCCAGCAAGCCGTCACCGGCGAGGTCGGCAAGACGCTGGATCACGCTCGGTACGTCGACCACCAGTTCGGCGAGGCGGTAGACCTTGCCCTTGAAGCGTTTGTCTTGCAAGGCTGGTGGCAATTGATCGCCCTTGACCTGATCGACCCGGCCGCGCACCGCTTTGCTGGCGAAAAAACTGGTGAGGTTGCCGGCCAGGGTGCCCGGTGACCACAGGTAATGGGCTTCGGACAGCAGGCGCACGCCGCTCAGGTTCAGTTCGCCGTTGCCGGCCAGGGCTTCACGCCAGCGGCGCGGCATGTCGGCGATGGCTTCCGAGGCACCAGTCAGCGCACCGTGCAGCGCGTACTTGGCGCCGCCGTGGATGATGCCCTGGGACTTCACACTCTGCCCGCCGCCGAGGCTGGCGCTTTCCACCAGCACGGTCGAGAAACCCTGGCGACGCAGGCGCGCGTTCAGCCAGAGACCGGCGACGCCAGCGCCGACAATCAGCACGTCGGTGGAAATGGGAGATGGCATGCAACGACCTCAGTGTTCAAGACGAGGGCGCAGTATACAGACTCGGGGAAAAGGGGATTTGTCGATGATCAACAGAGGGAAGGTACCCGCCACTGTGGGAGCACACTGGCTCCCACAGAAATCTGGATCGGCTTATCAGTGCCCGGCCGTTTTCGAGAACAGCTGGATCACCACCACGCCGAGCACGATCAGCGCCATACCGAGCATCGCCGGCACGTCCAGCTTTTGCCCATAGATGAACAGCGCGGCGACGCTGACCATCACGATGCCCATACCGGCCCACACCGCGTAGGCCACGCCCACCGGCACGCTGCGCACCACCAGCGTCAGCATCCAGAACGCGATGGCGTAGCCGACGATGACCAGCACCAAGGGCAGAGGCGTGCTGATGCCCTTGACGGCTTTCATCGAAACGGTGGCGATCACTTCGGCGCAAATGGCGATGGCCAGATAGACGTAGGCGTTCATGTTCAAATCCTCGTGTGAAGCGTTGCTTTCTGAGGCGGCATTCTAGTGACTACCCGGATGGGGTAAAGTCATTACCTATCTGTATATGAGATGGGTTGGCCGATGAGCATGCAATGGAATCTGGATCAGTTACGCGTCTTCGTCGCGGTCGCCGAACAGCGCTCGTTCTCCGCCGTGGCGCGCGAGCAACGCAAGGCGCAGTCGGCGATCAGCAGCGCGATTGCCATGTTGGAGGACGATCTCGGTGTCAGTCTGTTCGAGCGTAGCAGCGGTCGTCAGCCGAGTCTTACCGAAGCGGGTGCAGCCTTGCTCGAAGAGGCGCGAGAAGTGCTGCGTCAGTGCGAGCGCCTGAACGGCCGGGCCATGGCAATGTTGCGCGGTCAGGAGGCGCAATTACGGGTGGCCCAGGATGAGGCGATGCCTTATCAGGCACTGGTGGAAAGCTTCGGTGCGTTGGCCGAGCAGTTTCCAAGTCTGGAGGTGCAACTGACCAGCGCGGCCCAGGGCGAGGTTTCGCGCAAACTGGTGGAGCGCCGGGCCGATCTCGGGCTGCTGTTCTATCACGATGAAATCCCCGAAGCGCTGGAACGCCGGGTGCTGGGCAGCGTGGAAATGGTCACGGTCTGCGGCGTCAATCATCCGCTGGCGGCGCAGTCCCGGGTCAACTGCCAGCAGCTTGCGCAACATCGGCAACTGCTGATGTCGACCCAGACCAGCGTCTACCCCGGCAGTGAACCGGCCAGCCCTCAGGTGTGGCGCGCCGACAGTTTCTACGTGATGGCTGAATGGCTGGTTCGCGATCTCGGCTGGGCCTGGCTGCCGCGCCACGTGGTGCAGTACTCGGCATATCAAGGCCTGATGGTGGAACTCGACAGCGAATGGACACCGCCGGCGCTGGTGGTGGAGCTGGTCTGGCGCCGCGACGAACCGCTGGGGCCGGCGGCGCGTTGGCTGGCGGAGCGATTTGCCATACACCTGCGGGCGATCGGCGGTAAAAGCCGATAAACTCCGCCGCCATGAATAGAACTCTCTACACCGCGCTGTTTTACCTGGGGCTGCCATTGGTGGCGATTCGGCTGTGGCTGCGCTCGCGCAAGGCGCCGGCGTATGCCAAGCGGATTGGCGAACGTTTCTCCTACGGCATGCCGACCTTGCAACCCGGTGGTATCTGGGTTCACGCCGTGTCGGTGGGCGAAAGCATCGCCGCCGCGCCGATGATCCGCGCACTGCTGCAACGTTATCCGACGCTTCCGATCACCGTGACCTGCATGACGCCAACCGGTTCGGAACGTATCCATGCGCTGTTCGCCAACGAGTCGCGCATCCAGCATTGCTACCTGCCTTACGATTTGCCCTGCGCCGCGGCGCGTTTTCTCGACCGCGTGCAGCCGAAACTGGCGGTGATCATGGAAACCGAACTCTGGCCCAACCACATTCACCAATGCGCCAAGCGCGGGATTCCGGTGGCGCTGGCCAACGGACGCCTGTCCGAGCGTTCGGCCAAAGGTTACGGTCGGTTCAGCAAGCTGACTGCGCCGATGCTCGCCGAGATGAGCCTGTTCGCCGTGCAGACCGAAGCCGAAGCCCGGCGCTTCCGCGATCTCGGTGCGCGCCCGGAGACGGTCGAAGTCACCGGCTCGATCAAGTTCGACCTGACCATCGACCCGCAGCTGTTGCAACGCGCCGCTGAACTGCGCGGCCAATGGCAGGCGCAGGAGCGTCCGGTGTGGATCGCCGCCAGCACCCATGAAGGCGAAGACGAGGTGGTGCTCAATGCCCATCGCCGCTTGCTGGCCAACCATCCCGATGCGTTGCTGATTCTGGTGCCTCGCCATCCTGAACGTTTCAACTCGGTGTTCGAACTGTGCCAGCGAGAAGGTTTCGCCACGGTGCGTCGTTCGACCGGCGCCAACGTCGATGCCACAACCTCGGTGCTGCTCGGCGACACCATGGGCGAGTTGCTGTTTCTCTATGCTCTGGCCGACAGCGCATTCGTCGGCGGCAGCCTGGTGCCCAACGGCGGCCACAACCTTCTTGAACCGGCAGCGCTGGCAAAACCGGTGATCAGCGGCCCGCACCTGTTCAACTTCCTCGATATCGCCGCCCAACTGCGCAGCGCCGGAGCCTTGGCCGAAGTGGATGACGCCGAAGGTCTGGCGACAGAAGTGCAGCGGTTGTTCGAATTGCCACGGGATGCGCAGCGCATGGCGGAAGCCGGGCTGAGCGTGATGCGTCGCAATCAGGGCGCGTTGCAGCGCTTGCTTGATGGACTGGGAAGGCTGATCGACCGCCCATAAAAAACGCAGCCTCAGGGCTGCGTTTTTGTTTAAGGCCGGGCCTTGAGCTGGGCTTCGGCGGCCTTGGCCAGATCCGGCGGCAGGAAGTCCTTGTCCGGGTTGTAGTCGGCTTTCAGATAACGGGTCAGGTCCTGCAGGTCACCCGGGTTCAACGTCCCCGCCGCCTGCTTCAGGCGCAGGTTGTCGAGGATGTAGTCGTAGCGGGTGTTGTTGTAGTTGCGCACCGAGGTGTAGAGCTGACGCTGGGCGTCGAGCACGTCGACGATGTTGCGCGTACCTACCTGATAACCGATTTCCGTGGCTTCCACCGCGCTCTGGTTGGAGATGATCGACTGCCGGCGCGCCTGCACCTGTTCGACGTCGGTGTTCACCGCGCGGTGCAGGTTGCGGGTGTTTTCCACGATCTGCCGGCGCAGGCTTTCGCGCTGCTGCTCGCTCTGATCCAGTTGCGCGTAAGACTGGCGCACCTGGGAGCTGGTCAGCCCGCCGCTGTAGATCGGGATGTTCAGTTGCAGGCCCACGGTGCTCTGTTCGACGTTGCCGTGATACGGCGTGCCGAAGGCGCTCGGGTTGGAGAAGCCGAGAGCGTCGTTGTCGCCTTTTTCGTATTTGGCCACGGCGTCGAGGGTCGGCAGGTGGCCGGCCTTGCGCTGTTTCAAGGTCTGTTCGGCGGAACTCACCGCAAAGTTGCTGGCCAGCAGATTGAGGTTCTGTTTCGCGGCAGTGTCGACCCAGGCCTTGGCGTCGTTCGGCGCTGGCGGCAGGATCGGCAGGGTGTGGACAATGCCCTGAATCGAGTTGTACTGGCGGTTGGTCAGGGTGATCAGCGCTTCGAACGCATCATCGACCTGACGCTGGGCGACGATCCGGTTGGCCCGGGCGGTGTCGTAACTGGCTTGCGATTGCAGCACGTCTGTCTTGTCCGACAGGCCCACGTCGAAGCGCTCGTTGGACTGGTCGAGCTGGCGCTTGAACGCCGCTTCTTCAGCCTTGGTCGAGGCCAGGTTGTCCTGGCTGCGCAGCACGTTGAAATAGCTTTCGGCCGATTGCAGGATCAGGTTCTGCTCGGTGGCCGAGAGTTGTAGCGCGGCCTGCTCGTTGACGTCCTTGGCAGCCTGGTACTGGAACCAGCGATCGGCGCGGAACAGCGGCTGCGCCAGCGTCGCCTGATAGGAATGCGCGCTGCGGTTGGCGATGGCCGAGGGCTGGTCGATCGAGGTGCGCACGGCGGCGGTTTCGGCACCGCCGGAGAGGTTCGGTAGCAGCCCGGCGCGGGCCTGTGGCACGACTTCTTTCTGGGCACCGTACTGGGCGCGGGCGGCGGCCAGATCGGCGTTGTTGTCGACCGCTTCCTGATAGACGCTGACCAGATCGGTCTTGGTCGACAAGGGCGCTTCTGCTGCCCAGACCATTGCGTTGGACGCACAAGACACGGCAACAGCCAGTGAGAGTTTGCGCAGCATGAGGCGATCCCTAGCAAAATATTATGGAAATAATCCGGGCGCCAAAGGTAAGGCGCAAGCCCCGTAGCGTCAAGGCGCAGCGGGGCAAGGCGAGTGTAGTTGCGCATTGAGCCGGTCACAATCCTGCAAACACCCGCAATTGCGCCATTCATCATGGTGTTTGCCACGGTGTTGGCGTTCTTTGCCGGTTGTGTCTAGACTGGCCGGGTTCTTGTCGGGGTGCCTTGCTATGAGGCTGAGATCGAATAATTTCGGATCCCGTTGAACCTGATCAGGTTAGCGCCTGCGTAGGGAACAAGATTTCTCGTCACCCGGCGAGTCCTCTTGTGCTTCGTCCGGGAAATTGTTCGACAATCGAACGCTCGACGACGATGCACAGCACCAGTCCTGGTGCGTCCGTGCCTTTCAGGTTCTGCTCCGACAATCCACTGCCTGGATGCTGTCTGGAGAGCCCGTGATGACTACAAAATCTAAAAACGCGATCAACCTGAGTGACTCGGCCAAGGTCGACGAGCAGTCGGTTCAACCGTTCACCCGTTCGCAAAAAGTCTACGTTCAGGGCTCCCGCCCGGACATCCGCGTGCCGATGCGCGAAATCACCCTCGATGTGACCCCGACCGACTTCGGCGGCGAAATCAACGCGCCCGTTACCGTCTACGACACCTCAGGCCCGTACACCGATCCGAACGTGGTGATCGACGTACGCAAAGGTCTGGGCGATGTGCGTTCGGCGTGGATCGAAGACCGTGGCGACACCGAGCGTCTGCCAGGCCTGAGTTCGAATTTCGGTCAGGAACGCTTGGCCGATCCGGAGCTGACCAAGCTGCGCTTCGCCCACGTCAACAACCCGCGCCGCGCCAAGGCCGGGGCCAATGTCAGCCAGATGCACTACGCCCGCCAAGGCATCATCACCGCCGAGATGGAATACGTCGCCATCCGCGAAAACATGAAGCTGCAAGAGGCCCGGGCTGCCGGCCTGCTGAACCAGCAACACGCCGGCCACAGTTTTGGCGCGAGCATCCCGAAAGAAATCACTCCTGAATTCGTGCGTGAAGAAATCGCCCGTGGCCGCGCGATCATCCCGGCCAACATCAACCACGTCGAACTGGAACCGATGATCATCGGCCGCAATTTCCTGGTGAAGATCAACGGCAACATCGGCAACAGTGCGCTGGGTTCGTCCATCGAAGAAGAAGTGGCGAAACTGACCTGGGGCATTCGCTGGGGTTCGGACACTGTCATGGACTTGTCCACCGGCAAGCACATTCACGAAACCCGCGAGTGGATCATCCGTAACTCGCCAGTGCCGATCGGCACCGTGCCGATTTATCAGGCACTGGAAAAAGTTAACGGCGTCGCTGAAGACCTGACCTGGGAGCTGTTCCGCGACACGCTGATCGAACAGGCGGAGCAGGGCGTCGACTACTTCACCATCCACGCCGGCGTGCTGCTTCGCTACGTGCCGCTGACCGCCAAGCGCGTGACCGGCATCGTTTCCCGTGGTGGTTCGATCATGGCCAAGTGGTGCCTGGCGCACCACAAAGAGAACTTCCTCTATACCCACTTCGACGAAATCTGCGAAATCATGAAGGCCTACGACGTCAGCTTTTCGCTGGGCGACGGCCTGCGTCCGGGCTCGATTGCCGACGCCAACGACGAAGCGCAGTTCGGCGAACTGGAAACCCTCGGCGAGCTGACCAAGATCGCCTGGAAGCACGACGTGCAGTGCATGATCGAAGGCCCGGGCCACGTGCCGATGCAGTTGATCAAAGAGAACATGGACAAGCAGCTGGAGTGCTGCGACGAGGCGCCGTTCTACACCCTCGGCCCGCTGACCACCGACATCGCACCGGGTTATGACCACATCACCTCGGGTATCGGTGCGGCGATGATCGGCTGGTTCGGTTGCGCGATGCTCTGCTACGTGACGCCGAAGGAACACCTGGGCCTGCCCAACAAGGATGACGTGAAGACCGGGATCATCACCTACAAGATCGCCGCCCACGCAGCGGACCTGGCCAAGGGGCATCCCGGCGCACAGATCCGCGACAACGCCTTGAGCAAGGCGCGGTTCGAATTCCGTTGGGAAGACCAGTTCAACCTCGGTCTGGACCCGGACACCGCCCGTTCGTATCACGATGAAACCCTGCCGAAGGACTCGGCGAAGGTCGCGCATTTCTGTTCGATGTGCGGGCCGAAATTCTGCTCGATGAAGATCACTCAGGAAGTCCGCGAATACGCGGCCAACCAGCGGATCGACGCGGTCGACGTGGACGTCGCCCAGGGTCTGGCGGAACAGGCCGAGCGGTTCAGGAAGGAAGGCAGTCAGCTGTACAAGAAGGTTTGATCTGACCTGATTCCGGCGGCGTTCGCGCCGCCGCGATGACGATCGAAAAACAACAAATGTCCCTCTGAGATAACACCCTTGAGCATTCAACCCGGTACTTATTCTCCCGACCTCGCCGTGCCCGCCGACAAGCGTGTATTCGGCGGTCGTGATCTGTTTTCCCTGTGGTTTTCCCTCGGCATCGGCCTGATGGTTTTGCAGACCGGTGCATTGCTGGCGCCGGGGCTGGGCCTGTCGGGATCACTGCTGGCGATCTTCCTCGGCACCCTGGTCGGCGTCCTGCTGTTGGCCGCTGTTGGCGTGATCGGCAGTGACACCGGCCTGTCGTCGATGGCCGCGCTGAAACTCAGCCTCGGCCGCCAGGGCGCGAGCTTGCCGGCGCTGCTCAACCTGCTGCAACTGATCGGTTGGGGGGCGTTCGAAATCATCGTCATGCGCGACGCCGCCAGCCTGCTCGGCACCCGCGCGTTCAGCGAAGGTTCGCTGTGGGCCAGCCCGATGTTGTGGACGTTGTGCTTCGGTGCACTGGCGACGCTGCTCGCCGTCAGCGGTCCGCTGACATTCGTGCGCAAGATCCTGCGCAAATGGGGCATCTGGTTGATTTTGGCCGCGTGCATCTGGCTGACCTGGAACCTGTTCGCCAAGGCTGATCTGAGCGCCTTGTGGGCACAGGCCGGGGATGGTTCGATGCCGTTCGCCGTGGGCTTCGACATTGCCATCGCGATGCCGCTGTCGTGGCTGCCGCTTATTGCCGACTACTCGCGTTTCGGCAAGAAGGCGAAGAATGTGTTCGGCGGTACGGCGACCGGTTTTTTCATCGGCAACTTCTGGCTGATGAGCCTGGGGGGCGCCTATACCCTGGCCTTCGCGCCGAGCGGTGAAGTCAACGCGCTGCTGCTGGCACTGGCCGGTGCAGGCCTCGGGATTCCGCTGTTGCTGATTCTGCTGGACGAGTCGGAAAACGCCTTTGCCGACATTCACTCGGCGGCGGTGTCCAGCGGGATTCTGCTACGTCTGAAAGTCGAGCATCTGGCCTTGGCCATCGGTGTGATCTGCACCCTGATCGCGCTGCTCGCGCCTTTGGCGCAGTACCAGAATTTCCTGCTGCTGATCGGCTCGGTATTCGCGCCGCTGTTCGGCGTGGTGCTGGTGGATCACTTCATCCTGCGCAAGCGCAGTGGCCAGGTCGCTTCGGCCGCATTGCGCTGGCCGGCGCTGTTGGCCTGGCTGGGTGGCATCAGCACCTATCACCTGCTGGCCAATCTGTATCCGGATGTCGGCGCAACCCTGCCGGCGCTGGTCCTGGCAGGGCTGCTGCAACTCGTGCTGGGCCGGGCCTTCAGTTACGGCCGGGAAACAGCTCGGGCTTGATGATACCGTTCAGGCGCGGGTAAGGGATCTTCAGTTCGACGTGGCCCAGCGCATAAGGCGCGATGGTGGTCACGTCGTACTTGAGGATCACGCCGCCGTAAGTCAGCGCCACGTGCGGGGTTTTGACGAACGGCCAGTTCTTCACATATTCCGGTTCCTGATCGAGCTTGGTGCTGATCAGCCAGCTGTTATGCGCCACTTGCGCAGCCTTCCAGAACGCTTCCTCCTGCCCCGGCACCAACATGTCCGACAGGCTCAGCACTTTGTGCTGCTGGCGCGAATAGTTGATGAAACCACGGCCCGGCGTACCATGGGCGCCGCCGGTGTCCAGGTAGCTCGACACTTCGACAATCACCAGACCGTCATGCTGCTCGCGTACTTTCGCCTGCAAATAGCTGCTGTTGCGCGGGCCGGCCGTGCGCAGGAACTGCTCGCGATAGGCCGCCAGGGTTGGCGCCACCGGTGCGTTCGGCTCGGTGCGGGTGAATTGCAGCAGGCGTTTTTCGATGATGCCGTCCAGCGCAGGCTCGGCCGGGAAGTGCAGGGTGTCGATGTTCACCAGCGGGCAGTCCGGGTTGGAGCAACCGGGTTTCAGGGTTTCCGAGGCGTCGCGGGTGGCTTCCAGCGGCGTGCGGTAGTTGGGCTGGAACAGGCTGGCACAGGCGCCCAGGGTCAGGGCGATGGCCGCCACGGAGGCGATTTTGAAAAGCGACATGGGCGTCCTTTCTGAAACAGGGGAAGGCAAAAAGTTACCGCTTCGACTCTCTACGAAGCGGTCAGTTCGCCACTAAGCTAATTAGAGTGGGTTTCGCCTCCACCGTCCATCCCGCTGACGGTAAAGGGGCTGCATCAAACATCGCGGGCGCGTTAGGATGGCGCGAAGTCGAGGTTGCCCGTCACAAAAAACGCAGCCTCGTATTGGAATTGCAGTAAACGAGGATGCCCATGACCGATCTTGCCAAAGCCACTCCCGCCGCCATCGATATCGTGCGCCGCGAACAATGCTACAAGGGCTTCTACAAGCTCGACCGTGTGCATTTGCGCCATGAATTGTTCGCGGGTGGCATGAGCCGCGAAATCGACCGTGAAGTGTTCGTGCGACACGACGCCGTGTGCCTGCTGCCTTACGATCCGCAGCGCGATGAAGTGGTGCTGATCGAGCAGTTTCGCGTCGGCGCCATGGGCAAGACCGCCAATCCCTGGCTGGTCGAGCTGGTCGCCGGTCTGATCGACAAGGAAGAGGTGCCGGAAGAAGTTGCTCGCCGCGAAGCGCAGGAGGAAGCTGGACTCGACATCAAGGCTTTGTGGCCGATGATGCAATATTTCCCGTCGCCGGGGGGCAGCAACGAGTTCGTGCATTTGTATCTGGGGCGTTGCAGCACCGAAGGCGTTGGCGGCCTGCATGGGCTGGAGGAAGAGGCAGAAGATATCCGCGTCACGGTCTGGGCATTCGAGGATGCGCTGCAGGCCGTACGCGACGGTCGGATTGCCAATGCACCGGGCATCATTGCCTTGCAGTGGCTGGCGCTCAATCGCGCCGAAGTGAGGGGGCTATGGTCGTAAACAAACTGCGCGATCGTTATCGTGTCGACCTTGTGGGCCTGCAAGCCGCCTGCGAGGCCAACTACGCGCGCCTGATGCGACTGTTGCCGGACATGCGCCGCGACCCCGAAGCACGGCGTATCGCCGTGACCCAGGGCGACCAGATGCTCGGAGTGCTGGCCATCGAAGTGTTGCAGACCTGCCCGTACACCACGACCCTGCAAGTGCGTCAGGAACACAGCCTGCCATGGCTGCCGGTGCCGCAACTGGAAGTGCAGGTCTATCACGACGCGCGCATGGCCGAAGTCATCAGCGCCGAACATGCGCGACGCTTTCGCGGCGTCTATCCTTACCCCAATGCGGCCATGCACCAGCCGGACGAAAAGGCCCAGCTCAATCTGTTCCTCGGGGAGTGGCTGAGTCATTGCCTGGCCTGCGGTCACGAGTACGCCGCCGTTCGATAGTTTCTATTACAGCGGCAAGTTGTGAACTGCGTCCGGTTCGGCGGTTTCTTCCCGGGGACTTCCCCCAGCATAATTGCGAACCTTTCCGACCCGGCGTCCAGCCCTGGGAGAACGCCTTGCCGAGCGTATCGACTCTGACCATTGCCGATGCGGCGTTGCTGGTGCAACTGTCCGACAGTCATCTGTTCGCCGAGGCGGACGGTGCGCTGTTAGGCATGAAAACTCGCGAGAGCCTGCAAAAAGTCATCGAACTGGTGCTCGAACAGCAGCCGCAGATCGACCTGATCGTCGCCAGCGGTGATCTGTCCCAGGACGGCACGCTGGAGTCCTACCAGCAATTTCGTCAGATGACGGCGCAGATCGATGCCCCCGCGCGCTGGATCCCTGGCAATCACGACGAACCGCAGATCATGCAAATGGCGGCGGTGCAGAGCGCGCTGCTGGAATCGGTGGTGGATGTCGGCAACTGGCGCGTGACCCTGCTCGACTCGGCGGTGCCGGGTTCGGTGCCGGGGTATTTGCAGGATGACCAACTGCAATTGCTGGCCCGCTCGTTGAGCGAGGCGCCGGATCGGCATCACCTGGTGTGTTTCCACCATCACCCGGTGTCGATCGGTTGTGCATGGATGGAGCCGATCGGCTTGCGCAATCCCGAAGCGTTCTTTGACGTGCTTGATCGCTTCCCGCAGGCCCGGGCCGTGTTGTGGGGGCATGTGCATCAGGAGATCGACCGCGAGCGCAATGGCGTGCGGCTGATCGCTTCGCCGTCGACCTGCATTCAGTTCGAGCCGGGCAGCGAGGATTTCAAGGTCGGAGAGCAGGCGCCGGGCTATCGCTGGTTGCGGTTGCTGCCGGACGGGCGGATCGAGACGGGCGTGGAGCGTGTCACCGATTTCCAGTTCACGGTCGATTACGGCTCCAACGGCTACTGATTCAGGGGCGCGGCGCTGATTTCCTCGGGTGCTGGCCCAACGACCCTCGACTCCCTGTAAACTCCGCTTTCTTTAGCCGACACCCAGGGAGCTCAAATGTCCGGTTCGATCCTCTATATCCACGGTTTCAACAGCGCGCCGGCCTCGAAGAAGGCCTGTCAGCTGGTCGAGGTGATGGAGCTGCTGGGTTTGAGCGATCAACTGCGTGTTCCGGCGCTGCATCACCACCCGCGTGAAGCCATCGGTCAGCTGGAGCAGGCAATCGCCGAACTCGGCCGGCCCTTGCTGGTGGGAAGCTCGCTCGGCGGCTACTATGCGACTCACCTGGCCGAGCGCCATGGCCTGAAAGCCCTGCTGGTCAACCCGGCCGTCAGTCCGCACCGGATGTTCGACGGATACCTGGGGACGCAGAAGAACCTGTACACCGACGAAACCTGGGAATTGACCCACGACCACGTAACGGCCCTGGCCGAACTGGAAGTGCCGGCGCCGCAGGATTCGCAGCGGTATCAGGTGTGGTTGCAGACCGGGGACGAAACGCTGGACTATCGCCATGCCCAGCAGTATTACCGGGCCTGTGCCTTGCGCATTCAGGCCGGCGGCGACCATGGTTTCCAGGGGTTTGCCGGGCAATTGCCGGCGTTGCTGAGTTTTGCCGGCATTGGCGCCGATTTGTTTCAGGCAATCGATTTCACCGCGCTGTGAGCGGTTGCCCCATTAATTCCTTATTCACCGAACACTGACGACGAGACCTTATGGCCACTCCCAGCGCTAGCTCCTATAACGCCGACGCCATCGAAGTCCTCTCGGGCCTCGACCCGGTGCGCAAACGCCCCGGCATGTACACCGACACCAGTCGGCCGAACCACCTCGCCCAGGAAGTCATCGACAACAGCGTCGACGAAGCCCTGGCCGGCCACGCCAAGTCAATCCAGGTCATCCTCCACGCCGACCACTCGCTGGAAGTCTGCGACGACGGTCGTGGCATGCCGGTCGACATCCACCCGGAAGAGGGTGTGTCGGGCGTTGAGCTCATCCTCACCAAGCTCCATGCGGGCGGCAAGTTTTCCAACAAGAACTACCAGTTTTCCGGCGGTCTGCACGGGGTGGGTATTTCCGTGGTCAACGCCTTGTCGACCCAGGTGCGGGTGCGGGTCAAGCGTGACGGCAACGAATACGAGATGACCTTCGCCGACGGCTTCAAAGCCACCGATCTGCAAGTGATCGGCACCGTCGGCAAGCGCAATACCGGGACCAGCGTGTACTTTGCGCCGGACCCGAAATACTTCGATTCGCCAAAATTCTCCATCAGCCGCCTTAAACACGTGCTCAAGGCCAAGGCCGTGCTGTGCCCGGGGCTGCTGATCAGTTTCGAAGACAAAGGCACCGGCGAAAAGGTCGAGTGGCATTACGAAGATGGCCTGCGCTCCTACCTGGTAGACGCGGTCAGTGAATTCGAGCGTCTGCCGGACGCGCCGTTCTGCGGCAACCTGGCCGGGACCAAGGAAGCGGTCGAATGGGCCCTGCTTTGGCTGCCGGAAGGCGGCACCTCGGTCACCGAAAGCTACGTCAACCTGATCCCGACGGAGCAGGGCGGCACCCACGTCAACGGTCTGCGTCAGGGCTTGCTCGACGCGATGCGTGAATTCTGCGAGTTCCGCAGCCTGTTACCGCGCGGCGTGAAGCTGGCGCCGGAAGACGTCTGGGAACGCATCGCCTTCGTGCTGTCGATGAAGATGCAGGAACCGCAATTCTCCGGCCAGACCAAGGAGCGTCTGTCGTCCCGTGAAGCGGCGGCGTTTGTTTCCGGCGTGGTCAAGGATGCGTTCAGCCTGTGGCTCAATGCCAACCCGGAAACCGGTCTGGCGTTGGCGGAGCTGGCAATCAGCAACGCTGGCCGTCGCCTGAAGGCCAGCAAGAAAGTCGAGCGCAAGCGCATCACCCAGGGGCCGGCGTTGCCTGGCAAACTGGCGGATTGCGCCGGGCAGGACCCGATGCGTTCCGAGCTGTTCCTGGTGGAAGGTGATTCCGCCGGCGGTTCGGCCAAGCAGGCGCGGGACAAGGAATTCCAAGCGATCCTGCCGTTGCGCGGCAAGATCCTCAACACCTGGGAAGTCGACGGCAGCGAAGTGCTGGCCAGCCAGGAAGTGCACAACATCGCGGTAGCCATCGGTGTCGATCCCGGCGCCGAGGACATGAGCCAGCTGCGCTACGGCAAGATCTGCATCCTCGCCGACGCCGACTCCGACGGACTGCACATTGCCACCTTACTTTGCGCCTTGTTCGTCCAGCATTTCCGCCCGCTGGTGGATGCCGGTCACGTCTACGTGGCGATGCCGCCGCTGTACCGCATCGACCTGGGCAAAGAGATCTACTACGCCCTCGATGAAGCCGAGCGCGACGGGATCCTCGACCGTCTGGTGGCCGAGAAGAAACGTGGCAAACCGCAGGTCACCCGATTCAAAGGCCTGGGTGAAATGAACCCGCCACAGCTGCGTGAAACCACCATGGACCCGAACACCCGACGCCTGGTGCAACTGACCCTCGGCGAAGACTTCGCCCAGACCTCGGAAATGATGGACATGCTGCTGGCGAAGAAACGCGCCGGCGACCGCAAGTCCTGGCTCGAATCCAAAGGCAACCTTGCCGAGGTGCTGGCCTGATGCGGTTTGGCTGGGCCTTGGCGGGTGCGTTGCTGCTGGGCTCGATGACGGTGTCGGCCGAGCCCGTGCAGGAACTGCGCGTGCTCTCCGAGCATCCGGTCGAAGGCATGCGCGGCGGCAATCTCTCGGGGCTGGCAATGTGCGGCAACGACCTGTGGACCGTTTCGGATCGTGACGATGATCAGATCTATCGTCTCGATACCCGCGATCCCGTCTGGCAGGCAACTGCGGTGCGCATCGATCCGCCGCCAGTCCCCGACAGTGGTTTGCCGTGGGGCATCAAGTCGCGGACCTGGGCGGCGTCGTTCGTTCGTGGCGGTGATCTGGATTTCGAAGGGATCACCTGCGACAGCACCGGCAATCGCTACATTGTCAGCGAAGGCCATGCAGCCGTATTGCAAGTTCCACCGCAGGGGCCGTCATCGTGGCTGAAGATTTCGCCGATGATGGTCCGCGAGGCGCGGGCCAGCGGCATGCTGCTGCAATTCAATGCGATCTTCGAAGGCCTGGCGATCAATCCGGCAGGCGATCAGATGTGGTTGGCCGCCGAACGGCAAAACCGTGGCTTGTTGCTGATCAAGCGCCAACAGACGGTGTGGGATTGTGACGGTCGTTGCGTGCTGCTGAGTGAAGGCGGGATGGAAATGCAGCCGCCGCAGTTTCCCAAGGCCAGGCCGGTCAATCGGGATTTTTCCGACCTGTCATTGTTCAACGGCAAGCTGTTCACCCTTGAGCGCAACGCCTACCAGATCTGCCGCCGCGATCCGCAGACGGCCAAGGTCGAGCGCTGCTGGTCGTATGCCGATGAACTGTTGCAGGGCAACCGTCGCTACGCCCAGAACTTCGGGCTCGAAGAGGCGTTGGTGATTGACGCCGACGGTGCCTGGATCGGCGTCGACAACAACTTCGGCCCTCGTGCCGATGGTGAAGTCCGCCCGATCGTCTGGCGTTTCGCCGCCCCCGAGGGTGGCTGGAGTGCCAAGCCTTGAGCCAGCAGCCACCGGGCAAACGCGCCGGGCGGGTGTTGATGATTCTGGCCTGGTGCGCGGCGCTGTTTCTGGCCACGCGGTTTTTCGGCCAGTGGGAAGACCGCCAGCGCAATCCCAACGTGGTGGTCAGTTCGGAGCAGGTGGGCGGCGTGATCGAAGTGAAACTGGCGGGTAACGCCCAGGGGCATTTCGTCGCCAGCGGACGGATCAACGGCCGGCCGGTGGAGTTCATGCTCGACACCGGTGCGACCGATGTGGCAATCCCGGCCGAGGTCGCGAAAGACCTGAGGCTGGAAGAGGGTTTCGGTGTGACCCTGAGCACGGCCAATGGCCTGAGCCAGGGCTATCGCACCCGTATCGACCGCCTGCAATTGGGCGACATCGTGTTGCGGGACGTCCGCGCACTGGTGGCGCCCGGTCTGCATGGCGATCAGGTGCTGCTCGGCATGAGCGCCCTGAACAAACTTGAATTTACCCAGCGCGGTGGCACCATGCTGCTGCGCCAGACAACGAACCGATGAGGCCCGCATGAGCGACTCCCTTGATCTCAGCCTGGACGGTGTAGAACGCCGGTCGCTGGCTGACTTCACCGAAAATGCCTACCTCAACTACTCCATGTACGTGATCATGGACCGTGCCCTGCCGCATATCGGCGACGGTCTGAAACCGGTACAGCGGCGTATCGTCTACGCCATGAGCGAATTGGGGCTGGACGCCGATTCCAAGCACAAGAAGTCGGCGCGTACCGTCGGCGACGTGCTCGGCAAGTTCCACCCCCACGGCGACTCGGCGTGCTACGAAGCGATGGTGCTGATGGCCCAGCCGTTCAGCTATCGCTACACGCTGGTGGACGGCCAGGGTAACTGGGGTGCGCCGGATGATCCGAAATCCTTCGCCGCCATGCGATACACCGAAGCGCGGCTGTCGCGTTACTCCGAAGTGCTGCTCAGCGAACTGGGCCAGGGCACCGCAGACTGGGGCCCGAACTTCGACGGCACTCTGCAGGAACCGTTGGTTCTCCCTGCGCGCCTTCCGAACATCCTGCTCAACGGCACCACCGGTATCGCCGTGGGCATGGCCACCGACGTGCCTCCGCACAACCTGCGCGAAGTCGCCACCGCCTGCGTGCGCCTGCTCGATGAGCCGAAAGCCACGGTCGAACAGCTCTGCGAACACATTCAGGGCCCGGATTACCCGACCGAAGCGGAAATCATCACCCCGCGCGCCGACCTGCTGAAAATGTACGAAACCGGCAAGGGCTCGGTGCGCATGCGCGCCGTGTACCACGTCGAGGACGGCGACATCATCGTCACCGCGCTGCCGCACCAGGTCTCCGGGGCCAAGGTGCTGGAGCAGATCGCCGCGCTGATGCAGGCCAAACCGTCGAAAGCGCCGCAGATCGCCGACCTGCGTGACGAATCTGACCACGAAAACCCGTGCCGCATCGTGATCATCCCGGTCAACAGCCGCGTCGATCATGAAGCGCTGATGCAGCACCTGTTCGCCAGCACCGAGCTGGAGTCGACCTACCGGGTCAACGTCAACATCATCGGTCTGGACGGCAAGCCGCAGCTGAAAAACCTCCGGGCGCTGCTGGTGGAGTGGCTGGAATTCCGCGTGCTGACCGTGCGTCGCCGCCTGCAATTCCGCCTCGACAAGGTCGAGCGTCGTCTGCACCTGTTGGATGGTTTGCTGATCGCTTACCTCAACCTGGATGAAGTGATCCACATCATCCGTACCGAGGATCAGCCGAAAGCCAAACTGATCGAGCGCTTCGCCCTCAGCGAGATCCAGGCCGATTACATCCTCGACACCCGTCTGCGTCAGTTGGCGCGACTGGAAGAGATGAAACTGCGCGACGAACAGGACGAACTGCTCAAGGAACAAGCCAAGCTGCAAGCGCTGCTGAGCAGTGAAGCCAAGTTGAAGAAGCTGGTTCGCAGCGAGCTGTTGAAAGACGCCGAAACCTACGGCGATGACCGTCGGTCGCCAATCGTCGAACGCGCTGAAGCCAAGGCTCTGACCGAACACGATCTGCTGCCGAACGAAAAAGTGACTGTAGTGCTGTCGGAAAAAGGCTGGATTCGTTCGGCCAAAGGCCACGAGATCGACGCCACCGGCCTGTCGTACAAGGCCGGCGACGGCTTCAAGACTTCGGCGGCGGGGCGTTCCAACCAGTCAGCCGTGGTCATCGACTCCACCGGTCGCAGTTACTCGGTCGCCGCGCACACGTTGCCGTCGGCACGGGGCCAGGGCGAGCCGTTGACCGGTCGTCTGACGCCGCCGCCTGGCGCCACGTTCGAATGCGTGCTGATGCCGGAAGACGATGCGCTGTACGTTATCGCCTCTGACGCCGGCTACGGTTTTGTGGTCAAGGGTGAAGACCTGCAAGCCAAGAACAAGGCCGGCAAGGCCCTGTTGAGCCTCCCGAACAACGCCAAGGTGATCGCGCCGCGCCCAGTGGCCGACCGTGAGCAGAACTGGCTGGCTTCGGTGACGACCGAGGGTCGCCTGCTGATCTTCAAAATCAGCGATCTGCCACAATTAGGGAAGGGCAAAGGCAACAAGATCATCGGCATTTCCGGTGAACGAGTGGCCAGTCGCGAAGAATATGTCACGGACATCGCCGTTCTTCCGGAAGGCGCCACGCTGGTGCTGCAGGCCGGAAAACGTACCTTGTCGCTGAAAGCCGACGACCTCGAACACTACAAGGGTGAACGTGGTCGCCGTGGCAATAAACTGCCACGGGGCTTCCAGCGAGTGGATGCGCTGCTCGTTGAAAACCTCAATTAAGCGGCCAGGAAACGTTCGCACTCTTTTCTCCTTCGGGGAAAATGACTGAGAACGGCTCTCTAGAGCGCCCGATCTACGATTTAACCCGTAGATCGGCGCTTTGGCGCTGGAGTCGGAACGCATATTCACGGATGATATGGCCTTTCCAAGCGCCGGCGTGGCCGAGCGTTCTTCATATTTTTGAGTATTTTCACTGTGGTCAGCCTTGTGGCGGCCACCTGGACGGGATGATGACTTCTCTGCGCCCCCTTATTTTCCTGCTCGCCGGCGTTCTTGGCCTGGCGGGTTGCAGCGTTCACCAGCCGGTGTCGCTGTATCAGCTGGACAGCGGAAGTCCGGCTCAGCCTGCGCAAAGCGCGGGCATGGCAGTTTTACTTGGCCCTGTGATCGTTGCTGATTACCTGCAACGTGAAACCCTGTTGCAGCGTCAGCCGGACGGCAGCCTGCAGGCAGCGGTCGATGGCCGCTGGGCTGGCAGCCTTTCGTCGGATATCGATCAATTGCTGCTGCGTCAGGTTGCCGGTCATCTGGACAGTCAACGCGTAGTGCTGGCACCGGCCACCGCCGGGTTCACCCCGGATGTGCAGGTGCTGTTGACCATCACGCGTCTGGACTCCGGTGCCAAGCAACCGGCGATTCTCGACGCGCAGTGGCGCCTGATCGACCGTCGTGGTCAGGTGCGGGACAACCGCATCGTTCATCTGCAAGAACTGCACAGTGGCGGCACGGCTTCGCAGGTTCAGGCCCAGGGTATCCTGTTGCAGCGCCTGGCCGAGCAACTGTCGGTCGCGCTCAAACCATTGGCCAACCAGCCACCGGTTGCCGAAGCACCGCGCAAACCGGCACCGAAACCGGCCGCGCCGGCGGCGGAAGCCGAGAAGCAGCCGAAGATCCCGATGGCTTCGCCGATTCGTACCGATATGGAAGTGTTCCGCTTCTGAGGCTGGAACGAGTCAGGACAGAGCCCGCCTGGTGCGGGCTTTGTCGTTTCTGGGCGTTGGTAAAACATGCATTGGTGCCGGATTCGAAAAGCCCCTCACCCCAGCCCTTCCGAAACGTCGGACTGCCCGCAGGGTGAGGGGCTGTTTGAAGACGGGTGATATCTCAATAGCACCACGCACAAAAAAGCCCGCAGACAATCACTCATCTGCGGGCTTCTTTACATCGAGGGCAAGGCCTCAGGCCCGGCGCTCATGCATCCGCGCCAGCTGCCGCTCAAGCATCGACGGATAAGGCTCCATCAACCGCTCCACGCAGCAGGCGCCTTCAGGACTGGCAATCGGCCGGATCCGCGCACGCTGGCGAATCAGCGCGTCATCACCGATCTTGCGTTCCACCAGCAGCAGGTTGCGGCTGTGTTGCGACAGAGCCAGGGCGTCCTGGGCGGAGTCGGTCAGCAGCAGGTCGATCTGGCTCAGGCCGAACAGCTCGTCGCCGAGGGTCAGGCCCAGCTGCAGTTGCAGGGTGATGCCGCTGTCGGCGACTTCTATCTGCAACTGGTGCCCGAGCGCTCGCAGCAGCTCGCCACAGCAGATGGCGTTGGTCAGGTAGTCGTCACCGCTATCTTCGGTGTGGAACAGCATCAGCGTGCTGCCGTCGTTCAGGGTTTCGATTTCACCCTGATACAGCGAAGCCGCCTGCTCCAGGCAGTCGCGATAGCGCTCCTGCAACTCTTCCAGACGTGCCCGTGGCAAGCGGCGCAGTTGTTCTTGCGAACCCAGCTGCACTGCCAGCACCGCCGAGTGTTGCGGCACGCTCGGGGTTGGCTTGCGAACGGCAGGTTGCGCGGCTCCGTTCAGCGATTCGTCACGCAGATCGGCAAACGGGTCTTCGTCATCGTCGTCTTCAACGGTGCTGACCACATGGCGCGGTGCAGGCTTCTGCGCGGCCATGGGGCGGCTCTCGTCAAAGCTCGGGTCACGCAGGTTGCGCACTTCGAATTCCGGCTCGATGTCGTCATCCTCGAACTCGGGTTCCGGCTCAGGCTCGGGAATGGTCGGCTCGGGAGCGTAACTGGCGTGCAGTTGACGGGCCAGGTCGCCGATCTCGTCCTGACGCTCGATCCCCGGCGTGTATTCGTCGATCCGGCGCAGCCACACGCGCAATTGCAGCAACGGCGTGGAGATGTGCCGGCCCAGACGCAGGCTCAGGGCCAGAGACAGCGCCAGCAGGATCGCACTCAGAATGCCCATGCTCTGCAGGCTGATGGTCATCGGCTGCTGGAACTGGTCCATGTCCAGGCTGATGCGCAGTTGCCCGGCAGTCACGTCCTGGAAGGTGATCTTGCTCTCGTACATGCCCTCGGCTTCGCCCAGCAGGCTGTGCTTGGGCCGCTGACCGGACTCGGCGAGGATGCGGTTGTCCACGCTGTAGATGGCGGCGTGGGCCACCAGCTTGTTCTTGGTCAGGTTGTTGAGCAGCACGTTGAGGCTGAGGATGTCGTTGGACACCAGCAGCTCGGTCGCGGAGGTGGCGGTCTGCGTGGTCAGGCTTTCGCCCAGCGCATCGGCCTGCTCGTGCATGGCCTGCTTGAACTGCAAGCCCATCACGCAGGCATAGATCACCAGGGCCAGGGCGACCAGGATCACGTTATGGCTGGCGATGCGCAATGCAATCGGTACACGGCGGTGGCGCAGTGCACGGAAGATCAGCAGGAAGAAGTTATCGGTTTTAACTGGCGTGGGCCGGTTCACTGAGCTCGGCTCTTTTGTCCGTGAAGTTGACGCGCAGTATAGCGACAGGCCCTAGACCGGCAAAGCGCTGGCGGTGCCCGATGGTCACTGAAAGTGGGTAGAATGCGGTTTTTTTCCAGTTGCGGGGGTGCGCGTTGCGCGAAATCGTCCTGATTAACATCACGGGAGTCGACCGTCCCGGTCTGACGGCGGCCATTACCGGTGTTCTGGCACAGGGTGGTGTAAACATCCTCGATATCGGTCAGGCCGTGATCCACGACATGCTGTCGTTCGGCATCCTCGTGGAAATCCCCGACTCCGAGCAAGGCAAGTCGGTGCTGAAGGACATCCTGTTCAAGGGCTATGAGCTCGACCAGCAGGTGCGCTTCACTCCGGTATCCGAAGACGATTACCAGCAATGGGTGGGCAATCAGGGCAAAAAACGCCACATCGTTACCCTGCTGACCCGCAAAGTCACCGCCGGCCAGTTGCAGGCCGTGAGTTCGATCACCGCCAAATATGGCTTGAACATCGACCATATCGACCGCTTGTCGGGTCGCATGCCGCTGGACACGCCGGCGGACAAGGGCAAGGGTTGCATCGAGTTCTCCGTGCGCGGCGAAGCTGCCGACCCGCAGGCCTTGCGCGCCGAGTTTCTCAGCGTTGCCCAGGAGCTGAACGTCGACATCGCGTTCCAGGAAGATTCGCTGTTCCGTCGCAACCGTCGCCTGGCGGTGTTCGACATGGACTCGACCCTGATCGAAGCCGAAGTCATCGACGAGTTGGCCAAGGTCGCCGGTGTGGGCGACCAGGTGTCGGAAATCACCGAGCGGGCGATGGCCGGCGAGCTGGATTTCCGCGCGAGCTTCAAGGAACGTCTGGCGCTGCTCAAGGGCCTGGATGTCAGCGTGCTGGATTCGATCGGTGCCTCCCTGCGCCTGACCGAAGGCGCCGAAACCCTGTTCGCCGAGCTCAAGCGTCTGGGCTACAAGACCGCGATCCTGTCCGGCGGCTTCACTTACTTCGCCAAGCAACTTCAGGCCAAGCTCGGTATCGACTACGTGTTCGCCAACGAACTGGAAGTGGTCGACGGCAAGTGCACTGGCGTTGCGATCGAGCCGATCGTCGATGCCCAGCGCAAGGCCGATCTGCTGAAACAACTGGCTGAAAAAGAAGGTTTGCGCCTGGAACAGACCATTGCCGTGGGCGACGGCGCCAACGACCTGCCGATGCTGGCGATTGCCGGTCTGGGCGTGGCGTTCCGCGCCAAGCCGCTGGTCAAGCAGTCGGCGAAGCAGGCGATCTCGACTCTCGGTCTGGATGGTGTGCTTTATCTGCTGGGTTTCCGGGACCGCGACGGGCAGCTCTGAACCCTTGCACAGGATCGCAGCCTTGGGCTGCGATCCTTGTTCAAAGGGATTTCCACAATGAGTCGAAATCCTCCTCGCTCCCGCCATTCTGCGCGGTCTCCAATGAGCGGTAAGCGAACTGATTGAAACTGTGTGTGCTCGCCACCCGCCGATCCAGCCCGGCGCGGTGTTCTTCGCCCAGGGTGTTGATCATGACTTTGCTGCCTTCCTGAAACGGCAGCCGTGGCGCCAATAGCGTTGCGGGCAAGTCAATGGCGCTGATTTCCGGCAACAGCAAACCTCGCAGGTAATGGCTGTGATCGTCCCGGGTGCGCACCAGTTGCAGGCCGCAGGGCTGGGCGTGTGGCGCTACCAGCTTGATACCCATTTGTGTCCCGGCACCGCGCACCTGACGGATCCAGCGCACCACGGCAATGCTCCAGCCCTGATTCGTGGTGTCCTGGATGCCGACCATTTCCCCGGTCTGCAATTCGGCAGGCACCTCTTTTGGCCATGCCAGGCAGTAACCGCCCGGACTGTGGTTGATGACCGGCAAGGCATAGGTCGGGTAATGCGGCGGGCTGTCAGCGTCGCCTTCGTCGTCGGCCAACGGTTCGTAGCGGATTTCCTCATAGGGCAGGAATTCGTCGGTTTTGCTCTGCGGAGCGGCATCGAAGGCCTGGCTCCAGCTGTCCTTTTCACCTTGAACCACCGCTTGGCTGAAGTTTGCGGCGCGTGTACCGGGATGCTTGAGCAGTTCGCTGAAGGTGCGTTCGCCACCCAGATAGAAGTGCAGGGCGCTCATGCCCACACATACGGTCAGGTTGCCCTGGCCGACGGTGCGCTGGAAGCTACGCTCGGCGGCCTCGCCCCAGGTGGCGTGCAGGTGTTGCAGGGTGTCGAGTGTCAGGCCGGCCGGCACCGGCAGCGGCGTCGAAGTGTCCTTGTGCAGCAGGTGAGCCTCGATGGCATTCACCAGCGGTTGCGGATCGAAGCCGAGCAGGCCGGGCTGTTGTTCGCTGCGAAATTTGCTGCGATAGCGCGGACCGGCGTCGATCTCCGCAGAAATCGCGAACAGCCCTTCACCCGAGGCACCGGGATGCAGTTTCAGCCAGGCGCTCCAGGGTTCAAGCACCTGCGCGAGTTGGGCGATCGGATTCTGCCGCAGCTGATTGCAGCGGGCGCTGCCCAGCAACAGGGCGGCGATATAGGTCTGTTCGACGCTGAGTTCGCCGGCGAGGCTGGCCAGATCGTCACGGACCCGACGGTGTTGCAACTGCAAGTCGCAGGCACAGCGAAATAACTGGTGCAACTCAAACCACAACTGTTCCGGCGCCGGGCTGTAAAGCTGCGTGGCGCGCACCAGTTGGCCTTTCAGTACGTGGGTGGCGCGTTGCAGCGCCTCGCTCAGCAGGGCGGCCCGGTCTTTTGAGTATTTGGGGGCGATCCGCAGAACGATCTGTTTGTAACCGATGGCCAGTTGGCTTTGCAGCGCTTGGCACAGGTTGCTGATCTTGCGTGAGCGCTCGTCGAGCATGATCGCCTGATGCAGAAAGTGTCGCTCAAGGTGCTGGCAGACGAAGTACACCTCGGGCCGCAGCAACTCCAGCAGGTGTAGACGGTTGTCGCTGGGCGTCAGCAATTGGTTGAGTTCGCCGAGGCTCTGATAGAGCTGGCGTGCGGTTTCTCCGATGTTGGCTTTCGGCAGGCCGGCAATCCAGCGCTTGAGATCGCGCGGGGTCGCTTCACAGAAAGACAGGCGCAACTGCGTTGGCGTTGGCGCGCTCAGTCGGGGTTGGAATCGAGGCTCACTCATGCCGTGACCAGCTCCGGCGGCGAATAGGGCAATGCCAAAACTCTAGCAGTTGTGGTCCGTTTCGCAGGCGCTTGTCGGGCTTTTTTACCGTTGGTCTGCTGGCCTGGTGCCATTTCGGCAGGCGCTACTAGGCTCTCTGGCGTGCGATCGGAAACGCACGGTTGCATGGCTTGCCGCCAACGTCGGGCAGGTCTCTGAAAAACTTCAAGGAGATGAGGTTCATGTCTAAATACGCAGTGGCAAACCAATGGGGCGGTAGTTCGGCACCTTGGCATCCGGGTGGAACCTGGGTTCTGGGCGCGCGGGACAACCAGAAAGTCGTCGCCATCGACATCAAGTCCGGCGATGGCGGCAAAAGCTTCACCGGCACCATGACCTACGCCGGCGAAGGTCCTATTGGCTTCAAGGCTCAGCGCACTGGCCAGAACCAGTACAACGTCGAGAACCAGTGGGGTGGCAACGATGCCCCATGGCATCCGGGTGGCAAATGGGTGATCGGCGGTCGGGATAACCAGAACGTTATCGCGTTGAATGTCACCTCGAGTGACGGCGGGAAAAACCTCAGCGGCACCAACACCTACGCCAACGAAGGGCCGATCGGCTTCCGTGGACAGATAGAGTAACGGCGCCGTTCAGGTCGTGTCCGCCCCTTCGCAGACGTGCGCAGGGGCGGATCAGCAGGTTCAGGCGTTCGACAGTGCCAGGGCCTGACCCATCTGTACCGGCGAGCCGGCCTTCAGTTCTTCAACCCATTTCACCTGATCCGGCCCGAACAGCACGATCGCGGTCGAACCCAGCTTGAAGCGGCCCAGTTCCGCACCTTTTTCCAGATGAATCGGTGCACGGGCGGCTTCGTCGTAGCGGAAGGTTTTCAGCTCACGCTTCGGCGGCGTCACCAGCCCGGCCCACACGGTTTCAATCGAAGCCACGATCATCGCGCCCACCAGCACCACGGCCATCGGCCCGCGCTCGGTGTCGAAGATGCACGCCACACGCTCGTTGCGGGCGAACAGCTCAGGGACGTTTTCAGCGGTGGTCTGGTTGACCGAGAAAATCCGGCCCGGGATGTAGACCATCTCGCGCAGAGTGCCGGCCAGCGGCATGTGCACGCGGTGGTAGTCCTTCGGCGACAGGTAAACGGTGGCGAACTCGCCGCCCATGAACGGCGCGGCATTGGCTGCATCGCCGCCCAGCAGTTCCAGCACGCTGAAGCTGTGGCCCTTGGCCTGGAAGATGCGGCCGTGCTCGATCGGGCCGAGCTGGCTGATCGCACCGTCGGCTGGGCTGAGGATCGCGCCCGGGGTCTGATCCAGAGGGCGTGCGCCGTCTTTCAGCGCACGGGTGAAGAAGGCGTTGAAGTGCTCGTAAGCGGTGACGTCTTCAACCAGCGCCTGGGACATGTCGACCTGATAACGCTTGGCGAACCAGGTGGTGAAGGCATTCTTGAACCAGCGCACACGGCACTCGGCAATGCAGCCGGCCAGGCGCGACAGCAAGTGATGCGGCAGCAGGTATTGGCTGATGATAAACAAACGCTCTTTCATGACTGTCCTTAAAAATCCTTAAAGCTCGACGGGGGTGTCGGGGTGGTTGCCCCATTCGCCCCAGGAACCGGCGTAGCCCTTGACCCGCGGATAACCGAGAGCCTTGGCCACCAGATAAGTGAAACCGGACCGGTGATGGGTCTGGCAGTGAGTGATGATTTCTTTGTCCTTGGTGATCCCGAGGTTTTCGAGGATCTGCGGCATGTCGGTACGGATGCGCAGCTGGCGCGCCTGATCCATGCCTGCCGTCCATTCGAAGTTGACTGCGCCGGGGATGTGTCCACCCTTGGCCGCCAGCACTTTCTCGCCGGAGTATTCCAGCGGTCCGCGAGCATCCCAGATCGCCAGATCAGCAGCACCGAGGCGGCTTTGCAGGTATTCGCGGGTGGCGGTCGGTTCATCGTGCAGGGTCAGGGACACCGGGCCGCCGACCGCAGGAGGGACCTGGATCGACATCGGCGAACCTTCCGCCAGCCACGCCGGCAGGCCGCCGTCGAGGTAGTGGTACTTGTCGTGACCGATTACGTCGAGCAGCCAGATGAAGCGTCCGGCCCAGCCGCCGCCTTCGTCGTCATAGACCACGTAGACCGCGTCCTTGTTGTGGCCCAGTTCACCGAACAGCTCTTCGAGTTTTTCCTTTGTCGGCAGCAGGCCCGGGGCCGGTGCCTGGCCCAGCTGGGTGCGCTTCGGATCGACGAAGCGTGCGCCGGGAATGTGACCCTCGGCATAGCGGGCGGCACTGGTCAGATCCACCAGAATCAGATTGCGGGCATCGAGGCGCGGGAGCAGGTCGCTCGGCTCGATCACCAGCGCCAGGCCAGAGAAGTCAGACATGTGAGGTCTCCAGAGCACAAAGGGGAAGGATTGTAGCTGTCATTGGCCGCGCTGGCTAAAGCTGTGCAGGGCTTTCTCGATGCACTGCGCGGTTTTGCCAAAGGCTTGCACGGTGATGTCGGCGAACGGTCCGCCACCTTGGTCGGTGACCACGATCATGATCACCCGGCCGTTATGGACCAGCGAGCGCAGAAGCAGGTTTTCGCCACGGAACAGCGTACGCAGGGACGGCGGCAGCAGGGCGGAAAACTGGGCGTTGTTCTCCGGAGTGATCCGCACCTGTGCCTGCTGCGCGAGCAGGCGTTGCAGCACGGTGCTTTGGCTGACGACGAAATTGAGCGCAGCGGCTTCCTTCGGCAAACCGGAAATCTGATGCACCCGCAGATTGGACTGGGTGCGGTCGGCCATCAGGATCATCACCCGGCGCATGCCGCTGGCCACCAGCGCGTCGCGGGCGGCAATGGTCAAGTGCATGGCGTTGGTGAAACGGCTTGGCTCGGCCAGCAGTTCGGTGCATTGCCGGCGCCACTTGGCCAGGTCTTCGGCATTGGGTGCAGCGGCAGGCAACAGGCCGGCCGGCAGGCGATGGGTGCCCCACGGCCACAGCAGGGAAACCGCCGGGTGCCACAGATCCGGCATCGAATGCCGACGCGCACTGTTGGCGGCCTGCTGGTGCAACTGCTGCTGCACTTCGTCCATCGGGATTTGCAGATAGAGGCTGGTCAGGTACTGCCAGCGCTTGCTGTGCGGACTGTCCCAGGCCTGTTGCGCCGACAGCGCCAGGCCGTTGGCCAGCAGCACGGTGTTGGCCGGCTGATTGAGCCAGTTGCGCAGGGTCGGGTCGTCATCCAGACGATTCTGCTGACGCAGCGGATGATCGACATCGCGAGCGATGCGCAGGACCTTGACCAGTTCACGCTGTTCAGTAAGCAGCAGGCGGTAACCCTGCTGCACCCAGATCGGCAGGTGCCAGGCTTCCACCAGTGCCGCACCGATCTTCAGCAGGCGCACGCCGAACAATTGTTTTTCCACGTCGCGGGCCGATTCGCCCTTGTGAATGACCCGAACTTCCCACTCTTCGAGCAGTTTGGGAAAGCTCATCGCCAACGGCCACAGCGGCGAAAGAAACAACAGGCTGCCCCAGTGAATGTCCTGCCACAGCCGCGCCAGGCGGCTGGCAAAAAAACCGTTGGCCTGCTGCGTGGCGTGCTGGCTGATCATCTGTATCTGGCGCAGGGACTGGGGAATTTGCGCCTGCGGTTCGGCGGGCAGGCGTGCCAGCAGTTCTTCGGTGCGGGCCAGGCCCAGGCGATTGATCGCCACCTCAAGGTTTTCTACCGGTGCGGTCAGGCTGCCTAGGGTATGGCGGTTGGCTTCGCGGATGATGCTCAGGGCCAGCGCCGGGCTGTCCTGCATCAGGTCGGCAATGTCGCGCAACGAGCTGCGATTGTCGCGGATCGCCCGGCAGACCTTGTCATGGGCCTCTTGCGGCACCGGCAGGCGCACGCCGTCGAGCAGCTTCACCCAGCCATCGAGTGTGGTCGGTCTTGCGTGTGGGACGTTCGTTTCATTAGCCATGTCTGGACGAGATCTTCACTGACTGTAGACGCGCCCGGCATGGGCTAAATTGGCTTTTCGCCTGAACTGGCTATAGTCTGGCGCAGTTTTGCCGATAAGTAGAAGAAGAGATTTTTTAACTTCCGAATATGACCTTGAACCCGACTTAAGTAAGTACTTTCTACCTATGGCTAAAATTATCGGCATCATCGTCGTATTCGCGAGCGTGCTCGGCGGATACGTGCTTTCCCACGGCAAGATTGCCGCCCTGATCCAGCCTTTCGAGGTGATGATCATCGGTGGTGCGGCACTCGGAGCATTCCTCCAGGCCAACCCCGGTTACATGACGATGCATGTGCTCAAGAAATCCCTGAGCATGTTCAGCTCGCGTTTCAGCCACACGTTCTATCTGGAAGTGCTGGGCCTGATCTACGAGATCCTCAACAAGAGCCGCCGTGAAGGCATGATGGCCATCGAAGGCGACATCGAAGATGCCGCTGCGAGTCCGATCTTCGCCAAGTACCCGGCGGTGCTGAAAGACGAACGCATGACCGCGTTCATCTGCGATTACCTGCGCATCATGTCGTCCGGCAACATGGCGCCGCACGAACTCGAAGGCCTGTTCGACATGGAGTTGTACAGCCTCAAGGAAGAACTGGAGCATCCTTCCCACGCGGTCAACGGCATTGCCGACGGCATGCCAGGTTTCGGTATCGTCGCGGCGGTACTGGGTATCGTGGTGACGATGGCGTCCCTGGGCGAGGGCGATCAGAAATCCATCGGTCTGCACGTGGGTGCAGCACTGGTCGGTACCTTCTTCGGTATCTTGGCGGCCTACGGCTTCTTCGGCCCGCTGGCGCATTCCCTGGCCCACGATGCCAAGGAAGAGCTCAACGTCTATGAAGCCATCAAGGCTTCGCTGGTGGCTTCGGCTTCCGGGATGCCGCCGTCGCTGGCCGTGGAATTCGGGCGCAAGGTTCTGTACCCGGCTCACCGTCCTAGCTTCGCCGAGCTGGAACAAGCGGTTCGCGGTCGCTAAGTCATGGAAAATAACCAGCCGATAATCATCAAGCGCGTCAAGCGCTACGGTGGCGGGCATCACGGCGGGGCGTGGAAGATCGCCTTTGCCGACTTCGCGACGGCGATGATGGCGTTCTTCCTGGTGTTGTGGCTGCTGTCCACCGCAACGCCGGAACAGAAGATCGCCATCGCCGGCTACTTCAAGGATCCGGTCGGCTTCTCCGAGAGCGGTACGCCGTACATCATCGACCTGGGCGGCACGCCGACCCTGGCGCCGGAAAACACCCTCAACCCTGAAGTGAAGTCTCAGCCGCAACCGGACAAGGTCACGGTCGACACCGATCAGGTTGAAGGCATGGCCGAGCAGGTCGAGAAGGAACGTCTGGAACTGTTGCTGCAGGAACTGCAGAACAAGGTCGACGAGAACCCGCAACTGCAGAAGTTCAAGGATCAGATTCTGTTCGAGATCACGCCGAACGGCTTGCGCATCCAGATCATGGATGCCGAGAACCGGCCGATGTTCGACTCTGGTTCTGCACGCCTGAAACCGTACTTCGAAGACATCCTGCTGGCCATGGCCGACACCATCAAAGCGGTGCCGAACAAGATCAGCATCAGCGGTCATACCGATGCCAAGCCGTACACCGGCACTGGTGATTTCGGTAACTGGGAGCTTTCGGCCAACCGCGCCAACGCCGCCCGGCGTGCTCTGGTGGCGGGCAGTTACCCGGACTCGCAAGTGGCACGTGTGGTGGGTTACGCCTCGTCGGCGCTGTTCGACAAGGAGAACCCGTTCAACCCGGTCAACCGCCGTATCGACATCGTGGTGCTGACCAAGAAGGCGCAGGCCGCCATCGAAGGTGCGCAAGGCGCCGACCCGTCGAAACCGGCAGATCAAGGTCAGAACGGCGCGGCGCCGGCCGCCCCGGTCGACCCGAACGCCTTGCCGGCGGATCAGCAGCCGGTACCGGCCCATGAGTTGCGCGAACGACTGAACCTGTTCGACGATCCGCTGCCGAAACCGGCCGAGCCGGGCAGCGCGGCGCCAGCCCCGGCGCCAGCCCCGGCGCCTGCTGCACCGGCCACTGCACCGGCGCCCGCGCCGAAGCAGTGACCCACAAAAAAGCCGCGAGATGATCGCGGCTTTTTTGTGTCTGGCTACTTAGTAACCGTTTTCCGGCAGGCTGGCGATGATCGAGCGGTAGCTGTTCATCCGCTGCTGCTGGATGCGTCCGTCTTCAAGGGCCTTGAGCAGGGCGCAGCCTGGTTCGCGATCATGCTTGCAGTCGCGAAAGCGGCAGGTGCCGAGCAGGTCGTCGAATTCGATGAACCCCGCCTCGACATCGGCACGGCTGACGTGGCCCAGGCCGAATTCGCGGATGCCCGGGGAGTCGATCAGTTCACCGCCACCGGGGAAGTGGAACAGCCGTGCAGTGGTCGTGGTGTGAGTACCCTGGCCGGACCATTCGGACAGCGGGCCGACTCGGGTTTCGACGTCCGGCAGCAGGCTGTTGACCAGCGAGGACTTGCCGACACCGGACTGACCAACGAACACGCTGATGCGTCCGTCGAGCTGTTTCTGCAATTGCTCCATGCCGTTGCCGTGGTGCGCCGACACTTCCAGTACCGGATAACCCAGGGTGCGATACACCGCCAGAAGTGCGTTCAGCGCCGGGGCGTTCTGTTCGTCGATCAGGTCGAATTTGTTCAGCAGCAGCAAGGGGCGGATGCCGGCGTGTTCGGCCGCGACCAGGTAACGGTCGATCAGGTTCGCATGGGGCTCGGGCAGCGGGGCGAAGACGATGACGATCATGTCGACGTTGGCGGCCACCGGTTTGAGCTGGCCTCGGCTGTCCGGGCGGCACAGCTCGGTGGTGCGCGGCAGTTGCGCGACGATCACGCCGATGCCCTGGTTGCCGGCGCGCCAGACCACACGGTCACCGGTCACCAGCGCTGGCAGGTTGGCCCGCAAGTGGCAACGGAAGACCTGGCCGGCCAGTTCGCCGTCAACGGCCTCGACCTCGACCTGCACACCGAAGTGAGCGATCACCAGGCCGTGCTGTTCCGGGCCCAGGTCGCCGCCTTCGAGCGCCTCGACAGCCGAGGACTCGCGTTTGGCGGCGCGGGCGGCGCGCTCGCCCTGAATCTTTTCGATGCGCCAGTTTTGACGACGATTGAGTTGGCGTTTGGCCATGGGTGTTCCGTCTGAAGAATACAGCGATTAGGTAAAACGGCCGCGAGTTTAGCACGCCCGGGCACCGCCCTAGGCTAAACTGCGCAGCATTGCCTAGGAGCCGAAATATGCAAAACCCGCAGAACCTGATCTGGATCGACCTGGAAATGACCGGTCTGGATCCGGAAAACGACGTCATCATCGAAATGGCCACCATCGTCACCGACAGTGACCTGAACACTCTGGCCGAAGGCCCGGTGATCGCCATCCATCACAGCGACGAAGTCCTCGCCCGCATGGACGAGTGGAACACCCGCACCCACGGCAACTCCGGCCTGACCCAGCGCGTACGTGAAAGCCGCGTGAGCATGGCCGAGGCAGAAGCCGAAACCATCGCTTTCCTCGAGAAGTGGGTACCGAAGGGCAAGTCGCCGATCTGCGGCAACAGCATCTGCCAGGATCGCCGCTTCCTTTATACCCACATGAAGTCGCTGGAAAGCTACTTCCACTACCGCAACCTTGACGTCTCCACCCTCAAGGAACTGGCCGCGCGCTGGGCGCCGGACGTGCGCGACAGCTTCAAGAAGGGCAGCACTCACCTGGCACTGGATGACATCCGCGAGTCCATCGCCGAGCTGCAGCACTACCGCAAGCATTTCATCAAGTTCTGAGATCGGCGACCCACGCCGAGGCGCCCTCTTTTGGTGCCCCGACGAAGTGAGTAGACTGCGCGCCTTCCTGCCAGGATCGCCACCATGTTGCTGATGCTCTACCTCGTCGCCATTACTGCCGAAGCCATGACCGGCGCCCTCTCTGCGGGCCGTCGCGGCATGGACTGGTTCGGCGTGGTGTTGATTGCCTGCGTCACGGCATTGGGTGGCGGTTCGGTGCGCGACGTGCTGCTCGGGCATTATCCGCTGACCTGGGTCAAACACCCGGAATACCTGGTGCTGACCACGGTCGCAGCGATGATCACGGTGTTCACGGCACGCTGGATGCGCCATCTGCGCTCGCTGTTTCTGGTGCTCGATGCGGTCGGTCTGGTGGCGTTCACCCTGATCGGCTGCATGACCGCTCTGGAAATGGGCCACGGCATGCTGGTGGCCTCGGTCAGCGGCGTGATCACCGGGGTGTTCGGCGGCATCCTGCGCGACATCTTCTGCAACGACATCCCGCTGATCTTCCGCCGCGAACTCTACGCCAGCGTCTCGTTCGCCGCCGCTTGGTGCTACATGCTGTGCCTGTTCCTTAACGTGCCGAGCGAGCAGGCGATTTTGATTACTCTGTTCGGTGGTTTTCTATTGCGCCTGTTGGCGATTCGCTTCCATTGGGAAATGCCGAAGTTCGTTTATAACGACGAGCATTGACGGTCGGCGTGTTGTTTCAGCGCCCATTCCACATGTTCGCGCACCAGCTCTGACGGGTAATCGCGTCGTGCCTTGAGTGCTTCCAGCACTGGAATGCTCGATGGCGCATTTCCCAACCCCACCGCCAGATTGCGTAGCCAGCGCTCGTATCCCGCGCGGCGCAGCGGCGAACCTTCGGTGCTGCTGAGGAATTTGTCTTCATCCCACAAGAACAGCTCCGCCAGCTCGGCGTTGTCCAGATTGTGCCGTGGCTTGAAGTCGCTTTCGCCGGACGGGCGGGCGAAGCGGTTCCACGGGCAGCAGATCTGACAGTCGTCGCAACCGAACACCCGGTTGCCGATCAGCGGTCGCAGGTCTTCGGGGATCGCGTTCTTCAGTTCGATGGTCAGGTAGGAAATGCAGCGCCGCGCGTCCAGCACATATGGGCCGACGAAGGCGTTGGTCGGGCAGATGTCGAGACACGCGGTGCAGCGTCCGCAATGTTCGGTGCTGTGGGGTTCATCCACTGGCAGCGGCAGGTCGACGAACAGTTCGCTGAGAAAGAAGTAACTGCCAGCCTTGCGGTTCAGCACCAGGGTGTTTTTGCCGATCCAGCCCAGCCCGGCCTGTTCGGCGATGGCTTTTTCCAGCACCGGGGCGCTGTCGACGAAGGCGCGGAAGCCGAACGGGCCGATTTCGGACTGAATCTTGTCTGCCAGTTGTTGAACGCGTTTACGGATCAACTTGTGATAATCGCGGCCCAAGGCATAACGCGAGATGTAGGCTTTTTCCGGTTTCGCCAGCAATTGCGCCATTTGCGTGTCGCCCGGCAGATAGTCCATGCGCAGGGACACCACGCGCAAGGTGCCCGGCACCAGCTCCTCGGGGTGCGAGCGTTTGCTGCCGTGGGCGCCCATGTAATCCATTTCACCGTGGTAGCCGGCCTCGAGCCAGCGTTGCAGGTGCTGCTCGTGCTCGGCCAGGTCCAGACCGCTGATGCCGACTTGCTGGAAGCCCAGCTCGCGGCCCCAGTCCTTGATGGATTGGGCGAGGGCGGGAAGATCTGTGGTGATGGCGGACATGAGGCGAGAGAAACCGGAGCTGAGGTGCGTATAATTCTGCCAGACATCGGAGCCCGAAGACGCATGCCGCACACTAAAGATCAATTACCCGACGCGCTGTACCGCGCCGCGCAGGTGCGGGCCCTCGACGCACGGCTGATTGCCGCCGGCACGCCGGGCTTCGAATTGATGCAGCGTGCCGCCCATGCCACCTGGCGTGCACTGGTGCGCCAATGGCCTTCGGCGAGCGAATTGACCGTGCTGGCCGGGCACGGCAACAACGCTGGCGATGGTTATCTGGTGGCTGCTCTGGCCCGGCGTGCGGGGTGGGCGGTGCAGGTGCTGGCTGTCGGCGATCCGCAACGTTTGCAGGGTGATGCGGCCCTGGCGCATGCCGAAGCAGTGGCTGAAGGCGTTGCGATTGCTGCTTGGAATGTTTCCAGTGAATTGCGCGGAATTCTTGTCGACGCGTTGCTTGGCACTGGTCTGAGCGGTGATGTGCGCGAGCCGTATGCGTCTGCCATCGCAGCCATCAATGCCAGCGGTCTGCCGGTGGTGGCGGTCGATATCCCTTCCGGTTTGTGTGCCGATACCGGCCATGTGCTGGGGCAGGCGGTGTGTGCCGATCTCACGGTGACCTTCATCGGACTCAAGCTTGGCCTGTTTACCGGGGACGCGGCGGACCATGTCGGCAACCTGCTGTTCAACGATCTGCAAGCGACGGCCGAAACTTACAGTGACATTGCCGTCGCCGCTCGCCGACTCGATGCCGGTAATCTGCCGCGCCTGCCTGCCCGTGCACCGGCTGCGCACAAGGGGCGTTTCGGCCATGTCCTGTTGATCGGTGGCGATCACGGTTTTGGCGGGGCGATTCTGCTTAGTACCGAAAGCGCCTTGCGTAGCGGGGCGGGGATGGTGTCGCTGGCGACCCGCCCGGAACACGTTCCGGCAGCGTTGAACCGGGTGCCGGAAGCCATGGCGTTGGGCACCTCGTCGGCCAATCAACTGATGACGCTGCTGGAAAAGGTGTCCGTATTGGTGGTCGGTCCGGGGCTTGGACAGGCGAGTTGGGGCAGGGCGCTGCTGTCGGTCGCCGCCAATGTATCGCTGCCGCAGGTGTGGGATGCCGATGCATTGAATCTGCTGGCCTCCGGCTTCGCCAGTTTGCCCAGGGATTGCGTGATCACGCCGCATCCGGGTGAAGCGGCGCGTTTGCTGGGGATCAGCACCGCCGAGGTACAGGCCGATCGTCCTGCGGCTGTACTGGCGTTGAGCAAAAAATATACAGCGGTGGTGGTGCTCAAGGGCGCTGGCAGTCTGATCGCTCATCCTGACGGGCGTCTGGCGTTGTGTCATCAAGGCCATCCGGCGATGGCCACTGCGGGTCTCGGTGATGTGCTGGCCGGTCTGCTCGGCGCGTTGCTGGCTCAGGGCATGAATGCGTTCGACGCGGCTTGCCTGGCCGTCTGGCTGCACGCCAACGCCGGGGCACAACAAGGTAAATTCGGCCGTGGGCTGGCGGCCAGTGATCTGATTCCAGCCATTCGTCAGTTGTTGGAGGAGCATGCACCGTGTCTGAAGTAACCCTGTACCTGGCCGATGAACAGGCGATGAGCGACTTTGGCGCACGGATCGCCCGCGTGACCGGGGGGCATGGCCTGATCTTCCTTCAAGGCAACCTCGGCATGGGTAAAACCACGCTGTCGCGAGGTATCATTCGCGGGCTTGGCCACGTCGGTGCAGTGAAAAGTCCGACCTTCACGCTGGTTGAGCCCTACGAGATCGGTGACATCCGCGCCTTCCACTTCGATCTGTATCGCCTGGTCGATCCGGAGGAGCTGGAGTTCCTCGGCATCCGCGACTATTTCGAAGACGACGCCCTGTGCCTGATCGAGTGGCCCGATAAAGGTGCAGGCTTTTTGCCAAAGCCTGACCTGACCATTACCATTAGCCCGCAAGACAGCGGGCGTTCGCTGACTATTTTGTCCCAGGGCTCGCGTGGCGAGGCCTGGTGTGCCGCTTTGGCATTGGAATCCAATTAAATGATGGGGTTAGGTATGCGCTTTCGCGCGTTGGTGGCTGCCGCTGGACTGATGTTGATGGCAGTAACCGTCAACGCTGTGGCCGAGACGAAGGTCAACAGCGTGCGTCTGTGGCGGGCGCCGGACAACACGCGTCTGGTGTTCGATCTGACCGGTCCGGTGCAGCACAGCGTCTTCACCCTTACAGCGCCGGACCGGCTGGTCATCGACATCAATGGCGCCACCCTTGGCGCGCCATTGAAAGTCTCCACCGCCAACACGCCGATCACCGCCATGCGCTCGGCCCAGCGCACGCCGACCGACCTGCGGGTGGTCATCGACCTGAAGAAAGCCGTCACCCCGAAAAGCTTCTCGCTGGCGCCGAATGCGCAGTATGGCAACCGTCTGGTGGTCGACCTGTTCGATAACCCGGCCGATGCCGCGCCGCCGCCAACACCTGCGCCGGCACCGACGGTCGCCACTGTTCCGGCAGTCCCGGTAACCCCGGCAGAACCTGCGATCAAGCTGCCTCCGGCCCCGGCCGGCAAGCGCGACATCATTGTGGTGATCGACGCCGGTCACGGCGGCGAAGACCCGGGTGCATCCGGCTCACGCGGTCAGCGCGAGAAAGACGTGGTGCTGCAGATCGCCCGTGAGTTGCAGCGTCAAGTCAACGGCATGAAAGGCTTCCGCGCCGAACTGACCCGTACCGGCGACTACTTCATCCCGTTGCGTGGCCGTACCGAAATCGCCCGCAAGAAAGGCGCCGACCTGTTCGTCTCGATCCACGCCGACGCTGCGCCGTCTGCGGCGGCTTTCGGGGCTTCGGTGTTCGCCCTGTCTGATCGTGGTGCCACTTCGGAGACCGCTCGTTGGCTGGCCGACAGTGAAAACCGTTCCGACCTGATCGGTGGTGCCGGCAACGTCAGCCTCGACGACAAGGACCGCATGCTCGCCGGCGTTCTGCTCGACCTGTCGATGACCGCCTCGCTGACCTCCAGCCTCAACGTCGGCCAGAAAGTCCTGACCAACATCGGTCGCGTCACGCCGTTGCACAAGCAGCGCGTGGAACAGGCCGGGTTCATGGTGCTGAAGTCGCCGGACATTCCTTCGATCCTGGTGGAAACCGGCTTTATCTCCAACGCCAACGAAGCGAACAAGCTCTCGGCCTCGAGCCACCAGCAGGCGCTGGCGCGTTCGATCAGCAGCGGCGTGCGCCAGTTCTTCCAGCAGAACCCGCCACCGGGCACTTACATTGCCTGGCTGCGTGATTCGGGCAAGATCGCTCAGGGGCCGCGTGATCATCGGGTCAGCCCAGGTGAGACCCTGGCGATGATTGCCGTGCGTTATCAGGTATCGGCAGCGACCCTGCGCAGTGCCAATAACCTCAGCAGCGATGAGCTGAAGGTCGGTCAGCACTTGACCATTCCGGGCACCGAACTGGCGTCCAAAGAATGAATCAGGTTCTGAACGCAGCGCGCATCGAACTGCTCAGCCCACGGCTGGCGAACCAGATCGCCGCCGGCGAGGTGGTCGAGCGTCCGGCTTCGGTGATCAAGGAGTTGCTGGAAAACAGCCTCGACTCCGGTGCCAGGCGCATCGACGTCGATGTCGAGCAGGGCGGTGTCAAACTGCTGCGAGTGCGCGATGATGGCAGCGGCATTTCCGCCGATGACCTGCCGCTGGCGCTGGCCCGTCACGCCACCAGCAAGATCCGCAACCTTGAAGACCTCGAACAGGTGATGAGCCTGGGTTTCCGGGGCGAGGCACTGGCCTCGATCAGCTCTGTGGCACGCCTGACCCTGACCTCCCGCACCCGCGACGCCGATCAGGCCTGGCAGGTCGAGACCGAAGGTCGCGACATGGCACCCCGCGTGCAGCCGGCTGCCCATCCGGTCGGCACCTCGGTGGAAGTTCGTGATCTGTTTTTCAACACCCCGGCACGGCGCAAATTCCTCAAGACTGAAAAAACCGAATTCGATCACCTGCAAGAAGTGATCAAGCGTCTGGCGCTGGCGCGTTTCGATGTGGCGTTCCATTTGCGCCACAACGGCAAGACCATCCTCAGCCTGCACGAAGCCCACGATGACGCAGCCCGCGCCCGGCGTGTGGCGGCGATCTGCGGTTCGGGCTTCCTGGAGCAGGCGCTGCCGATCGAGATCGAGCGCAATGGCTTGCACCTGTGGGGCTGGGTCGGTCTGCCGACGTTCAACCGCAGCCAGGCGGATTTGCAGTATTTCTTCGTCAACGGCCGTGCGGTGCGCGACAAACTGGTGGCTCACGCGGTGCGTCAGGCCTATCGCGATGTGCTGTTCAACGGCCGGCATCCGACATTCGCGCTGTTTTTCGAGGTCGATCCGGCAGCGGTCGACGTCAACGTGCACCCCACCAAACACGAAGTGCGCTTCCGTGATGGGCGCATGGTGCATGACTTCCTTTATGGCACGCTGCACCGTGCGCTGGGCGATGTACGACCGGAAGATCAGCTTGCCGGCTCGGTCACCACCGCGGTCGTGCGGCCAACCGGTCTCGAGGCCGGCGAGTTCGGGCCGCAGGGCGAGATGCGCCTGGCCGCCAATGCGCTGCTGGAGCAGCCGCAGGCACAACCGGCGTTCAATACCTCGTCGGGCGCGAGCACTGGCGGCGCCTATCAGTATCAATACACGCCACGTCCGCAACCTGCCGTCCCGGCTGCCGAGGCTCAGGCAGCGTATCGCGAGTTTTTCGCGCCGCTGCCCGAGGCAAATGCCAACGCGTTGCCGGCCGGTCAGGAAGATATTCCTCCACTGGGTTACGCACTGGCGCAGCTCAAGGGCATCTACATTCTGTCCGAGAATGCCCATGGCCTGGTTTTGGTGGACATGCACGCCGCTCACGAACGGATCATGTATGAGCGCCTGAAGATCGCCATGGCCAGCGAAGGTTTGAGCGGCCAACCGTTGCTGGTGCCGGAGTCGCTGGCGGTCAGTCAGCGCGAGGCGGATTGCGCTGAAGAGCATGCGGCGTGGTTCCAGCGTCTCGGTTTCGAATTGCAGCGTCTGGGCCCGGAAACCCTGGCGATCCGTCAGATTCCGGCCCTGCTCAAACAGGCCGAAGCCAACCGCCTGGTGGGCGACGTGCTGTCGGACCTGATGGAGTACGGCACCAGCGACCGGATCCAGGCGCACCTGAATGAACTGCTCGGTACCATGGCCTGCCACGGCGCGATCCGCGCCAACCGCCGCCTGGCCTTGCCGGAAATGAACGGTCTGCTGCGCGACATGGAAAACACCGAGCGCAGCGGTCAATGCAACCATGGCCGACCGACCTGGACCCAACTGGGCCTGGACGATCTGGACAAACTGTTCCTGCGCGGTCGTTGATGAGTCAGCTTCCTCCAGCGATTTTCCTGATGGGCCCGACCGCTGCGGGCAAGACCGATCTGGCCATCGAGCTGACCAAGGTGCTGCCGTGCGAGCTGATCAGTGTCGATTCGGCGCTGGTCTATCGCGGCATGGACATTGGCACGGCCAAACCTTCGAAAGAACTGCTGGCTGAACATCCTCACCGGCTGATCGACATTCTCGACCCGGCCGAGAGCTATTCGGCGGCCGATTTCCGCCGTGATGCCTTGCAGGCTATGGCCGAAATCACCGCACGCGGAAAAATCCCGCTGCTGGTGGGCGGCACGATGCTCTATTACAAGGCGTTGGTCGAAGGTCTGGCGGATATGCCGGCGGCGGATCCCGAAGTACGCGCGCAGATTGAAGAAGAGGCTGCACGCCTTGGCTGGCAAGCCCTGCATGATCAACTGGCGGTAATTGATCCGGAGTCGGCGGCACGCATTCACCCGAACGATCCACAACGGCTGAGTCGTGCGCTGGAAGTCTATCGGGTCAGCGGTCAGAGCATGACTGAACTGCGGCTGAAACAATCTGAACAAAGTACCCAAGCTGCGGCATCGGGACTGCAACAATTGCCCTATACTGTCGCGAACTTGGCCATTGCTCCGGCAAATCGTCAGGTACTGCACGACCGCATTAAACAAAGATTCACAAATATGCTGGAACAGGGATTCATCGACGAGGTCGTAGCCCTGCGTAATAGAAGTGACCTGCATGCCGGGTTGCCGTCTATACGTGCGGTAGGCTACCGCCAAGTCTGGGATTACCTGGATGGCAAACTGACGTCGGCCGAAATGCAGGAGCGGGGCATCATTGCTACGCGCCAATTGGCCAAACGCCAGTTTACCTGGCTGCGCAGCTGGGACGATTTACACTGGCTCGACAGTCTGGATTGCGACAATCTGCCACGCGCCTTGAAATACCTTGGGACCATCTCCATATTGAGCTGAGTCCTTGCAATTGCCGTCTATCCTTGGGGGTGTGGCGGCAAAAGCCATCTGATTACCTATTTTTTATATTGAATCCTTAAAGGAGTGCGGCACATGTCAAAAGGGCATTCGCTACAAGACCCTTACTTGAATACTTTACGTAAAGAGAAAGTTGGGGTTTCCATCTACCTGGTCAACGGTATCAAACTGCAAGGCACGATCGAGTCGTTCGACCAGTTCGTTATCCTGCTGAAAAACACCGTCAGCCAGATGGTTTACAAACACGCTATCTCTACAGTCGTGCCGGTTCGTCCAATTCGTCTGCCAAGCGCAACCGAATCCGAAGCAGGTGACGCTGAGCCAGGTAACGCCTGATAGGAGTCTCCTTTGTTCTTTGAGCGCCACGGTGGTGGTGAGCGAGTCATCCTCGTTCACTTGGATGGACAGGACCCTGAGGCGCGCGAAGATCCGCAGGAGTTTCAGGAACTGGCAAATTCGGCAGGCGCCGAGACCGTTGCGTTTTTTAACGTACCGCGTCATCGGCCAACCGCCAAATACCTGATCGGCAGCGGCAAGGTCGAGGAACTTCGCGACCTGGTACACGCCGAAGAAGCCGATCTGGTGATCTTCAATCACACCCTTACGCCCAGTCAGGAACGTAACCTCGAACGTGTCTTCGAGTGTCGCGTGATCGACCGTACCGGTCTGATTCTCGATATTTTCGCCCAGCGCGCCCGTACCCATGAAGGCAAGCTCCAGGTCGAACTGGCCCAGCTTGACCACATGAGCACCCGGCTTGTTCGCGGCTGGACTCACCTTGAGCGTCAGGGTGGCGGTATCGGCATGCGCGGCCCGGGTGAAACCCAGCTCGAAACCGACCGACGCCTGCTGCGGGTTCGCCTGCGCCAGATCAAGGGCCGGCTGGAAAAAGTGCGCAGTCAGCGCGAGCAGTCGCGTCGCGGCCGTTCACGTGCGGATATCCCTACCGTATCTCTGGTGGGCTATACCAACGCCGGCAAATCCACGTTGTTCAATAACGTGACGAAATCCGAGGTCTACGCGGCGGACCAGCTGTTCGCCACGCTGGATCCTACCCTGCGCCGTCTGGAACTGGACGACCTGGGGCCGATCGTCCTGGCTGACACCGTGGGTTTCATTCGCCATCTGCCGCACAAGCTGGTCGAGGCATTTCGGTCTACGCTCGAAGAGTCGAGCAATTCCGATCTGCTGTTGCACGTGATCGATGCGGCCGAACCGGATCGCATGTTGCAGATCGAGCAGGTGATGGTGGTGCTGGGCGAGATTGGTGCCCAGGACTTGCCGATCCTCGAGGTCTATAACAAACTCGATTTGCTTGAAGGCGTTGAGCCACAAATCCAGCGCGACGAAAACGGCAAGCCTCAACGGGTCTGGTTGTCGGCGCGTGATGGCACTGGTCTGGAATTGCTTGAGCAAGCCATTGCCGAATTGCTGGGCAGTGATTTGTTTGTCGGAACCTTGCGTCTGCCCCAGCGGTTTGCGCGTCTGCGTGCACAGTTCTTCGAGCTGGGCGCGGTACAGAAAGAAGAATACGACGAAGAAGGTGTCAGCTTGCTGGCCATTCGATTGCCGCGCTCGGAGCTCAATCGACTGGTCAGTCGTGAAGGCGTTGTGCCGACGGAGTTCATCGAGCAACACACTTTGCAATAAAAGCCTGAAAAAGCGGTTGTGCCGCAACGGCAGGCATTCTGTAGCATTGGTCGGCGCGCCGTGGGTGCGTCTTTGCTTTATCAGATGGAGAGCGCTATGGCTTGGAATGAGCCGGGTGGCAACTCGAACAATCAGGATCCTTGGGGTGGCAAGCGCCGCAATAACGGCGACCGCAAGGGACCACCAGATCTCGACGAGGCCTTCCGAAAGCTGCAGGAAAGCCTGAACGGGTTGTTCGGTGGTGGTAAGAAACGCGGTGATGATGGCGGTGGTTCGGGCAAGAGTGGCGGCTTCGGCGGCCTGCTCGGCATCGGCCTCGTCGTGCTGGCGGCCGTGTGGCTGTACAGCGCGGTGTACGTGGTGGACGAGCAAGAGCAGGCTGTGGTGCTGCGCTTCGGCAAGTACTACGAGACCGTCGGCCCGGGCCTGAACATCTACTTCCCGCCGATCGACAAGAAGTACATGGAAAACGTCACGCGTGAGCGTGCCTACACCAAGCAGGGCCAGATGCTGACCGAAGACGAGAACATCGTCGAAGTGCCGCTGACCGTGCAGTACAAGATCAGCAACCTGCAGGACTTCGTGCTGAACGTCGACCAGCCGGAAATCAGCCTGCAACACGCGACCGACAGTGCGCTGCGCCATGTGGTGGGTTCCACCGCGATGGATCAGGTGCTGACCGAAGGTCGTGAGTTGATGGCCAGCGAGATCAAGGAACGTCTGCAACGTTTCCTCGATACCTATCGCACCGGTATCACTGTCACCCAGGTCAACGTACAGAGCGCAGCGGCACCGCGTGAAGTGCAGGAAGCCTTCGATGACGTGATCCGCGCCCGTGAAGACGAGCAGCGTTCGCGCAATCAGGCTGAAACCTACGCCAATGGTGTGGTGCCGGAAGCCCGTGGTCAGGCCCAGCGCATCCTCGAAGATGCCAACGGCTACCGCGACGAAACGGTCTCCCGCGCCAAGGGTGAGGCCGATCGCTTCACCAAGCTGGTTGCCGAGTATCGCAAGGCGCCCGAGGTCACTCGTCAGCGTCTGTACCTGGACACCATGCAGGAAGTCTTCAGCAGCACCAGCAAGGTGCTTGTGACCGGCAACAAGAACGGCCAGAGCAACCTGCTTTACCTGCCGCTGGACAAGATGATTCAGAACAGCTCGGGCAGCAGTGCACCGGTCACCGGTTCAGCCGCCGCCAGCAACAACACGGATGTCGTGCCGCATGTCACTGACCTGCCGCAGACACGTACAAGGGAGACCCGCTGATGAGCAATAAATCGCTGATCGCCCTGATCGTTGGCGTTGTCGTGGTACTGGTTGGCTGGAACTGCTTCTACATCGTGGCTCAGACCGAGCGTGCGGTGCTGCTGCAGTTCGGTCGCGTGGTTCAGGCCGATGTTCAGCCGGGTCTGCATGTGAAAGTGCCTTACGTTAACCAGGTGCGTAAATTCGACGCACGTCTGATGACGCTGGATGCACCGACACAACGCTTCCTGACGCTGGAAAAGAAAGCCGTGATGGTCGATGCCTACGCCAAGTGGCGCGTGAAAGATGCCGAGCGCTTCTACACCGCGACTTCCGGCCTCAAGCAGATCGCCGACGAGCGTCTGTCCCGTCGTCTGGAATCGGGCCTGCGTGACCAGTTCGGTAAACGCACCCTGCACGAAGTGGTGTCCGGTGAGCGCGATGCGCTGATGGCCGACATCACGGCGTCGCTGAACAAGATGGCGGAAAAAGAGCTGGGTATCGAAGTGGTCGATGTCCGGGTCAAGGCCATCGACCTGCCGAAGGAAGTGAACCGCAGCGTGTTCGAACGTATGAGCACCGAGCGTGAGCGTGAAGCTCGCGAGCACCGCGCCAAGGGTAACGAGCTGGCTGAGGGCATCCGTGCCGACGCTGATCGTCAACGCCGCGTGCTGCTGGCTGAAGCCTATCGTGAATCCGAAGAGATTCGCGGTGACGGTGATGCCCAGGCCGCTGCGATCTACTCCAAGGCTTACGGTCAGGATCAGGAGTTCTACGGTTTCTACCGTAGCCTGCGTGCCTACCGTGAAAGCTTCGCGAACAAATCCGACGTCATGGTCCTCGACCCAAGCAGCGACTTCTTCCGTTACCTGGAAAAGTCCAAGCCTTGATACGACGTTGACCTGAATCATTCCGCCCGGCGGCTAAAACCTCGGGCGGGGTGATCCTTTCGGAAAACGTGTGTATGATGCGGCAGCCGGGAAATTCCCGGCTTTTTTGCGTCTGCACGTTTGATTGCTGTTTTTGTTGCAGAAGATCGGGTTGAATGGCCCGACAGTTTTTCGAGGAAAGTGATGGGCGAAGCCGGTAACAGGCCTTTCGCCGCGTCGTTCATGCGCGCGCGTTTTGAACGGGCCGGTCATTTTCTGCTTCACTCAAGGCTCGCCCTCGGGCTGGCCGCCCGGATCTAAGGGGAATGGCGTAATGGCAACGGTAGACCGCTGGCTGCTGCCAGATGGCATCGAAGAAGTACTGCCACCGGAAGCGGCGCGCATTGAAGTCGCGCGTCGTCAGGTGTTGGATCTGTTCCAGAGCTGGGGTTACGAGTTTGTCGTGACTCCCCATATCGAGTACCTGGAATCCCTGCTGACCGGCGCGGGCCAGGACCTGGATCTGCGTACCTTCAAGGTCATCGACCCGCAATCGGGCCGGCAGATGGGTTTCCGTGCCGACATCACGCCGCAAGTGGCGCGCATCGATGCGCACACCCTGCGTCGCGAAGGCCCGAGCCGTCTGTGCTATGCCGGCAGCGTGCTGCATGCCCAGCCGCGTGCCTTGTCGTCTTCGCGCAGCCCGATCCAGTTGGGCGCCGAGTTGTACGGCGATGCCAGCCCGAGCAGCGACGTTGAAGTCATCAGCCTGATGCTGGCCATGCTGCAACTGGCCGATGTGCCGGACGTGCACATGGATCTGGGGCATGTCGGCATCTACCGGGGTCTGGCCCAGGCGGCCGGTCTCTCGGGTGAAGTCGAGCAGCAGCTGTTCGATGCGTTGCAACGCAAGGCCATCGATGAGGTCATTACCCTGACCGAAGGTCTGCCGGCCGATCTGTCCGGCATGCTGCGAGCGCTGGTCGACCTGTGCGGCGGCCGTGAAGTATTGAGCGCTGCCCGTGAGCGTCTGGCCAATGCGCCGGCGCCGGTACTGGCGGCGCTGGAAGATTTGCTGGCGATTGCCGAGCGTCTGTCGGTGCGCTTCCCGGAGCTGCCGCTGTACTTCGATCTGGGCGAGTTGCGTGGTTACCACTACCACACCGGTGTGGTGTTCGCGGTGTTCGTACCGGGTGTTGGCCAGTCCATCGCTCAGGGCGGTCGCTATGACGACATCGGCGCTGACTTCGGTCGTGCCCGTCCGGCAACCGGTTTTTCCACCGATTTGAAAACCCTGGTGACCCTGGGGCGTGCTGAGATCGAGCTACCGTCTGGCGGTATCTGGATGCCTGACAGTACGGATGCGGCACTCTGGCAGCAGGTTTGCCAGTTGCGCAGTGAGGGTCAGCGTGTCGTTCAGGCATTGCCTGGACAACCTTTGGCCGCCGCCCGTGATGCGGACTGCGACCGGCAATTGATCCAGCAGAACGGGCTTTGGCAAGTATCGCCACTGGCTTCTTGAGTTTTCCTGCCGGCCACCGCCGGCACCAAGTTTGCGCGAATGAGGACAAGTGTTATGGGTAAGAATGTCGTAGTCCTGGGCACCCAATGGGGTGATGAGGGCAAAGGCAAGATCGTTGATCTGCTGACCGAACATGCTGCCGCCGTAGTGCGCTACCAAGGTGGTCACAACGCTGGCCACACACTGGTGATCGACGGTGAAAAGACCGTCCTGCACCTGATCCCGTCGGGCGTGCTGCGCGAAGGCGTGCAGTGCCTGATCGGCAACGGCGTGGTGGTTGCCCCCGACGCCCTGCTGCGCGAGATCACCAAGCTGGAAGAGAAAGGCGTACCGGTGCGCGAGCGCCTGCGTATCAGCCCGTCCTGCCCGCTGATCCTGTCCTTCCACGTGGCGCTGGACCAGGCCCGTGAAAAGGCCCGTGGCGAGCTGAAGATCGGCACCACCGGTCGCGGCATCGGCCCGGCGTACGAAGACAAGGTTGCACGTCGTGGCCTGCGCGTTGGCGACCTGCTCAACATGCCGCGCTTCGAAGACAAGCTGCGTGAACTGGTGGACTACCACAACTTCATGCTGGTCGGTTACTACAAAGAGCCTGCCATCGAGTTCGAAAAAACTCTGGCCGAGTGCAAGGAATACGCCGAGCTGCTCAAGCCGCTGATGCTGGACGTCACTGCCGAGCTGCACGACCTGCGTCGCGCCGGCAAAGACATCATGTTCGAAGGCGCCCAGGGTTCGTTGCTCGACATCGACCATGGCACCTATCCGTACGTGACCAGCTCCAACACCACCGCCGGTGGCGTGGCGACCGGTTCGGGCGTTGGCCCGATGTTCCTGGACTACATTCTGGGCATCACCAAGGCTTACACCACTCGCGTAGGTTCGGGTCCATTCCCGACTGAGCTGTTCGACGAAGTGGGCGCACACCTGGCCAAACAAGGTCACGAGTTCGGTGCGACCACCGGCCGTGCCCGCCGTTGCGGCTGGTTTGACGCCGTTATCCTGCGTCGCGCTATCGATGTGAACAGCATTTCGGGCATCTGCCTGACCAAGCTGGACGTACTCGACGGTCTGGAAACCATCAACATCTGCACCGGCTACAAAGACGCGCAGGGCAACGCTGTTGCGCCGACTGACGCTGACAGCTATGTGGGCCTGCAGCCTGTGTACGAAGAAGTGCCGGGCTGGACCGAATCGACCGTGGGTGCCAAAACCCTGGAAGAGCTGCCGACCAACGCTCGTGCCTACATCAAACGCGTTGAAGAGTTGATCGGCGCGCCGATCGACATTATTTCGACGGGGCCGGACCGCAACGAAACCATCGTTCTGCGTCATCCGTTCGCTTGATAACTCGTTGATGTAAAAACACAAAGGCCCCTTCATCGGGGCCTTTGTCGTTTATGCCTGTTGGACGGCATGACCTTTGCTGTGAATCTGTCTACAAGAGTGCCATCAATTTAATGGTGTCAGAAGTAGAGGGATTCACAGTGTCGGCCGTTCTCTCACTGTTACAAAGCCGTTTGTTGCGGCCCGTGTTCGTTACCCTTGGTATCGCCCTTTTGGTGCAAGTATTGGTGGCCGTCGCCCTGACGCGGAGCACCGTCACTGCGCTGGAAGCCGATCTCGGCACTCGCCTGGGCGCCGACAGCCAGAAGTTGTCGGGTGAACTGGAGCAGGCCGGGCGTGAAGTCACGTCGAGCCTCGACAACCTCTCCTCAAGTACCCGTCAGCGTCTTACTGCCGGTCTTTCCTCGCGTCTGAAGGAAGAGCAGGCGCAGCTGCGTGCGACTTTGGAAAAAGACTTGAAGGATTCGGCCAATGACATGGCACAGCTGCTGGCCTCGGTGGCGCCTCGCGCCATGTGGGACAGCGACGTGCCGACCCTGTCCGAGTTCGCCCGACGGGCCCAGCGCAATCCCAACGTGCTGTTCGTGGTGTATGACGACGCTACCGGCCAGCATCTGACCCGCTACCTCAACCGCGAAAACCCGATCAACAAGGCCCTTTTGGAAAAAGGCCAGGGTGAGCGGGCGCTGGATAAAGTGCTGGATGCGGCGAAGAACGATCCGTCGGTCTACTACCTCGAAGCCTCGATCAACCCCAATGGCGTGGAAATCGGCAAGGTGCTGATGGGCGTTTCCACCGCCTCGGTTGAAACCGATCTGGCGGCGCTCGATCAGCGCTTCACGGCGTTGATTGCCAGCAGCGATCAACTGGTCGGCGACAGCCTCAAGGGCGCGGCTGCCGACAGTGCCACCGCCATGCGCGCGCGCCTGCAATCGGCGCAGTCCACCGCCACCGAGATGAAGGCCAACACCACCAGCACCGTACAGGAAGCCGCCGCGACGCTGCGCTGGCGCATCGGCATGAGCCTGGCGCTGGTCGGTGCCGGCGTGCTGTTGCTATTGGCGGTGGTGCTCGGCCATCGTGTTGTCAACCGCTTGAAGATGCTCAATGCCGCCATGGACGATCTGGCAGCAGGCGAGGGCGACCTGACCAAGCGGGTGCAGATCAACAGCAAGGACGAAATCGGGGACATGGCTTCGGCAGTCAACCGCTTTGTGGATAAGTTGCAGCCGATCGTGCGCGAGGCCGGGGATGTGGCCCAGCGCACCGGCGTGGAAATCGGCGCCATGACCCTGCGCAACGCCGGTGCCGATGCGGCGGCCGGAATGCAGCGCGATGAAGTGGCCGAGAGTCTGCGGGCCCTGTCGCAAATGGCCGACGAAGCGCAATCGGAAAGCGATGCGATGCAGGCAGCGCTGAAGCAGGTTGTAGATATTCGTCAGGCCACTGATGAGAACACTCGCACCTCGGCGAAGGTTGGCAGCCTGATCGAGGCGCTGGCGGGGCAGGTCGATACCGGGTCGAAAGTCATCGAACGGCTGGCGCAGCAGAGTGAGCAGATCGAAGTGGTGCTGACCGTTATTCACGGCATCGCCGAGCAGACCAACCTGCTGGCGCTCAACGCGGCTATTGAGGCGGCCCGGGCCGGGGAGACCGGTCGCGGTTTTGCAGTGGTGGCGGACGAAGTCCGGGCGCTGGCGAGCAAGACCCAAAGCTCCACCGGCGACATTCAGGCGCACATCGTGGCCTTGCAGCAGGGCGCTCGTGAGGCGGTTGAGGCGATCGGTCAGGCCGGGCGTCAGGCCAGCGAAGGTTTGCTGGTGTTGCGTGACAGTGCACGGTTGCAGCAGTCGGTGCAGGCCTCGGTCGAGCAGGTGCATGCGGCGATTGGTCTGGCGACTCAGGCGGCGGCGCATCAGGCTCAGGGCGCACAGGCCGTGCGCGGTCGGGTCGAGACGATTCATGCCCAGGCGGAGAAAGCCGCTCAGGCGGTGGTCGAGACCACGGCCAGCGGCAAGGTGCTGGATGGGCTGGCGGCGCAGCTCAAGGCCAGCCTGGGGCAGTTCCGGGCCTGATATCGCGGGCAAAAAATCGCAGCTTCGGCTGCGATTTTTTTATCGGCTCAAATACATCCGGGTCGTCAGCAGGTAGACGGGCAAGCCCGACACCACAATCAACAACGCCGCATAAGGCGCTGCCGCGGCAAACTCGACGTTCGCGGTGTGTGCCCACACCTCGGTGGCCAATGTGTTGAGCCCGGTCGGACTCAACAGCAGTGTCGCCGTCAGTTCCTTCATGGCATCCAGAAATACCAGCGCAAAGGCTGCGCCCAGGGCCGGGAAGATGATCGGCAGGGTCACTCGGCAGAACGCCGTGAACGACGAGGCGCCCAGCGTGCGTGCGGCCTCTTCCAGCTGCGGCGCTGCCTTGTTCAATGCTGTGCGGATCGGCGCCTGGGCCAGTGGCAGAAACAGCAGCGCATAAGCGATCAGCAACAATGCCGAAGTCTGGTACAGCGCCGGCACGTAATGCAGGGCGAAGTAAACCAGCGTCAACGCAATCACCAATCCCGGCAGGGCGTGCAACAGATAGGGCAGGCGCTCGGCCCAGATCGCCAGTTGGCCCTTGTAGCGCACCACCAGCAATCCGACCGGCACCGCCAGCACCAGACACAATCCCGCGCCACCCAGCGACAGCGCAAGCGACGACAGCAATGCTTCGGTGATTGCCGCAACCGGGAAGGCCGCTGACGATCCCACGGCGAGCCAGTAAGCCAGCATGCCCAGTGGAATCCCGCTGCCGACAATCGCCAGCATCAGGCAGTACAACTGACCGGCGATTGCCCAAGGCCCGAGTCGCACTTGTTCAGCCCGACGCGCCGCGCCCTGGCCTGTACGCACATGACGACCCTTGCCGCGCACGCGCAGCTCCAGCCACAACAGCATCAAGCACAGCGCCAGCAACACTGCCGACAGCATCGCCGCGTTGGCATTGCTGAATTCCAGTTCGAATTGCTGATAGATCGCGGTGGTAAAGGTTTGCAGGCCAATGATCGACAGTGCACCGAACTCCACGAGCATGTGCAAAGCGATCAGCAACGAACCGGCCAGCAGCGAAGGCCAGAGCAGTGGCAAGGTCACGCGGAAAAACACGCCCCGGCGATTCTGTCCCAGGGTGCGAGCCGACTCCTCAAGAGAAGGATCAAGATTGCGCAGCGTGGCGGCCACGGGCAGAAAGATCAGTGGGTACTTCGACAGGCTCATCACCAGGATCGCCCCGCCGAGTCCTTCGAACTGCGCGCTGAGCGAAACCCAGGTAAAGCTGCTGACGAATGCCGGTACCGCAAACGGCAAACACAAAATCACGCCCCACAGACGCCGCCCCGGCAGGTTGCTGCGCTCCAGCAACCACGCCAGCGACAGGCCGATCACGCCGCAAGTCACGGTTACGCCGACCATCAGCGCCAGCGTATTGCGCAGCAAGCCGAACACATACGGGCGCCACAGCAAGTGCAGCGCTTCGCTCCAGCCGGCCTGCCAGGCTTTGAGCCCGACATAGGCCAGCGGCAACAGGCTCATGACCACCAGCAGCAACACCGGCAGCACCAGCCAGATCGACGGCCGCTTGCGCCGTGGCACGTAACCCCCGCGTGCAGCGGGGGCGGATAACGAGGCGGTCATCAGTTCAGGCCAACTTCGCGTTCCAGATCCAGCGCTTCTTCGGCATTTCCGAGGTCGGCGGGAGTAACGTCCGGTGCTTCCAGCTCGCTGAACGGCTTGAGGCCGCGATCCGATTCCATGCCTTTGTGCAGCGGGTATTCGGCGGTGGTCTGTGTGATCACGCGCTGGCCTTCTTCGCTGGCCATGTAGGCGAGAAATTGCTGGGCTTCTTTTGGATGTTTGCTGGATTTCAGCACGGCTGCGCTGGATACGGTGATCAGGCCGCCAACGTCGCCGCCGGTGAAGTAATGCAGTTTGGAGTCAAGCTTGCCTTTCTCCCGTTGCAGGGCGAACCAGTAGTAGTTGTTCACCAGTACGGTGGCGACTTCGCCGTTTTCCACCGCCTTGAGGGCAACCATGTTGTTGCTGTAGGTCTTGCCGAAGGCGCGCAGGCCGCTCAGCCATTCTTCGGCGGCGTCGCGACCGTGCTTCTTGATAATGGCCACAGCCTGTTCCTGGAACGCGCCGCTGGTCGGGACGAAGCCGACCTTGCCTTGCCACTGCGGATCGGCGAAATCCAGTACCGATTTGGGCAGGTCTTTCTCATCAACCAGCTTCGGGTTGAAGGCGACTACACGAACCCGTGCGGTGACGCCGATCCAGGTGCCATTGCCGGCGACGTATTTTTTCGGCAGGACGGCCAGAGTGGCATCGTCGGTCTTGGCCAGCAGGCCGAGTTCGCCGAGGTTGTTCAATGGCGGGGATTCTTCGGTGTAGATGACGTCGGCGGGGGAGCGGTCGCCTTCTTCGATGATCTGGCTGGCGAGCTGGTTACTGCTGCCCTTGCGCACATTGACGTGAATACCGGTCTTGGCTTCGAAAGCCTTGGCGATCGCGTCGCCGACTTCCTTGTGTTGACCGTTGTAGAGAGTCAGGGAAACCGTATCGGCAGCCTGGGTGAGGGGAGTGGCGAGTGCCAGGCCGAGCAGGGTGAAGGTCAAGCCGCGGCGCAGGGTATTTCGAAACATCATTCGCAGGGTTCCTCACTGTCGCATTGCAAAAACTTGCAACAATGATAAACGATATCGTTTCTCAAATGCTCCTTGCGAGCAGGATAAGGGTTTGGTAGGGCGGCTTGAGTTTTCAGGAAGCCAGAAACGCAAAAACCCGCTTTCGCGGGTTTTTGTGAGATTCAAGATCGTGACCTTGAATTCGAATTGGTGCCCAGAAGAAGACTCGAACTTCCACGACCGTAAGGTCACCAGCACCTGAAGCTGGCGTGTCTACCAATTTCACCATCTGGGCTTCATCTTCAGCGTTGCCGCTGTTGATGTGGCGCACTATACGGAGCGCCTTTTGATCTGTAAACCCCTGATTTGATTTTAATAAATCAATTTCAGAAAAAAAGGCGGGACGTAGAATGCAAAAAACCCGCTTTCGCGGGTTTTTGTGTGAGTCTTGAAACTGATTTAGTCTCAAACTCGAAATTGGTGCCCAGGAGAAGACTCGAACTTCCACGACCGTAAGGTCACCAGCACCTGAAGCTGGCGTGTCTACCAATTTCACCACCTGGGCATCTCGACAGCGTCTGTACGTCGTCGATGGCGCGCACTATACGGAGCGCCTTTTTAACTGTAAACCCCTGCCAGCAAAAAAAATGGTTTTTTTTACCAGTGGTGTTCAAAACGCCTTTCAGACGTCGATACAAGGCTCCAGACGCGCCTTATAGAGTCGGAAATTTCCCGTTTGATGGCGCCTATGCCAAACTAACCCGCATATAGACAAGGTGAAAACTCTCTAATGGCCGATTGGCAGTCCCTCGATCCCGAGGCCGCTCGTGAAGCGGAAAAATATGAAAACCCTATTCCCAGCCGCGAACTGATCCTTCAGCACCTTGCTGATCGGGGTTCGCCTGCTGCCCGCGAGCAACTGGTCGAAGAGTTTGGTCTGACCACAGAAGACCAGATCGAAGCCCTGCGCCGCCGCCTGCGCGCCATGGAGCGCGACGCTCAACTGATCTACACCCGCCGTGGCACATATGCGCCGGTGGACAAGCTCGATCTGATCCTCGGCCGCATCAGCGGTCACCGCGACGGCTTCGGCTTCCTGGTGCCGGATGACGGCTCCGACGACCTGTTCATGAGCCCGGCGCAAATGCGTCTGGTGTTCGACGGCGACCGTGCCCTGGCCCGCGTTTCCGGCCTGGATCGTCGCGGTCGCCGCGAAGGCGTGATCGTCGAAGTGGTGTCCCGTGCCCACGAAAGCATCGTCGGCCGTTATTTCGAAGAAGGCGGCATCGGCTTCGTCGTCGCGGACAACCCGAAGATCCAGCAGGAAGTGCTGGTGACCCCGGGGCGCAACGCCAATGCCCAGATCGGTCAGTTCGTCGAGGTGAAAATCACTCACTGGCCGACTCCGCGCTTCCAGCCGCAAGGTGACGTGGTCGAAGTCGTCGGTAATTACATGGCGCCGGGCATGGAAATCGATGTCGCCCTGCGCACCTACGACATTCCGCACGTCTGGCCTGAAGCCGTTCTGAAGGAAGCCGGCAAGCTCAAGCCGGAAGTCGAAGAAAAAGACAAAGAGAAACGCGTCGACTTGCGCCATCTGCCGTTCGTCACCATCGACGGTGAAGATGCCCGCGACTTCGACGACGCGGTCTACTGCGAATCCAAGCCAGGCAAGCTGCGCCTGTTCTCCGGCGGCTGGAAGTTGTACGTGGCGATTGCCGACGTTTCCAGCTACGTGAAGATCGGTTCGGCCCTGGACAACGAAGCCCAGGTGCGCGGCAACTCGGTGTACTTCCCTGAGCGCGTGGTGCCGATGCTGCCGGAGCAGCTCTCCAACGGCCTGTGCTCGCTGAACCCGCACGTCGATCGTCTGGCCATGGTTTGCGAGATGACCATCTCCAAATCCGGCGAAATGACCGACTACTGCTTCTATGAAGCGGTGATCCACTCCCACGCCCGTCTGACCTACAACAAGGTCAGCGCGATGCTGGAAACGCCGAAAGCCACCGAAGCGCGCAAGCTGCGCGGTGAATACACCGACGTCCTGCCGCACCTGAAGCAGCTCTATGCGCTGTACAAGGTATTGCTGGCCGCCCGTCACGTCCGTGGCGCGATCGATTTCGAAACGCAGGAAACCCGGATCATCTTCGGTTCCGAGCGCAAGATTGCCGAAATCCGTCCGACCACCCGTAACGACGCCCACAAGCTGATCGAGGAATGCATGCTGGCGGCCAACGTGGCCACTGCCGAGTTCCTGAAAAAGCACGAAATCCCTGCACTGTACCGCGTCCACGACGGCCCGCCGCCGGAGCGTCTGGAAAAACTGCGCGCGTTCCTCGGCGAACTCGGCCTGTCCCTGCACAAAGGCAAGGACGGCCCGACGCCGAAGGACTATCAGGCCCTGCTGGCCAGCATCAAGGACCGTCCGGATTTCCACCTGATCCAGACCGTGATGCTGCGCTCCCTGAGCCAGGCGGTGTACAGCGCCCAGAACGAAGGCCACTTCGGCCTGAATTACGAAGCGTATACCCACTTCACTTCGCCGATCCGTCGTTACCCGGACCTGCTCACGCATCGTGCGATCCGCAGCGTGATTCATTCGAAACAGGACACCCCGCACGTTCGCCGTGCCGGCGCGATGACTATTCCGAAGGCGCGCATCTATCCGTACGACGAGGCGGCGCTGGAGCAACTCGGCGAGCAGTGCTCGATGAGCGAGCGCCGTGCCGACGAAGCGACCCGCGACGTGGTGAACTGGCTCAAGTGCGAGTTCATGAAAGACCGCGTGGGCGAATCGTTCCCGGGCGTGATCACTGCCGTGACCGGTTTCGGCCTGTTCGTCGAACTGACCGATATCTACGTCGAAGGTCTGGTGCACGTGACGGCGCTGCCGGGCGATTACTATCACTTCGACCCTGTGCATCACCGCCTCGCGGGTGAGCGCACCGGTCGCAGCTTCCGTCTTGGCGATACCGTTGAAGTACGGGTCATGCGCGTCGATCTCGACGAGCGCAAGATCGACTTCGAGATGGCCGAAAAAACCATCAGCGCGCCAATCGGCCGCAAGAAGAGTGGCACCGAAACCGCTGCTCCAGCGGCCAAGGCTGTGGAAGAAAAGGCTCCGGCAAAAACCTCCAGCCGTCGTCCGGCGAAGGAAAAGGTGGCCGAGGCTTATCGCCCGAGCGATGCCGTGGCGAAAAACGCCGAGCTGCGCAAAAGCCGTGAAATGAAGAAGGCCTTGCTGGCCGACGCCAAAAACGGTGGTAAAGCGGCGTCCGGGGGAAAGGCCGGACGGTCGGCGCCTGAAAAGGCCTCCGGCAGCAAGCCAGGCAAACCGAGCAAACACCGCAAGGGCCCGCCAAAAGCGGGTTCCGCTCCAGCCAAAAGCGGCGGGGCACGTAAACCGAAGGCGAAGTCATGAGTCAGTTGGAAAAAATCTACGGCGTTCACGCGGTAGAAGCGTTGCTGCGTCACCACCCTAAACGCGTCAAACAGATCTGGCTGGCTGAAAGCCGCAACGATCCACGGGTGCAGACGCTGATCGAGCTGGCCAACGAAAACCGCGTTCAGATCGGTCAGGCCGAGCGCCGCGAAATGGACGCCTGGGTCGAAGGTGTGCACCAGGGCGTGGTGGCGGACGTCAGTCCGAGCCAGGTCTGGGGCGAGGCGATGCTCGACGAGCTGCTCGACCGCACCGAAGGCGCGCCGCTGCTGTTGGTGCTCGACGGCGTGACCGATCCGCATAACCTCGGCGCTTGCCTGCGTTCGGCGGACGCTGCCGGTGCGTTGGCGGTCATCGTGCCGAAAGACAAATCGGCCACCCTGACGCCTGTCGTACGTAAAGTGGCCTGCGGCGCGGCGGAAGTGATTCCGCTGGTGGCCGTGACCAACCTTGCGCGCACCCTGGAAAAGCTTCAGCAACGCGGTCTGTGGATTGTCGGCACGGCGGGAGAGGCCGAGGTCAGCATCTACGACCAGGACCTGACCGGCCCGACCATTCTGATCATGGGCGCCGAAGGCAAAGGCATGCGTCGCCTGACCCGCGAGCATTGCGATTACCTGGTGCATTTGCCGATGGCCGGTAGCGTCAGCAGTCTCAACGTGTCGGTTGCGACGGGTGTGTGCCTGTTCGAGGCCCAGCGCCAGCGCGGTGCCAAGGCCAAGGCTGCAGCCAAAAAGGCTTAAGCTTCACGCTGTCATAAATGTGGGGGCGAGCCTGCTCGCGAAGCGGAGTTACATCAGCATCATTGTTGGATGTTAAGCCGCCATCGCGAGCAGGCTCGCTCCCACAGTGTTTTCTGGTGTGGCAGAAAGTGTGACTGTTCAAATAATCACCAATTGCCTTGCACCTCTTCTATCCCTTCTCTACAATTGCGCCCCTTGCTGTGACGGCAGGCACGCATGTGCCCCACGCCGGCAAGTCCATAAGTGTCATTCACTCCTTGTCTGACCGTTTTTGAGCGGCAGGCTACAACCCGTAAGGAGCATTCATGCGTCATTACGAAATCATCTTTCTGGTCCACCCTGACCAGAGCGAGCAAGTCGGCGGCATGGTTGAGCGTTACACCAAGCTGATCGAAGAAGACGGCGGCAAAATCCACCGTCTGGAAGACTGGGGCCGTCGTCAACTGGCCTACGCAATCAACAATGTTCACAAGGCTCACTACGTGATGCTGAACGTTGAGTGCACTGGCAAGGCTCTGGCCGAGCTGGAAGACAACTTCCGCTACAACGATGCAGTGATCCGTAACCTGGTCATCCGTCGCGACGAAGCCGTTACCGGCCAGTCCGAGATGCTCAAGGCTGAAGAAAACCGCAGTGAGCGCCGTGAGCGTCGCGAGCGTCCTGAGCACGATGGCAGCGCCGATGGCGATGACAGCGATAGCGACAGCGACAACAGCGATAACGCTGACGAGTAATCCACGGACCTTTTAAGGAGCCTATCAAATGGCACGTTTCTTCCGTCGTCGTAAATTCTGCCGCTTCACCGCTGAAGACGTGAAGGAGATCGACTACAAAGATCTCAACACTCTGAAAGCCTACGTATCCGAGACCGGCAAAATCGTTCCAAGCCGCATCACCGGTACCAAAGCTCGTTATCAGCGTCAGCTGGCCACCGCTATCAAGCGCGCCCGCTTCCTGGCCCTGCTGGCCTACACCGACAGCCACGGCCGCTGAGACCGGGTAGTCGACAAGTAAGTAAGGGATCGAATGCATGCGTGCCTTAGCTGAATTCATCATGCGGGGGCGTATGCAGGCCACGCTGGTCGTGGCCGGATCTGCGGCACTGCCGCTGTTGTTCTGGTTGAGTGCCGCCGCAGGTTGCCTTGTGCTCCTGCGGCGCGGTTCGGACGCCTTGAGCGTCCTGGGTGTGGGAGTGTTGTCAGCGTTAGTGAGCTGGCACTACCTGAAAGACCCGACGGCACTGATTGTGCTGCTTGGGACCTGCGGTCTGGCGCTGGTTTTACGCGCCGGCCACACCTGGAATCGCGCGCTGCTGGTCAGCGTGGCCGTGGGATTGTTGATTGCCGTGAGCCTGGGGACTGTATTCAGTTCCTTCACCGAGACTCTGGCGCAGACGTTTGAACAAGTCTTGCCGCTGGCGATGGGTGAGGTCTACGAGAAGTTCTCGGCAGACCAGAAGGCAATTCTCACTGCATTGGCGGTCCCACTGTCGATCATTTCGACAGCGGTGTCGTTGCAGGTTTTTAGCGTGCTGTGCCTGATTCTTGGGCGCTACTGGCAGGCGTTGTTGTATAACCCCGGCGGTTTCGGTCGCGAGTTTCGCGCCATCCGACTGCCGAAAAGCGTTGCGCTGTCGCTTCTGGCCGTCATGTGTGTGGCACCGTTCTTCGGTCTGCATGCCTTGGTCCTGTTGCCGTTGTGCAGCGTGCCGTTGTTCTTCGCAGGTCTGGCCTTGGTTCACGGGCTGGTGGCGCAGAAGCGGTTGGCCGGTTTCTGGCTGGTGGGGATATACGTGACGCTCGTGCCTTTCATGCACTTGCTCGGTCCGTTGCTTGTGGTCTTGGCCATTGTCGACAGCCTGATTGATTTTCGCGGTCGTCACGTGTCGAAAGACACCGATAACGCGAACGGTGAAGGTTAAAAGTTAAGAGGATTTCCACATGCAACTGATCCTTCTGGAAAAAATCGCCAACCTGGGCAACCTGGGCGACAAAGTAAACGTTAAGGCCGGTTACGGCCGTAACTACCTGCTGCCTTTCGGCAAAGCCACCGCTGCGACCGCTGCCAACCTGGCTGCGTTCGAAGAGCGTCGTGCTGAGCTGGAAAAAGCCGCTGCCGACCGTAAAGCATCGGCTGAAAGCCGTGCTGCCCAACTGGCCGAGCTGGAAGTGACCATCACTGCCACCGCTGGCGACGAAGGCAAGCTGTTCGGTTCGATCGGTACTCACGACATCGCTGACGCACTGACCGCCTCCGGCGTTGAAGTGGCGAAAAGCGAAGTTCGTCTGCCGAACGGCACCATCCGCAACGTGGGTGAATTCGACGTGGCTGTGCACCTGCACGCCGAAGTTGAAGCCACCGTACGCGTTGTCGTGGTAGCAGCTTAAGCAACACCTGATCGGCTGGCGGCTTGCCCGTCAGACGGTTAACATCGGGCACGATCCTGTTTACAGGTCGTGCCCTTTGTCTTTCTGCAATCCTGCTTTTCCTGAATAAACAGTGGCCATGAACGAAATCTCCGCTCCCGAGCAATACGATCTGCAAACCGCTGCCCTGAAGGTGCCGCCGCACTCCATCGAGGCCGAACAGGCCGTGCTCGGTGGTCTGATGCTGGACAACAACGCCTGGGAACGCGTGCTCGATCAAGTCTCCGACGGCGATTTCTACCGGCATGACCACCGTCTGATTTTCCGTGCGATCGCCAAACTGGCCGATCAGAACTCGCCGATCGACGTCGTGACCCTTGCCGAGCAACTGGACAAGGAAGGTCAGACCTCGCAAGTCGGCGGCCTGGGTTACCTCGGCGAACTGGCGAAAAACACGCCGTCCGTCGCCAACATCAAGGCCTATGCGCAGATCGTTCGCCAGCGTGCGACGTTGCGTCAGTTGATCGGCATCAGCACCGAAATTGCCGATAGCGCTTTCAACCCTGAGGGTCGCACCGCCGAGGAAATCCTCGACGAAGCCGAACGGCAGATTTTCGCGATTGCCGAGGCTCGGCCAAAAACCGGCGGCCCGGTGGGTGTGAATGACCTGTTGACCAAAGCCATCGACCGCATCGACACATTGTTCAACACCGCCGACTCGATCACCGGCCTGTCCACCGGCTACACCGACCTCGACGAGAAGACCAGCGGCCTGCAACCGGCCGACTTGATCATCGTCGCCGGCCGTCCGTCGATGGGTAAGACGACTTTCGCGATGAACCTGGTGGAAAACGCCGTGTTGCGCAGCGACAAGGTAGTGCTGGTGTACTCCCTCGAGATGCCAGGCGAATCGCTGATCATGCGTATGCTGTCGTCCCTCGGCCGCATCGACCAGACCAAGGTGCGTTCCGGCCAACTGGAAGACGACGACTGGCCGCGCCTGACCTCGGCGGTCAATCTGCTCAACGATCGCAAGCTGTTCATCGACGACACCGCCGGCATCAGCCCGTCGGAGATGCGTGCCCGGACCCGGCGTCTGGTGCGCGAGCACGGCGACATCGCCCTGATCATGATCGACTACCTGCAGCTGATGCAGATCCCCGGCTCCAGCGGTGATAACCGGACCAACGAGATTTCCGAGATCTCCCGATCCCTGAAAGCCCTGGCCAAGGAATTCAACTGCCCGGTGGTTGCCCTGTCGCAGCTCAACCGTTCCCTGGAACAACGTCCCAACAAGCGTCCGGTGAACTCCGACTTGCGGGAATCCGGAGCGATCGAGCAGGACGCCGACGTCATCATGTTCGTGTACCGGGACGAGGTGTATCACCCGGAAACCGAGCACAAAGGCATCGCCGAAATCATCATCGGCAAACAGCGGAACGGCCCGATCGGCTTTATCCGCCTGGCCTTCATCGGCAAGTACACGCGCTTCGAAAACCTCGCGCCGGGCAGCTATAACTTCGACGACGACGAGTAAGTCCGTCCTCGTCCGACAGCCCCTGATATTTCCGACCACAGCCGTCGGAATTGGTCATTTTTTGTGCTATATTCCGCGCCCGCGATTTTGCACCTCAACACCGGTCATCGACATGCAAGCAGCCAAGCCGTTATTTGACTATCCAAAATACTGGGCCGAATGTTTCGGGCCAGCGCCGTTCCTGCCCATGAGCAGGGAGGAGATGGATCAGCTCGGCTGGGATTCCTGCGACATCATCATCGTTACGGGTGATGCCTACGTCGATCACCCGTCGTTCGGCATGGCGATCATCGGCCGGCTGCTGGAGTCCCAGGGCTTCCGCGTCGGAATCATTGCGCAGCCGAACTGGCAGTCCAAAGACGACTTCATGAAGCTCGGCGAGCCGAACCTGTTCTTCGGCGTCGCGGCCGGCAACATGGACTCGATGATCAACCGCTACACGGCGGACAAGAAAATCCGTTCCGACGACGCCTACACCCCGGGTGGCATGGCCGGCAAGCGTCCGGATCGCGCGAGCCTGGTCTACAGCCAGCGCTGCAAGGAAGCCTACAAGCACGTGCCGATCGTGCTCGGTGGCATTGAGGCTTCCCTGCGCCGCATCGCCCACTACGACTACTGGCAGGATCGCGTGCGCAACTCGATCCTGATCGATGCCAGCGCCGACATCCTGCTGTATGGCAACGCCGAGCGGGCGATTGTCGAAGTCGCCCAGCGTCTGTCCTACGGTCACAAGATCGAAGACATCACCGATGTGCGCGGCACTGCGTTCATCCGTCGCGACACGCCGGCGGGCTGGTACGAAGTCGATTCCACGCGCATCGACCGTCCGGGCAAGATCGACAAGATCATCAACCCGTACGTCAACACCCAGGACACTCAGGCTTGCGCAATCGAGCAAGAGAAAGGTCCGGTTGAAGATCCGCAGGAAGCCAAGGTCGTACAGATTCTGGCCAGCCCGAAAATGACCCGCGACAAGACCGTGATCCGCCTGCCGTCGATGGAAAAGGTGCGTAACGACCCGGTCCTGTACGCCCACGCCAACCGCGTGCTGCACCTGGAAACCAACCCGGGCAATGCCCGTGCGCTGGTGCAGAAGCATGGCGAGATCGACGTCTGGTTCAACCCGCCGCCGATTCCGATGACCACTGAAGAAATGGACTACGTGTTCGGCATGCCTTACGCACGTGTTCCGCATCCTGCGTACGGCAAGGAAAAGATCCCGGCCTACGACATGATCCGCTTCTCGGTGAACATCATGCGTGGCTGCTTCGGCGGCTGCACCTTCTGCTCGATCACCGAGCACGAAGGCCGGATCATCCAGAACCGTTCCGAAGAGTCGATCATTCGCGAAATCGAAGAGATCCGCGACAAGGTGCCGGGTTTCACCGGCGTTATTTCCGACCTCGGCGGCCCGACCGCGAACATGTACCGCATTGCCTGCAAGAGCCCGGAAATCGAATCCGCGTGCCGCAAGCCGTCCTGCGTGTTCCCGGGCATCTGCCCGAACCTGAACACTGACCACTCGTCGCTGATTCAGCTGTATCGCAGCGCCCGTGCGTTGCCGGGTGTGAAGAAGATCCTGATCGCCTCCGGCCTGCGTTACGACCTCGCGGTCGAGTCGCCGGAGTACGTCAAGGAGCTGGTGACCCACCATGTCGGCGGTTACCTGAAGATCGCCCCTGAGCATACCGAGGAAGGTCCGCTCAACCAGATGATGAAGCCGGGGATCGGTACCTACGATCGCTTCAAGCGCATGTTCGAGAAGTACACCAAGGAAGCCGGGAAAGAGCAGTACCTGATTCCGTACTTCATCGCCGCGCACCCGGGCACCACCGACGAAGACATGATGAACCTGGCCCTGTGGCTCAAGGGCAACGGCTTCCGGGCCGACCAGGTGCAGGCGTTCTATCCGTCGCCGATGGCCACCGCCACCGCGATGTACCACTCGGGCAAGAACCCGCTGCGCAAGGTCACCTACAAGAGCGACGGCGTGACCATCGTCAAGAGCGAAGAGCAGCGTCGTCTGCACAAGGCGTTCCTGCGTTATCACGACCCGAAAGGCTGGCCGATGCTGCGTGAAGCGCTGATCCGCATGGGCCGCGCCGACCTGATCGGGCCTGGCAAGCACCAGTTGATTCCGCTGCACCAGCCGGCCACCGACAGCTACCAGAGTGCCCGTCGCAAGAACTCGACGCCGGCCGGCAGCCATAAAGTGGCGAAGGACGTGAAAGAGAAGACCACCAAGATTCTCACCCAGCACAACGGTCTGCCACCCCGCGCCAGCGACGGCGGCAATCCTTGGGACAAGCGTGAACAGGCCAAGGCCGCGGCATTCGCCCGCAATCAGCAGGCCGCCAAGGAGCGCAAGGAAGCCGCGAAAGGCAAAGGGCCGAAACCGGCACGCAAGCCGGTCGTACCGCGCTGAAACGCACTTGAGTGAACAGAACGCCAACCTTCGGGTTGGCGTTTTGCGTTGTGCCTCGCAACATTTGCGTGCAACTGTGCCAAAGCATTTCACCGCGTCGCCCGATTTTGGTGCTGTACTGCCCTGAGCATTCCGGGAAAGCGCCCAAGCCTCTTCATGGCATAAGTCTTGCGCGCTTTTGAATACGCTTGGGCTCGCAGGAGGCACGCCGTGTCGATTCATGTCGCATTGCATCACGTCACGCATTACCGCTACGACCGCGCTGTCGAACTCGGCCCGCAGATCGTCCGTCTGCGTCCGGCTGCCCACAGCCGCACGCGGATCCTGTCTTATTCACTGAAAGTCTCGCCCGAGCAGCACTTCATCAACTGGCAGCAGGATCCTCAGGGTAACTACCTTGCACGACTGGTGTTCCCCGAGAAAACCGCGGAGCTGCGGATCGAGGTCGATCTGCTGGCCGAGATGGCGGTGTTCAACCCGTTCGACTTTTTCCTCGAGCCCTACGCCGAGAAAATCCCCTTCGCCTACGCCGCCGATGAACGCAAGGAGCTGGCGCCGTACCTCGAAACCCTGCCGCTGACGCCGAAATTCAAAGCCTATCTGGACGCCATCGACCGCGCGCCGCTGCCGACAGTGGACTTCCTCGTGGCGCTTAACCAACGCCTGAGTGAGGACATCAATTACCTGATTCGCATGGAGCCGGGCGTGCAGACCCCGGAGCACACCCTCGACCACGCCTCCGGCTCCTGCCGCGATTCGGCGTGGCTGCTGGTGCAACTGCTGCGCAACCTTGGACTGGCGGCGCGTTTCGTCTCCGGTTACCTGATTCAACTCACGGCGGACGTGAAAAGCCTCGATGGCCCGTCCGGCACCGAAGTGGACTTCACCGATCTGCACGCGTGGTGCGAGGTTTATCTGCCCGGTGCCGGCTGGATCGGTCTCGATGCGACATCGGGGCTGTTCGCCGGGGAAGGGCATATCCCGTTGGCCTGCAGTCCCGATCCGTCCTCGGCGGCGCCGATCAGTGGTCTGGTGGAGCCTTGCGAATGTGAGTTCAGCCACGAAATGTCGGTTGAGCGGATCTGGGAAGCGCCTCGGGTCACCAAGCCTTACACCGATGAGCAATGGCTGGCGATCCAGACGCTGGGCCGGCAGATCGATGCCGACCTGCTGGAAGGCGATGTGCGCCTGACCATGGGCGGCGAACCGACTTTCGTGTCCATCGATGACCCCGACGGCGCCGAATGGAACACCGCCGCGCTGGGCCCGGACAAGCGCCGACTCTCCGCCGAACTGTTCCAGCGCATGCGCAAGCACTACGCGCCCAAGGGACTGGTGCATTTCGGCCAGGGCAAGTGGTATCCGGGCGAGCAACTGCCGCGCTGGTCGCTGAATTGCTACTGGCGTCGCGACGGTGTGCCAATCTGGCACAACAGTGCGCTGATTGCCGACGAGCAGCAGGATTACGGCGCCACGGCCGAACTGGCCGGGCGTTTTCTGGCGAGTGTCGCCGAACGGCTGAAACTGCCGACACGCTTTGTGTTCCCGGCCTACGAAGACAATTTCTACTACCTCTGGCGCGAGGGGGCGTTGCCGAGCAACGTCAGCGCCGCAGACTCGCGTCTGGAGGAGCCGCTGGAACGTGCGCGCCTGCGCAAGGTGTTCAGTCAGGGGCTGGACAAGGTCATCGGTCAGGTGCTGCCACTGGCGCGCACCGCCAAGGGCGATCAATGGCAGAGCGGGCGCTGGTATTTGCGTGACGAGCATTGCCGATTGGTGCCGGGGGATTCACCGCTCGGCTATCGCCTGCCGCTGGGCTCGCAGCCCTGGGTGAAAGCGGCGGAGTATCCGTTCATTCATCCGAGCGACCCAAATCAGGACTTCCCCGAACTGCCCGGCACCAATCAACTCAATCGACACGACGCGCCGGCTGCGGCGGACGAACGGGTGCCGAAGATCGACGAGTCCGCCGACTGGCTCACCCGCACTGCATTCTGCGCCGAGGCCCGCGAAGGACGGTTGTATCTGTTCATGCCGCCGCTGGAGCGAGTCGAGGACTATCTGGAACTGGTGGCCGCCATCGAAGCCACTTCCGAGGAATTGCACTGTCCGGTGCTGCTGGAAGGCTACGAGCCGCCGAGCGATCCGCGTCTGAGCAACTTCCGCATTACGCCGGATCCCGGTGTGATCGAGGTCAACGTCCAGCCGTCCGCGACCTGGGATGAGTTGGTCGAGCGCACGGAGTTCCTGTACGAGGAGGCGCGCCAGACCCGGCTGTCCACCGAGAAATTCATGATCGACGGCCGGCACACCGGCACCGGTGGCGGCAACCATTTCGTGCTCGGCGGGGCGACGCCGACGGACTCCCCGTTCCTGCGCCGCCCGGATCTGCTGCGCAGCCTGATCAGCTACTGGCATAACCATCCTTCGCTGTCCTACCTGTTTTCCGGTCTGTTTATCGGCCCAACTTCTCAGGCGCCGCGAGTCGATGAAGCGCGCAACGATACGCTGTATGAGCTGGAAATCGCTTTCGCGCAGATGCCGGCACCGGGAGAAGAATGCCCGCCATGGCTGGTGGACCGCTTGCTGCGCAATCTGCTGATCGACGTCACCGGCAACACCCACCGCGCCGAGTTCTGCATCGACAAGCTGTATTCACCGGATGGCGCTACCGGGCGTCTCGGTCTGCTGGAGTTGCGTGCATTCGAAATGCCGCCCCATGCACGCATGAGCCTGGCTCAGCAGCTGTTGCTGCGGGCACTGGTGGCGCGGTTCTGGCGCGAGCCCTATGTACCGCCGAAACTGGCGCGCTGGGGCACCGAGTTGCATGACCGTTTCCTGTTGCCTCATTTCATCGAACAGGACTTTGCCGACGTCATTGTCGAACTCAACAATGCCGGTTATCCACTACGCGCCGAATGGTTTGCGGCGCATCTGGAGTTTCGCTTTCCCAAAGTGGGCGATTATGCGGTCAACGGCATCGAGCTGGAATTGCGCCAGGCCCTTGAACCCTGGCATGTGCTGGGCGAGGAGGGCGCGGCGGGTGGCACGGTGCGTTACGTCGATTCATCGCTGGAGCGTCTGCAGGTCAAGCTCACGGGGCTGCCGCCGCAGCGTTATCTGCTGACCTGCAATGGCATTCCGGTACCGCTGCAACCGACCGGGCGGGTCGGCGAGTTTGTCGCCGGTGTGCGTTTCCGTGCCTGGCAACCGGCCAACTGCCTGCAACCGACGATCCCGGTGCACGCGCCGCTGGTGTTCGACCTGCTCGACACCTGGATGCAGCGCTCGCTGGGCGGCTGCCAGTACCACGTCGCCCATCCGGGCGGGCGCAATTACGAGACGTTGCCGGTCAATGCCAACGAAGCGGAGAGCCGACGCATGGCGCGTTTCTTCCGCATCGGACACACGCCGGGGAAACTTCCTATACCGAATCTGACTATCTCAGACGAGTTCCCGATGACACTCGATTTACGACGCTTTTGATTCGTACACGACCCCCGGATTTTTCGTATATCCGGGCGTCATGTGCCTGCGTTAGTCTGACCGAACCTTGCCGGCTGCCGAGCTTTCCATGCCTGACCTGCTTGACCGCTACCCGCTTACGGCGGGCACCTATCACGAACTGCTTGACGACAGCGGCGCGGTGCGTCCGCACTGGCAGCGGCTGTTCGACCAATTGCAGCGCAGCACCCCGGCGCAACTGGTGCAGCGTCAGGCATTGCTGACACGGCAGATTCAGGAAAACGGTGTCACCTACAACGTCTACGCCGACCCCAAAGGCGCGGATCGTCCGTGGGAGCTGGATCTGCTGCCCCATGTGATCGCTGACGATGAGTGGCAACATCTGTCGGCCGGGATCGCCCAGCGCGCGCGGCTGCTCAATGCGGTGCTGGCGGACCTGTATGGCCCGCAACAGTTGATTCGCGAAGGCTTGCTACCGGCGGAGCTGGTGTTCGGCCACAACAACTTCCTCTGGCCCTGTCAGGGCATTGCGCCCCCGGACGGGGCCTTTCTGCATCTGTATGCCGTGGATCTGGCGCGAACGCCGGACGGCCGCTGGTGGGTGACTGCGGATCGTACCCAGGCGCCATCGGGGGCCGGTTATGCGCTGGAAAACCGCACCATCGTGTCCCGCGCCTTCCCCGAGTTGTATCGGGATCTGAAGGTGCAGCACCTGGCTGGTTTCTTCCGCACCTTGCAGGAAACCCTGGCCCGTCAGGCACCCTGCGACGATGACGCGCCGCTGGTGGTATTGCTGACCCCGGGGCGTTTCAACGAGAGCTATTTCGAACATCTTTATCTGGCGCGCCAGCTCGGCTATCCGCTGGTGGAGGGCGGTGATCTGACGGTGCGTGATGCCACGGTCTACCTGAAAACCCTCAGCGGTCTGCGCCGGGTGCACGCGATCATGCGCCGGCTCGACGATGACTTCTGCGATCCGCTGGAACTGCGTACGGATTCGGCGCTGGGCGTTCCCGGGTTGCTTGAGGCCGTGCGTCAGGGCCGGGTGCTGGTGGCCAATGCGCTGGGCAGCGGCGTGCTGGAGTCGCCGGGGCTGCTGGGCTTTTTGCCGAAGATCAATCAATACCTGTTCGGTGAGGAACTGATCCTGCCTTCCATCGCTACCTGGTGGTGTGGAGAGGCGCCGGTGCTGGCCCAGGCGTTGGAGAAATTGCCAGAGCTGCTGATCAAACCGGCCTTTCCGTCCCAGAGTTTTGCGCCCGTTTTCGGGCGTGATCTGAGCGAAAAACAGCGCCAGAGTCTCGCCGAGCGCATGCAGGCCCGGCCTTATGCCTATGTCGCGCAAGAACTTGCGCAACTGTCCCATGCGCCGATCTGGCAGCCCGAGGGCGGCCAGTTGCAACCGCGAGCCATCGGCATGCGCATGTATGCGGTGGCCAGTCATGACGGTTATCGGGTGTTGCCAGGCGGCCTGACCCGGGTGGCGGCCGAGGCCGATGCCGAAGTGGTGTCGATGCAGCGCGGTGGCGCGAGCAAGGACACCTGGGTGCTGGGCAACCGGCCGCCAAGCGGTGAGCAATGGAAGACCCAGCGCAATATCGGCGTGCACGATCTGGTACGCCGTGATCCGTACCTGCCGTCGCGGGTGGTGGAAAACCTGTTCTGGTTCGGCCGTTACTGCGAACGCTGCGACGACAGCGCGCGGCTGTTGCGGATCATGCTGGCGCGCTACGTCGATGGTGATGACCCGCAGGCCCTGCAGGCTGCCGTGGCGCTCGGCGAGCGGCTGATGCTGCTGCCGGACGAAGGCGAGCTACCGGAGCGCTTGCTCGCGGCTTTGCTTGGCGAGGACTGGTCGTTCAGCCTGCGCTCCAACCTGCAACGCTTGCAGTGGGCGGCGTCGCAGGTGCGCGGCAAGCTCTCGCGGGAGAACTGGCAGGCGCTGGTGGAATTGCAGCGCGAAGCGACGGAACTGGACACCGACGAGCCGGATTTCGGCGAGCTGCTGGATTTTCTCAACCGGCTGGTGATGTCGCTGGCGGCGCTGTCCGGGTTTGCCCTCGACGACATGACCCGCGATGAAGGCTGGCGCTTCCTGATGATCGGCCGGCGGATCGAACGCCTGCAATTCCTCAGCAGCAGTCTCGCCGGTTTCCTGCGTGGCGTCGGCGCATTCGATCAAGCGGGGCTTGAGTGGTTGCTGGAACTGGGCAACAGCAGCATCACCTATCGCTCGCGTTATCTGGCGGTGGCGCAGTTGATTCCGGTGCTCGACCTGTTGCTGCTGGACGAGCAGAACCCCCATGCAGTGTTGTTCCAGTTGAAACTGGTGACGCGCACCCTCAAGCGGCTGAACGATGATTTTGGTGTGCCGAGGGAGGCCGGGTTGCCAGAACTGGTCGGGCGTCTGGCGCGCTTCGATCTGGGGTGTCTGGAAAATCCATTGTTCGGCGAATCCAGCGTGCGTGCCGCCCTCGACGGTCTGGCGGATCTGCTTCAAGACGTTGCCGACGCCAGCGGCCAGGTCTCCGATCGTCTGGCCCTGCGCCATTTCGCCCATGTCGATGATGTCAGCCAGCGCACGGTATCCGTCTGATGAATGCCCACTACCAGATCCTTCACGACACCTGCTATCACTACGACAGCCCGGTCTCGCTGGCGCAGCAGCTCGCGCACCTGTGGCCTCGCGAATGCACCTGGCAGCGCTGCACCGAACAGCAATTGCTGATCAGCCCGGATCCGACCACGCGTCGTGACGAGCAGGATGTGTTCGGCAATCCGCTGACGCGCCTGGCGTTCGAACGGCCTCACGATGAATTGCAGGTCAACGCACGGCTGACGGTCGAGGTGCTGGCGCGACCGGCGCTGGATTTCAATCTGTCGCCGGCCTGGGAGCTGACCCGTAATGCGCTGACCTACAGCAGTCAGCCGTTGCCCGCCGAATTGCTGGAGGCCTGTCGTTACCGGTTTCAGTCACCCTACGTTCACTTGAAGCGCAGCTTCGTCGAGTTCTCCGAAAGCTGTTTTCCACCCGGGCGACCGTTGCTTCTGGGCGTGCAGGCGTTGATGGAAAAGATCTTCGACGAATTCACCTTCGATGCCGAGGCCACGCAGGTCGCGACGCCGCTGGTCGAGGTGCTGGAGCGGCGGCGCGGGGTCTGTCAGGACTTCGCCCACCTGATGCTGGCCTGCGTGCGTTCCCGAGGATTGGCGGCGCGCTACATCAGCGGTTATCTGCTGACACGGCCGCCACCGGGACAACCGCGATTGATCGGTGCTGATGCATCCCATGCGTGGGTTTCGGTGTTTTGCCCGGTGCTCGGCTGGGTGGATTTCGATCCGACCAACAATGTGCAACCGGCTCTGGAGCACATCACCCTGGCCTGGGGCCGGGATTTCTCCGATGTGTCGCCGTTGCGCGGGGTGATTCTGGGAGGGGGGAGCCATGATCCCGAGGTCCGGGTCACGGTGATGCCACTGAATGAGTAATGAAGAACACGGCAGGAGCGGAGTAACCCGTTCCTGCCGGTTTTGCGTTCATTGGTCCTGCGGTGTTACTCAGGCGTCGGGCGCCGGGTCTTTCGGTGCATCAACATCATCATCGGTCGCCACTTCACCGTCAGGGTTCAGTGCCGCTTCTTCAGCCATCTGTTTCTTGCGCTGAAGCTTTTCCTCTTTCTTCTGTTCCTTGGCCAGGTCACGTTGACGCTTGGCGAAGGAGTAATTGGGTTTGGCCATGGGCGATCCTCTTGGGTCGAAGGTGAGGTTGAGCGGCGCGTATTCTGCCCTGTATCGGTGCTCGGGGGTTAACCGGGTTTCTGGTCGACCCACTTTGGCGTGACGGTCGGCTGCCACCGGTCGAGGGCATCGAGCAACGATTGCGGCGATTCACTCACTTGCAGCATGTCACGGTGCGGTGCGCGAACGAAGCCTTCGCCGACGATGTGATCGAGAAATGCAGTGAGTTTGCTGTAGAAACCGTTCACTTCCAGCAGGCCCAGCGGCTTGCCGTGGTAGCCGAGCTGGCCCCAGGTCCAGACTTCGAACAGCTCTTCAAGGGTGCCGAGGCCGCCGGGCAGGGCGATGAACGCATCGCTGAGTTCGGCCATCCGCGCCTTGCGGGCGTGCATGCCATCGACCACTTCCAGGCGGGTCAGGCTTTTGTGACCGATTTCCTTGTCCATCAGGCTCTGCGGAATGATACCGATCACTTCGCCACCGGCCGCCAGCGCCGCGTCGGCGACAATCCCCATCAGGCCGACGGCGCCACCGCCGTAGACCAGCGTCAGCTTACGCTTGGCGAGAGCTGTGCCGAGGGCGATGGCGGCTTCGGTGTACGCCGGGGTGGTGCCGGCGTTGGCACCGCAAAATACACAAACGGATGTGAGAGACATGCCTTCCTCCTGGGTCAATCGGTCACAGGGTAATGGCTGGCACGCCTTGATCCAAGGGCTAGACTTCGCGTTTCGGGGTTTCATAGGTGCCGCTGGCACCACAGGCGTAGGCGGCGAGCAGACTGCACAACAGGCTGTTGAAGGACATGACGGATACTCCAGATGAGTGTTGAGCCCTGAAGATACGGCCCGGCCAATCGTCTGGCTGTTAGATTGTTTCGATGAGTGTCATAGCCTGAAAGTTGTATACAATTTTTGACTCAAGTCATAGGAACTTGCGAAGATTTCAGGCAGTCTTCCAACCATTCGTGTTTTTGTTAACCCTGCCTTGGAGATTCACCATGTTTTCCAAAGTTGTTGCGGTATCCCTGCTGGCGCTGGCCAGCAGCCAATTGATGGCTGCCGAGTGCAAAACCACCGTTGATTCCACCGACCAGATGTCCTTCAACACCAAGGCCATCGAAATCGACAAGAGCTGCAAGACCTTCACCGTCGAGCTGACCCACTCCGGCAGCCTGCCGAAGAACGTCATGGGCCATAACCTGGTGATCAGCAAAGAAGCCGACATGCAGCCGATCGCCACCGACGGCCTGGCCGCCGGCATCGACAAGAACTACCTGAAGGACGGTGACGAGCGCGTCATCGCTCACACCAAGATCATCGGCGCCAAGGAAACCGACTCGCTGACCATCGACGTGTCCAAGCTCAAGGCTGACGAGAAGTACGGCTTCTTCTGCTCGTTCCCGGGCCACATCTCGATGATGAAAGGCACCGTGACTCTGAAGTAGTAAAGCGGCTTAGTCATTGAAGAACGCCGCAGCGAGCGATTGCTGCGGCGTTTTTGCGTCTGTGATATTCATTTTGCCCAAATGCGGCGTTCACCATTTGGCTTCGCTTGTTTAGCCCATTGGTCGGAAACGCACACTCACCTGTAAGTTCTGACAGTAGACGAAGATTTTGAGCGCAAGCCAAATGCTAATGCGTCAAGAGGGCTTGGCGTATATCTCACATTGGAGCTTTTCATGAACACTAAAGAGACATCAGGTTGGGGGACTTGGGCGAGGCCTGGGGGTGCGATTTCAACGAATAATGAACTTCGCATTGACAAAATTCTCAACAGCAAGGGTGAGCTAATCGAAAGCGGAGGTGTTACCGAAGCCGGCGATTTGACTGTTTTAGGCATGACGCCGATAGGTCAAAGCGTATTTATCTACAATGCTCGAAACTTTGATGGCTTCGCTAGGGCTAAGGTCGATCCAACGGGGGCTTTCAGCGCCTTAGTGCCTGGACGCCCGCCTGAAACTTATGATTTCTTCGCTTTAAATCTCCCCGGTGGTGCTGAATCAGTAATCTATAGCATTACCTTGACCTAGGATCATGAATAAACTCCAAAATGGCAGGAGATGACGGAGGGGGTACAGCCCACTGAGTAACGTTCAGCGGGCTTTTTCATTCACTCAGGGATCACGGCGCAAACGGCATTACGCGCTTGTGATGCGTCTTCTTGTAAGTGCTAACGATGATGTCAAACGCTTCCTGACGCACCGGCTCGCCGTGCAGGAACGCGTCGATCTCGGCGTAGGTCACGCCGTGGGAGGCCTCGTCCGGCTTGCCCGGCGACAGGTCTTCCAGATCCGCGGTCGGCACTTTTTCCACCAGTGATTCCGGTGCGCCGAAGCTGCGGGCGATGGCCCGGACCTGGTTCTTCACCAGACCGCTGAGCGGGGCCAGGTCGCAGGCGCCGTCACCGAACTTGGTGAAGAAACCCATCACCGCTTCCGCCGCGTGATCGGTGCCGATCACCAGGCCATGGGCCGCGCCGGCAATGGTGTACTGGGCGACCATACGCATCCGCGCCTTGGTGTTGCCGAGCACGAAATCCACCGACACCGCGTGCTTGCCTTCGAAGGCTGCGACTTCGTTGGCGAGGGATTTCACTGCCGGGCCGATGTTGACGGTGTGGCGCTCGTCCGGGGCGATGAAGTCCACCGAGGCCTGGGCGTCGTGTTCATCGAACTGCACGTCGTACGGCAGGCGCACGGCGATGAACTTGTAGGCCTCGTCACCGGTGCGCTCGCGCAGTTCACGCATGGCGCGCTGGGCCAAAAGGCCCGCGGTCAGCGAGTCCACGCCGCCGCTGATGCCCAGCACCAGGGTCTTGAGCCCGGAACTGGTCAGGCAATCCTGGATGAAGGTGATGCGTCGGGCGACTTCCGCTTCGAGGGCCTGGTAATCGGCGAACGGCGGCTGAACGTTGAGCTGTTCAGCAATCTCACGCTGTACGGCTTGCATGAATTCACTCCTTGCTAGAAAGGCTGGAAACGGCAGGAACCTGGAAAACGTGTCGCAAATAGGCGACGAAATTCGGGTCTTTGCAGTGGGTCTTGCCCGGCTCATCGGAGATCTTCGCCACCGGTTGGCCGTTGCAGGCGGTCATTTTAAGCACGATGCTCATCGGCTCGACACCCGGAATGTCACAGGTGAGGTTGGTGCCGATGCCGAAGCTGACATTGATCCGCCCCCGCAGTGCCCGGAAGATCTCCAGCGACTTGGGCAGCGTCAGGCTGTCGGAGAACACCAGGGTCTTGCTCATCGGGTCAATGCCGAGCTTATGGTAATGCGCGATGCACTTTTCGCCCCACAATACCGGGTCCCCGGAGTCGTGGCGCAGGCCGTCGAAAAGCTTGGCGAAGAACAGATCGAAATCGCCGAGGAAGGCATCGGTGGTGATGCAGTCGGTCAGCGCGATCCCCAGCAAGCCGCGATATTCGCGAACCCAGCAATCGAGGGCGGCAATCTGGCTGTCGATCAGTCGCGGGCCGAGTTGCTGGTGCGCCATGATCCACTCGTGGGCCATGGTGCCCAGTGGTTTCATGTCCAGCTCACGGGACAGGTGCACGTTGCTGGTGCCAACGAAGCGTCCTGGGAAGTCGTGCTTGAGCACATTCACCACTTCTTCCTGCACGCGGTAGGAAAACCTGCGACGTGTGCCGAAATCCGCGACCTGCAACTGCGACAGTTCTTCGGCCGAAGCATTGGCCGTCAGCCAGTCGAACTTGCGGTAAAGCTGTTCGCGGGCCTGTTCCAGCAGCGTTTCGCGGTAGCGATAGCGGTTGCGCACTTCACTGACGATCGCCAACAACGGCACTTCAAACAGAATCACATGCAACCACGGCCCGCGCAGGCGGATGAACAGCTCGCCGTTCTCGATGCCGGTGTGCAGGTAGCGCAGGTTGAAACGGAACAGACCGAGGAAACGCAGGAAATCCGGCTTGAGGAACGAGATGCGCTCGAGAAAGCTCAACTGATCGGCGCTCAGGCTCAGCTCGGCCAGACGCTCGACCTGGAAGCGGATCTCCGCCAGATACGGACGCAGATCCTCACTGTTACGGCAACGAAACTCCCATTCGACTTCGACGTTGGGGTAGTTGTGCAGCACCGCCTGCATCATCGTCAGTTTGTAGAAGTCGGTGTCGAGCAGGTTCTGCACGATGCGATCGGCAAACACACTCTCGCTCATAACGGGGTCTCCAGGCGGGCCGCGCGTTGGCGCGGTATCAATCAATGGCGCTAGTGGCGCATATCCGGGGTGTGGATTGCCAGCGATTTTTATCTCGGCAGCGGCCCTCAGACCGCGTCAGGACTGCCGATCTGCTCCAGCATCCACCTCACGAAATCCCGCACCTTGGGCACTTCCGCCGCGTGTTCCGGGTAGGCCAGGTAATACGCGTCAGTGCTGGGCATTGCATGCTGCCAGGGAATGACCAGTTTGCCGTCGGCCAATTCCTCTTCCACCAGGAACCTCGGCAATAGGGCAACACCGCAGCCGACCTGGGCGGCGCGAATGCACATATAAAAGGTTTCGAAACGCGGGCCGTGGTAGCTGTGTTCGGTCTGGTAGCCCTGGCTGTCGAACCAGTCGTGCCACGCTTGCGGGCGCGAAGCATTCTGCAGCAGCACCAGATCGGTGAGTTGCGTTGGATCAGTCAACGGCGTGTCCGGCAGGCTGCCCGGTGCGCACACGGGAACCAGCTCTTCGCCGAACAACTTCAGGCACTCGGTGCCGGGGCGTGAACCCTGGCCGAAATAGAACGCCAGGTCGCTGCGACCTTGCAGCAAGTCATCGGCTTCCTGTTCGTTGCACAGGTCCAGATGAATCGACGGATGACGCAGGCGCCAGCCCTTGAGGCGCGGCACCAGCCAGCGGGCGCCGAAGGTCGAGGGCGTGGAGACTCGCAGGACTTCGGTCTCGCCGCCGTAGGAGCGCAGGTAATGGGTCGACATCTCGACCTGGGTCAGGATTTTTCTGACTTCCACCAGATACAGATCGCCGGCCGGGGTCATCTGCAAACGGCGGCGGACCCGACGGAACAGCAAGTGCTGTAACAGTTCTTCAAGTTGCGCCACCTGCTTGCTGACGGCGCTCTGGGTCAGGTTCAGTTCCTCGGCGGCCCGGGTGAAACTCAGGTGCCGGGTCACGGCCTCGAAGCACTGCAGCGCGGTGATCGACGGCAAGTGGCGTTTGTTCAGCATGGGCAATCCTTTTCTTGTCTTTCTGCGCAGCATGAATAAACGGAATGATATCTCGCGTAAAGGTCGTTTGTTGCACGGCCTTCCTGAAGCTACAACTAAAGGCCTTCCCGGTCGTGAAAACGCGACCGCACACATTCAGTTTTTTGCTTGAGGAGTGACCCATGGTTGCCGCATTGCTTGATCGTCTTGGTGTGAACCCGGCCCTGTACCAGAACGGCAAAGTGCCGGTGCATTCGCCCATCGACGGCAGCCGCATCGGCGCCGTGAACTGGGAAGGCCCGGCCGAAGTCGAGCAGCACATCAGTCGCGCAGATCATGCGTTCGAACAATGGCGCAAGGTGCCGGCCCCGCGTCGCGGCGAACTGGTGCGTCAGTTCGGTGAAGTGCTGCGTGAATACAAGGCCGACCTCGGCGAGCTGGTGTCGTGGGAAGCAGGCAAGATCACCCAGGAAGGCCTCGGTGAAGTGCAGGAGATGATCGACATCTGCGACTTCGCCGTTGGTCTGTCCCGCCAATTGTACGGCTTGACCATCGCTTCCGAGCGCCCTGGCCACCACATGCGTGAAACCTGGCACCCGTTGGGCGTGGTCGGCGTGATCAGTGCGTTCAACTTCCCGGTCGCGGTGTGGGCGTGGAACACCACGCTGGCGCTGGTCTGTGGCAACCCGGTGGTGTGGAAGCCGTCGGAGAAAACCCCACTGACCGCCCTGGCCTGTCAGGCGTTGTTTGAACGGGTACTGAAGAACTTCGGCGATGCCCCGGCGCACCTGAGCCAGGTGATCATCGGTGGTCGCGATGCCGGCGAAGCACTGGTGGATGACCCGCGTGTGGCGCTGATCAGCGCCACCGGCAGCACCCGCATGGGCCGCGAAGTGGCGCCGAAAGTCGCCGCGCGCTTCGCCCGCAGCATCCTTGAACTGGGCGGCAACAACGCAATGATCCTCGGCCCGAGCGCCGATCTGGACATGGCTGTGCGCGCCATCCTGTTCAGCGCCGTCGGCACCGCCGGTCAGCGTTGCACCACGTTGCGTCGCCTGATCGCCCATGAATCGGTGAAAGAAGAAATCGTCACCCGCCTGAAAGCCGCGTACTCCAAAGTCCGTATCGGCCATCCGCTGGAAGGCAACCTGATCGGCCCGCTGATCGACAAGCACAGCTTCGAAAACATGCAGGACGCGCTGGAACAAGCGCTGAGCGAGGGCGGCCGGGTGTTCGGTGGCAAGCGCCAGCTGGAAGACCAATTCCCCAACGCCTACTACGTGTCGCCGGCCATCGTTGAAATGCCGGAGCAGAGCGACGTGGTGTGCAGCGAAACCTTCGCACCGATCCTGTACGTGGTCGGCTACAGCGATTTCGATGAGGCGCTGCGCCTGAACAACGCCGTGCCGCAAGGCCTGTCGTCGTGCATCTTCACTACCGATGTGCGCGAGGCCGAGAAATTCATGTCGGCGGTCGGCAGTGACTGCGGCATCGCCAACGTCAACATCGGCCCGAGCGGCGCGGAAATCGGCGGTGCGTTCGGTGGCGAGAAGGAAACGGGTGGCGGTCGTGAGTCCGGTTCGGATGCGTGGCGCGCCTACATGCGCCGGCAGACCAACACCGTGAACTACTCGCTGGAGTTGCCGCTGGCGCAGGGCATCACGTTCGACTGACAGTTTTCTCAAAGCTATCGATCATTCCCACGCACTCGTGGGAATGATCTTTTAAGTGTGTTTGGCAGGTTTCTGTTGGAGTCTGGCAATGCCGTTACGCGAAGAATGTCTGTGGGAAAAACTCACGCCGCAACGACCGGATAACACGGCGCTCAGGGGCGAGGTCAAGGTTGATGTCTGCGTGATCGGCGCCGGGTTTACCGGGCTGTCGGCGGCGCTGCATCTGTTGGAAAAGGGCAAAAGCGTCTGCGTGCTCGAAGCCCATCGCGCCGGGCATGGCGGCTCCGGGCGCAACGTCGGACTGGTCAATGCCGGGATGTGGATCCCGCCGGACGAGATTGAGGCCGGCTTCGGCGAGACGGTCGGCAGTCAGCTCAACCGCATGCTGGGTGCGGCGCCGGCGCTGGTGTTCAGCCTTGTGGATAAATACAACATCGATTGCCAGTTGCGCCGCGAAGGCACCCTGCACATGGCGCACAACGCCAAGGGTGAGGCAGACCTGCGCAGTCGCGAAGAACAGTGGAAGCGCCGGGGGGCGCCGGTCGAACTGCTGACCGGCAAGGCCTGTGAGCAGGCGACCGGTACGCAAAAGATCGCCGCTGCGCTGCTCGACCGGCGCGCCGGTACACTCAATCCGATGGCTTATGTCACGGGGCTGGCCAACGCGGTCATCAGTCTTGGCGGACAGATGTTCGATCACTCCCCGGTCTCGCGCCTTGAACGCCAGGGCCAGCAATGGTCGGTGCAGACCGAGCAGGGCTCGGTGCTTGCCGAGCAGGTGGTGATCGCCTCCAACGCCTACACCGAAGGCGACTGGACCGAACTCAAACGCAATTTCTTCCCTGGTTACTACTATCAGGTCGCTTCGGTACCGCTTACCGAAGATGCTGCACAGGAAATTCTGCCGGGCGGACAGGGCTCGTGGGATACCCGCCAGGTGCTGAGCAGTATCCGCCGCGACAAGGACGGGCGTCTTTTGCTGGGCAGCCTCGGTAACGGCAATCAGAAACCCACCTGGTTTCTCAAGGCCTGGGCCGACCGGGTGCAGCAGCATTACTTCCCCAAACTCAAACCCGTGGAGTGGGAATGCACCTGGACCGGGCGCATCGCTTTTACTCCCGATCACTTGATGCGCCTGTTCGAACCTGCGCCCGGACTGGTGGCCGTCACCGGTTACAACGGTCGTGGCGTGACCACCGGAACCGTGGTCGGAAAGGCCTTCGCCGATTACCTGTGTAACGGAAATCCTCAAGCATTGCCGATTCCCTTTGCACCGATGCAGCCCCTGGCAGGCGTGGGCTTGCGCAGTTGCCTGTACGAGGCCGGGTTCTCGCTGTATCACGCGGGCCAGTGCCTGCGCATTGTCATTTGAGTGTTGAAATATGTTGCGTGAAGCGGCGCTTTTCGACGTAGCGACTAGCCTGTAATGGTGCGGGTTGTAGCAGTCCCGCACCAGCAGTGTGCAGTTCGGTGACGCGGGCTGTTACAGGCTGGTTGCACGTCGTTTGTCGCCGCGGTTGCAATGATGGCGCGTGCGGGTTGCGCCTGAAAAAACAAATGGTTTCACCTTCCGCGGTTTAGACGGTTGCACGCCCAATGAAAATGGGAACGAAACAGTCGAAATAACAAGAAAGCAGCGACTTTTTGAAGAATAAAAAACCGATGGCACGGCCCTTGCTCTGAGCAATCCAGTGAAGTCGCAGTGCCAACTAAAAAAAACCTTGGAGCACCACCTCATGTCCCAGACGTTTTACAAGAAAGGCTTTCTGGCCCTCGCAGTGGCTACTGCGCTGGGTGTTTCTGCGTTTGCACAAGCTGATGTGAAAATCGGTGTAGCGGGCCCTATGACTGGCGCCAACGCGGCATTTGGCGAGCAGTACATGAAGGGGGCACAAGCGGCGGCCGATGCGGTCAACGCGGCGGGCGGCGTCAACGGGGAGAAAATCGTCCTGGTCAAAGGCGATGACGCCTGCGAACCGAAACAGGCAGTCACGGTCGCCAAGGATCTCACCAACCAGAAAGTCGCCGGTGTGGTTGGCCACTTCTGCTCGTCCTCCACCATTCCTGCGTCGGAGATCTACGACGAAGCCGGCATCATCGCGATCACGCCGGGTTCCACCAACCCGCAGGTGACCGAGCGCGGCCTGAGCGCCATGTTCCGTATGTGCGGGCGTGACGACCAGCAAGGCATCGTCGCCGGCGACTACATTGTCGACGTGCTCAAGGGCAAGAAAGTGGCCGTGCTGCACGACAAGGACACCTACGGTCAGGGCCTGGCCGATGCGACCAAGGCTCAGCTGGAAAAACGCGGCGTGAAGCCGGTGCTGTACGAAGGCCTGACCCGTGGCGAGAAAGACTTCAGCGCCGTGGTCACCAAGATCCGCGCGGCCGGTGCCGACGTGGTCTATTTCGGCGGCCTGCACCCGGAAGCCGGTCCACTGGTCAAGCAACTGCGTACCGAAGGCCTGAAAGACGTGAAGTTCATGTCTGACGACGGCATCGTGACCGACGAACTGGTGACCACCGCCGGCGGCCCGCAATACGTCGACGGCGTGCTGATGACCTTCGGCGCCGACCCGCGCCTGCTGCCGGAAAGCAAGACTGTCGTGGATGCCTTCCGCAAGGCCGGCACCGAGCCTGAAGGCTACACCCTGTACGCCTACGCCTCGATCCAGGCCCTGGCCGCCGGCTTCAATGGCGCCAAGTCCAACAAGGGCGAAGACGCTGCCAAATGGCTGAAAGCCAACCCTGTGAAAACCGTGATGGGCGAGAAGACCTGGGACGCCAAGGGCGACCTGAAAGTCTCCGACTACGTGGTCTACCAGTGGGACGCGACCGGCAAATATCACCAGCTGGAAAAACAGAAGTAAGGGCTGACGCGATCGGCTGACCTCCACAGAACTTCTGTGGGGGCAGCCCGGTCGTGGCTGACATTGCTCCGACGTAAATCTGTATTTTTCCTAGAAGAACCGCGCGCCTCCGGGTGTGCAGGTTCTCACTGCGTGAGATTGCGTTATGGATGGTATTTTCCTTCAGCAACTGGTCAACGGCCTGACCCTCGGGTCGGTCTATGGCCTGATCGCCATCGGCTACACAATGGTCTACGGCATCATCGGCATGATCAACTTCGCCCACGGCGAGGTTTACATGATTTCCGCTTACCTCGCGGCAATCAGTCTGGCTCTGCTGGCTTACTTCGGTATCGAATCCTTCCCGCTGCTGATGCTCGGCACACTGGTCTTCACCATCGTCGTCACGGGGGTGTATGGCTGGGTCATCGAACGCATCGCCTACAAACCACTGCGCAACTCCACCCGACTGGCACCGCTGATCAGCGCCATCGGTATCTCCCTGATCCTGCAAAACTATGCGCAGATCAGCCAGGGCGCCCGTCAACAGGGTGTTCCGACGCTGCTCACCGGCGCCTGGCGCATCGACGTCGGCTCGGGCTTCGTCCAGCTGACCTACACCAAGATCTTCATTCTCGTCGCGGCGTTCGTCGGGATGGGCCTGCTGACCTACGTGATCAAGTACACCAAGCTCGGCCGCATGTGCCGCGCCACCCAGCAAGACCGCAAGATGGCCTCGATCCTGGGGATCAACACCGACCGGGTGATTTCCTATGTGTTCATCATCGGTGCAGCGATGGCGGCCCTGGCCGGCGTGCTGATCACGATGAACTACGGCACGTTCGACTTCTACGCAGGCTTCGTCATCGGCATCAAGGCGTTCACCGCCGCGGTGCTCGGCGGAATCGGCTCGCTGCCTGGCGCCATGTTGGGCGGGATCATCCTCGGGATCTCCGAGTCGCTGTTCTCGGGCCTGGTCAACTCCGACTACAAAGACGTGTTCAGCTTCTCGCTGCTCGTACTTGTTCTGGTCTTCCGGCCTCAGGGCCTGCTGGGCCGTCCTCTTGTGTCGAAGGTGTAAGCGATGTCTTCAACCACTACAAAATCCATTGATGTCAAAAAAAGCCTGGTTGAGGCGATTCTCGCCGGTTTGATCGCCCTGATCGTGTTCGGGCCGATTGTCGGCGTGGTACTCGACGGCTACAGCTTCAACCTCGAAGCGACCCGCGTGGCGTGGATCATTGCCATCGTCATGGCTGGCCGGTTTGCCTTGAGCCTGTTCCTGCAGACGCCCAAAGGCCTGAAAATCCTCGAAGGATTCGAAAGCACTGGTTCCGGCGTGCATGTGCTGCCCGCCGATCACAAATCCAGGCTGCGCTGGATCATCCCGCTGCTGATCGTGCTGGCCGTGATCGTGCCATTCGTTTCCAACTCCTACCTGCTGGGCGTGGTCATTCTCGGGTTGATCTACGTGCTGCTGGGGTTGGGGCTGAACATCGTGGTCGGCCTGGCCGGCCTGCTCGACCTCGGGTACGTGGCGTTCTACGCCATCGGCGCCTACGGTCTGGCGCTCGGTTATCAGTACCTCGGGCTGGGCTTCTGGACGGTGCTGCCGCTGGCGGCGATCACCGCTGGCCTTGCCGGTTGCATCCTCGGTTTCCCGGTATTGCGCCTGCACGGTGACTACCTGGCGATCGTGACGCTGGGCTTCGGTGAAATCATCCGTCTGATCCTCAACAACTGGCTGTCGCTGACCGGCGGTCCAAACGGCATGCCGGCACCACTGCCGACGTTCTTCGGTCTGGAGTTCGGCAAGCGGGCGAAGGATGGCGGGGTGCCGTTTCACGAGTTCTTCGGCATCGCCTACAACCCGGACGTGAAGTATTACTTCATCTATACGGTGTTGTTCCTGGTGGTTCTGGCCGTGCTGTACATCAAGCATCGTCTGGTGAAGATGCCGGTCGGTCGCGCCTGGGAAGCCCTGCGTGAAGACGAAATCGCCTGCCGCTCGATGGGCCTCAACCACGTGCTGGTCAAGCTCTCGGCGTTCACCATCGGCGCATCTACCGCCGGTTTGGCGGGTGTGTTCTTCGCCACTTACCAAGGCTTCGTCAACCCGACCTCGTTCACCTTCTTCGAATCGGCGCTGATCCTCGCCATCGTCGTGCTTGGCGGCATGGGCTCGACCATCGGCGTGGTGATCGCAGCGTTCGTGCTGACCGTCGCCCCGGAACTGCTGCGCGGCTTCGCCGAATACCGTGTGCTGCTGTTCGGGATCCTGATGGTGTTGATGATGATCTGGCGACCTCGCGGGCTGATCCGTATCAGCCGTACGGGGGTCACTCCACGCAAAGGTGCCATTCACTATGAGAGGACTGCGCCATGAGTGAAGTCGTACTCTCTGTTGAAAAACTGATGATGCACTTCGGTGGCATCAAGGCCTTGAGCGACGTCAGCCTGAAGGTCAAACGCAACTCGATCTTCGCCCTGATCGGCCCCAACGGCGCCGGCAAGACTACGGTGTTCAACTGTCTGACCGGGTTCTACAAGGCCTCCGGCGGCAAGATCGAACTCAACGTGCGCGGTCAGCAGACCAACGTCATCAAGCTGCTGGGCGAATCGTTCAAACCGACCGATTTCGTCTCGCCGAAGAACTTCGCCAGTCGCCTGTACTACAAGATGTTCGGCGGCACCCACTTGGTGAACCGCGCGGGCCTGGCTCGGACGTTCCAGAACATTCGCCTGTTCAAGGAAATGTCGGTGCTGGAAAACCTGCTGGTGGCCCAGCACATGTGGGTCAACCGCAACATGCTGGCTGGCATCCTCAACACCAAGGGTTACCGCAAGGCCGAAAGCGATGCGCTGGACTGCGCGTTCTACTGGCTGGAAGTGGTGGATCTGGTGGACTGCGCCAATCGTCTGGCCGGTGAACTGTCCTACGGCCAGCAGCGCCGTCTGGAGATCGCCCGGGCCATGTGCACGCGGCCGCAGATCATCTGCCTCGACGAACCGGCCGCCGGCCTCAACCCTCAGGAAACCGAAGCGCTGAGCGCGATGATCCGGCTGCTGCGCGACGAGCACGATCTGACCGTGGTGCTGATCGAACACGACATGGGCATGGTAATGAGCATTTCCGATCACATCGTGGTGCTGGACCACGGCATCGTCATCGCCGAGGGCGGTCCGGACGATATCCGCCACGATCCGAAGGTGATTGCGGCTTACCTGGGCGCCGACGAAGAGGAAGTCGTATGACGCAACCCATCCTCGAACTCAAGGATCTGGACGTTTTCTACGGCCCGATCCAGGCCCTCAAAGGCGTCTCGCTGCAGATCAACGAAGGGGAAACCGTCAGCCTGATCGGCTCCAACGGTGCCGGCAAGTCGACGCTGCTGATGTCGATCTTCGGCCAGCCACGGGCGGCGGGCGGGCAGATCCTGTATCAGGGCGTGGACATTACCCACAAGTCATCGCACTACATCGCCTCCAACGGCATCGCGCAGTCGCCGGAAGGGCGGCGGGTGTTCCCCGACATGACCGTCGAGGAAAACCTGCTGATGGGCACCATTCCGATCGGCGACAAGTACGCCAAGGAAGACATGCAGCGCATGTTCGAGCTGTTCCCGCGGCTCGAAGAGCGCCGTAACCAGCGCGCTATGACCATGTCCGGTGGTGAACAGCAGATGCTGGCCATCGCCCGGGCCCTGATGAGCCGACCCAAGCTCTTGCTGCTGGATGAGCCGAGCCTGGGCCTGGCGCCGATCGTGGTGAAACAGATCTTCGCCACCCTGCGGGAACTGGCGAAGACCGGCATGACCATTTTCCTCGTCGAGCAGAACGCCAACCACGCGTTGAAACTGTCCGACCGGGCGTACGTGATGGTCAACGGCGAGATCCGCCTGACGGGCACCGGCAAGGAATTGCTGGTGAACGAGGAGGTGCGTAACGCCTATCTCGGCGGGCACTGAGTTCTCAGGTTTTCCACAGCGATACAGAGCCCCGAGACGCGAGTCCCGGGGCTTTTTTGTATCCAGAATCGATCACGATCCACGCCATTCCCGAGATTGTGGAAAACAAAATCCCCAACCTGCCAAAGCGCGACATATAGACGCTGCAAATCGCTGTTTTTCCACAGTTTTGACTTGTCCCCGTTTGCTGTGGAGCCGGCTGTGAATAACGTGGGAGTAGCTGGCTAAGAACCTTTAAAACCGTGGCTTGCAGGCGTGTGATTGTTTTTTGATCAGGGCTTTTCCCGGTTGCTGGCGACCCGTTTGTCAACCTTTTTATGGCCATGGCAAAACAGGCGAATGCATGTGGGAAAGCCTGTGGATAAGTCTGTGATTAAACTCTGGAAAGACTGCGCAGAGGGCCGTGATTACTGGCCCTGCGCAATCACGGCGGTGACCGGCCGGTCGTGCAGAATGCCTTGCCCGGCACAATCGGCGGATCAGGGTCAAGCGAAAAACTTTGCTTTTGCCGCGCAAAGCCTTGTGTGGCGCGGCTTTGCGCATTTCCACTTGCCCCCGGAAACTGTGGAAGGGGCTGTGGATAACGTGCGCGCATGTGGCTACAGGCCACGCCATTCAAGGCGTTGAGAGCATTGATCAAATTATGAGCGGAAATGCACGCCAGTCGGTGGTTGCTCGTGAATGCCGGGCCGGGCATGCTGCCTGCTGATTTTCTATTCCAATGGCTGCCCCGGGTGGCCGAAGCAAGGAGAACACGATGTCCAACACCCTGTTTATCACCGGCGCGACGTCCGGTTTTGGTGAAGCCTGTGCCCGTCGTTTTGCCGAGGCCGGCTGGAAACTGGTGCTGACCGGTCGTCGTGAAGAACGCCTCAACGCGCTGTGCGCCGAGCTGTCGAAGCAGACCGAAGTGCATGGCCTGGTGCTGGACGTGCGTGATCGCAAGGCGATGGAGGAGGCAATTGCTAACCTGCCGCCGTCCTTTGCCAAGCTGCGCGGCCTGATCAACAACGCCGGGCTGGCGCTGGGCGTGGACCCTGCACCCAAGTGCGACCTCGACGATTGGGACACCATGGTCGACACCAACGTCAAAGGCCTGATGTACAGCACGCGTCTGCTGCTGCCACGCCTGATCGCCCACGGTCGCGGCGCCGGCATCGTCAACCTGGGCTCCATCGCCGGTAACTACCCGTACCCGGGCAGCCACGTCTACGGCGCGACCAAGGCGTTCGTCAAACAGTTCTCGCTGAACCTGCGTTGCGACTTGCAGGGCACTGGCGTGCGCGTCAGTAACATCGAGCCGGGCCTGTGCGAGAGCGAGTTCTCGCTGGTGCGTTTTGGCGGTGATCAGGCGCGTTACGACGCGACCTACGCCGGTGCCGAGCCGATCCAGCCGCAGGACATCGCCGAGACGATTTTCTGGGTACTGAATGCCCCGGCGCACATCAACATCAACAGCCTGGAACTGATGCCGGTGAGCCAGACCTGGGCCGGTTTTGCCATCGAGCGCAACAAGGCTTGATAGGGTTTTGCCCTCTTCGCCAACCTGCTGGCGAAGAGGGCAAATCGGCCAAAATGTGGCAGTAAGGTATACTCATCCCTCAACAACCCCACCGTACCCTGCGGTTTTCAAGGTTTTTCGAGGAGTTCAAGTGAGTAACCGAGGTGAGCAGTCGCTGCTCAAACAATCGACCCTTCTGATGTTTGCCGTGTCGATTGCCGGGATCGTCACCGGTTTTGTATCGGGTTCCCAATCCATCCTGTTCGATGGTTTTTTTTCGCTGATTGCAACGTTCATCAAAGTCCTGATGCTGATCACGGCGAAGCTGATCGCCAAGCAGAGCAACCACCGCTTCCAGTTCGGTTTCTGGCATCTGGAACCGATGGTGCTGCTGATCGAGGGCAGTTTCCTGTTATTGATCGCGATCTACGCGTTTCTCAACGGCGTGTTCGGCATCATCAATGGCGGTCGTGAAATCGAACTGGGGCTGGTAATCATCTACGCAGCGGTGTTTACCGTTGTCGAATTCGCCTACTTCTTCTACGTGCGCCACCGCAATCGCAAGCTCAAGTCGAGCCTGATCCAGTTCGACAACATTAGTTGGCTGGTGGACGCGATGCTGTCTGTGGGCCTGTTGATCAGTTTCCTCGCGGCGCTGCTGCTCAAGTCCCAGGGCTATGGCGAATGGGCGAAGTTCGTCGACCCGCTGATTCTCATCGTGCTGGCCCTGACCATGCTGCCGCCGGCCTTCAAGATCCTTGGCCCGGCGCTGCGTGACGTGCTCGGCATTGCGCCGGACACGCTGGATGAGCAAGTACGCGAGGTGATGGAGGCGGCGAAGGTCGAGCATGGTTTCGACGACTACGTGTCCTACGTGCAGAAGCACGGACGGGCGCGGTTCATCGAGATTCATGTGGTGTTGCCGGCGGATTACCGGCTGCAGAGCGTCGGCCAGCTGGATGTGCTGCGTGAGGAGATTTCCGCGAAGCTGGGCAAACCGGATGCGGCGCGCTGGCTGACCATCAGCTTCACTGGTGACAGGAAGTGGATTGCCTGATGTTTGCGGCGAGGGAGCCTGCTCCCTCGCCACGGATGTCAGCTCAGATAGTCGGCGAGGCCGCGATAGCAGGTCGCCAGGTGATACGGCGTAGTCGACGGCATGTCCTTGCGGCTGATCTCGCCCTGCTCGTTGCGGCATTCATGCCAGCCACCGGCATGCAGGAAGCGCTGCTGCAATGCCTGCAACTGGCGCAGCACGACGGCTTCGCTGCCCGGACGCAGCGTCAGGGCGCGCAGATATTCGGCCTGGGCCCAGATGCGCTGGGTCGAATCTTTCGGTCGCCCGTCCATGTTCAGATCGAGCATGGCCCGCACGGCACCGGACGATTGCACCACGCCGTACTGCTCGGTGAAGGCAAAGGCCCGGTCCAGCGCGGCATGCAGTTTCGAGCCGCGGAGCAGCGGCGAGGACTCCAGCAGGAAATACCACTCGAACTGATGGCCCGGCTCATACCAGTTATCCACAGCCCCCAGCGGTTTCTCCATCAGCACACCGCCCTGCGGGTCGACGAAGTGCTTGTGCATGGCTGTGCATAACTCGCTCAGCGCCTGCTTGACCTGTGCATCTTCGCGCACGGCCAGCGTGGCCAGGAAGGCTTCGGCCAGGTGCATCAGCGGGTTTTGCAGCGGGCCGGTTTCCAGCGTGATCCAGTCGCGGTCGAGGCAGGCTTCATAGAGGCCGTCACCGGTGGCGAAACGCCGGCCGATGACTTCCAGCGCAGCGTTCAGGGTCGATTCGACCAAGGGCTCGCGGGACTTTTCCCAGTAATGCGCGCAGGCGAACAGGATGAAGGCGTGGGTATAGAGGTCCTTGCGCTGATCCAGCGGTTTGCCCTGGGGATCGATGCTGTAGAACCAGCCACCGTGCTCGGCATCGTGGAAGTGTCGTTGCAGTGAGCGGAACAGAGCGGCTGCCCGAACTTCGGCGTTATCCACAACCCCGATCAGGCTGGAAAACAAATACAGCTGCCGTGCGCAGGCCATGGCCCGATAGCGCTGCGGTGGCAGCGGCTGGTGCGCGGCGTCCAGCGCCTCGTAGGGCAGCGCCATGTCGGCGTTCCAGCCCGGTCCTTGCCAGAGGGGCACGATCACGTCCAGAAAGTGCTGTTGCACTTCACCGAACAGGGTGGTCAATTCAGGCAGGGAGGTGGAGCGGGAAGCGTGGGGCATGGGCGGACGTCGTCACGGCAGGGGCGATTGCGCGACATGGTAGCAGAGAGTGGCGATCGATCGTTCCCGCGCCATGCCCGGGAACGATCAGAGGTACAAATCAGCCGGCCAGCAACCACGCGCCGGTCACCGCCGAAGCCGCTCCGGCCAGTCGAACCAGCGGCGCGGCAGCCTGAGGCAGAAAACGAACCACCGCATAACCCGCTGCATGCAACGCAGCTGTCGCGACCACGAAACCGGTGGCATACGCCCAAGGGCTCGACATGTCCGGCAACTCCAGACCATGGGCCACGCCGTGGAACAGCGCAAACAGCGCCGTCGCCGCCACCGCCATCACCAGCGGCGGACGCACCGCCAGTGCCACCGCCAGGCCCAGCGCCAGCACCGACGCGGCAATCCCGCTTTCCAGCGCCGGCAACTCCAGCCCTTCAAACCCGAGCAGGCCGCCGATCAGCATGGTACCGACAAACGTGCACGGCAGCGCCCAGCGCGCCGCGCCTTGTTGTTGCGCCGCCCACAAGCCGACGGCCACCATCGCCAGCAAATGATCGAGGCCGCCGATCGGGTGGCTGATGCCGGCCACCAGGCCAGAGTCGCCATGGCCGGGGTGGGCGAAGGCCAGGGCCGGTGTCAGCAGGAGTGCGACGGCGCCGAGAATGCGTTTGAGTGTCATGGATAAGCTTCCTTGTTGATCAGTGAATCAGGCTGCGGTCAGCAGGCCCTGGCGTTCGATGAAGGCAATGATTTCTTCCAGGCCCTGACCGGTTTTCTGGTTGCTGAACACGAACGGCTTGCCGTTGCGCATGCGCTGGGTATCGCTGTTCATCATCTCCAGCGAGGCCCCGACCAGCGGCGCGAGGTCGATCTTGTTGATCACCAGCAGGTCGGATTTGCAAATGCCGGGGCCGCCCTTGCGCGGCAGCTTGTCGCCGGCCGACACGTCGATCACGTAGATGGTCAGGTCGGACAGTTCCGGGCTGAAGGTCGCGGAAAGGTTGTCGCCACCGGACTCCACCAGAATCAGGTCCAGCCCCGGAAAGCGCCGGTTCAGTTGATCCACCGCTTCGAGGTTGATCGAGGCGTCTTCGCGGATCGCCGTGTGCGGGCAGCCGCCGGTTTCCACGCCGATGATGCGTTCAGGCGCCAGGGCTTCATTGCGTACCAGGAAGTCGGCGTCTTCGCGGGTGTAGATGTCGTTGGTGACCACGGCCAGGTTGTAGCGCTCACGCAGCGCCAGGCACAGGGCCAGGGTCAATGCGGTTTTGCCGGAACCGACCGGGCCGCCGATGCCGACGCGCAGGGGTTGTGTGTTCATGTGATTCTCCAGATAAAAAGGCCCTAGGAACGGAACAGGCGGCTGTACTGGCGCTCATGGGCCATGCACGCCAGGGACAGACCGAACGCGGCGCTGCCGAGGCGTTCGGGATTGATTCGGGTGGCGTCCTGCTGCGCCTGTTGCAGCAGCGGCAGCAGTTCGCTGGTCAGGCGCTGGGCGGCTTGCTGGCCCAGCGGCAGGGTTTTCATCAGCACCGCGAGCTGGTTTTCCAGCCAGCTCCACAGCCACGCGGCGAGGGCGTCCTGCGGGCTGATCTGCCAGGCACGCGCTGCCAATGCCCAGCAAAGGGCCAGGTGCGGTTCGGTGCATTGCTCAAGAAAATCGCGGGCCGGTGCGTCGAGCTCGGGCAAACCGTTGAGCAATTGCTGCAACGAGTAGCCCATCTGCCGGCTCTCCAGATGCAGCTCGCGGGTTTCGCGGCTGGCGCGGTGGCTTTCGCAGAGCTTGCGCAGTTCATTCCAGTTTTCGTCCGCTGCGGTCTGGCAATGGGCGAGTAGCATGGGGGCCTCGAACCGCGCGAGATTGAGCAGCAATTGATCGCTGATCCAGCGGCGGGCGCTGTCCGGGCTGTCGACGCGACCGTTATCCACAGCCATTTCCAGGCCCTGGGAATAGCTGTAGCCGCCAATTGGCAATTGCGGACTGGCCAGGCGCAACAGCGCCCAGGCCGGGTTCACAAACGGACGCCGAACTGGTGGAGTTTCGGCGCGTAGTTGAAGTCCTCGTCACCGTGCCGCGAATGGTGATGGCCACCACCATAGGCGCCGTGTTCCGGCTGGAACGGCGCTTCGATCGATTCGACCTGCGCGCCCAACTGCTCAAGCATTGCCTTGAGTACGTAATCGTCGAGCAGACGCAGCCAGCCGTCACCGACTTGCAGCGCGACGTGGCGATTGCCCAGGTGATAGGCCGCGCGGGTCAGTTCGAAGGCGTTGGCGCAGGTGACGTGCAGCAGTTGCTCGGGACGGGCGCAGACCCTGACGATCCGGCCATCTTCAGCCTGTAGGCATTCGCTGTCATGCAGCGGCGGCTGGCCGCGCTCCAGAAACAGTCCGACGTCTTCGCCGTCGGCACTGAAACAGCGCAGGCGGCTTTTGCTCCTGGCCTCGAAGGTCAGGTGCAACTCGGCGGCCCAGACGGGTTGGGGATCGATTCTGCGATGAATCACCAGCATCGGAAAGCTTCCTGCTAAGAACAATGCTCAGGCTAGAGCAAGGGGCTTGCCAATCGGACGAGACGTAGGAAAACCCTGTCGGAGACTAGCGGATGTTTCAAGATGTTGCAGGATTGTGAGGTGTTTTGGTGCATGAAGTTTTTTACATGCACCAATTTGCGGCGCAAAAAAATCGCAGCTCCAGGCTGCGATTTTTTGCTTTCTCACTCGGTACTACCGAGCCCTTGCCAGTGCTTGAGCCCGATAAAGATGAAGCGCAGCTGCTGGGTGATCTTCGCCTGGGGCGTCAGATGCTCGGGCAGGGCTTCGGCCGGCGGGTCGATGATGTCCGGTAGGGTGGCGAACACCGATTTGACGATCAGGTCGGCCATCACGCTCAAGCCTTCATGGTTCAGGTGCTGCAGCTTGGGCATCAAGGCCAGATCCGCCGCCAGGTCGGAGCTGATGTTCTCGCGCAGGCGACCGATCGCCTGACGCACCGGCAACGATCCGCCGTACTGCTCACGGGCGAGAAACAGGAACTGCGAACGGTTGGCGCTGACTACGTCCAGGAAGATCCGCACCGAGGCATCGATGATCCCGCCCATGACGAATTCGTTGTGGCGCACCAGGCGGATGGTTTCGCGGAAGGTCTGACCGACTTCGCTGACCAGTACCAGGCCGAGTTCATCCATGTCGGTGAAATGCCGGTAGAAACCGGTGGGCACGATGCCGGCGGTTTTCGTCACTTCACGCAGGCTCAGGCTGCCGAATCCTCGGCCGCTTTCCATCAAGTGGCGGGCAGCGTCCATCAGGGCGTTGCGGGTCTGTTGTTTCTGTTCGGCGCGGGGCAGCATCGCAAGGGTGTGTTCTTAGGCAAGACAAGCGCCGCACTCTAGCAAATCGGCTTTGTCGGCGTCGAACGGCAGCGGGGGAGATGGAAGCGGGAAATCGCGACTTCTTTATACCGGCTGCTGAAAAATCAAAAGCCCAATCCGGGGATTGGGCTTTTTTTCCAGGCCGCCACGGGCTTAGCTCAAGGCGCTGTTGCGTTCGATCACGCGGTCACCACCACCTTCGGCCAGAGTTTGGCCTTGTGGGGTTTTGTCGTAGCCGTCAGCAGCCAGGGTCTGACCTTGTGGGGTTTTGTCGTAGCCATCAGCAGCGAGGGTCTGGCCTTGTGGGGTCTTGTCGTAGCCGTCAGCAGCCAGGGTTTGACCTTGTGGAGTCTTGTCATAACCGTCCTGGACCAGACCTTTTTCTTCCAGACGATCACGGCCGCCTTCAGCTAAGGTTTGGCCTTGTGGGGTTTTGTCATAGCCATCTTGAACCAGACCTTTTTCTTCCAGGCGGTTACGACCGTTTTCAGCCAGGGTCTGGCCTTGTGGAGTGCGGTCCGAACCGTCAGCGGCAACAGTCTGGCTGAACACCGAGTGGCTGGATTTCACTTGCGGGGTAGCCTGGTCGGCAGCTGGCAGAGCGAAAGCGGTGCTGGCCAGCATCGAGAGGGTAAGACTGAACAGAAGTTGGCGTTTCATGATCGGTTGCTCCTTGGGAGGGCGATAAAGTGGGTACGAGGGCAATGCTACTCTCGATAAGTCGATATAAAAGTTCATAAACACAATGGTAATAATCAACAGAATTGATTGTTCGCCCGGGAGGCTCTAGCCCGGGCGTTTCAGGCTGACGGTTTTGCACTGCGGTGGGTATTTTTCACCCACTTGCGCTCTGCAAAAGTGCGGGGCCGGTAACATCGAGTCGACCGATCGGTCAGAATGGCGACCGCTTTTCGGCCCCAATCGGGGCTTTCGATTAAACCTGCGGGCGGTTTGTCAGTCGTAGACTTCATGAGGGCCCTATCAGGCCCGTCGTTTCAGCGGCGTCGATCCGCAGTCGTTTTCAGGAGCTTTGTGCAATGACGCGCACGCGTAAAATCTTCGCCTGGACCTTCGCCACCCTCATGCTGTTGCTGGCGGTGCTGGTCCTGATCATCGTGTTCTTCGATTGGAACCGGATCAAACCGTCCCTCAACGCCAAAGTCTCGGAAGAACTGCACCGACCGTTCGCCATCAACGGCAACCTGTCGGTGGTCTGGCGGCGCGAACTCGACGAGGGCGGCTGGCGCGCCTGGGTGCCGTGGCCGCATGTGGTGGCCGAAGACCTGACGCTGGGCAACCCGGACTGGTCGAAGCAGCCGCAGATGGTCACCCTCAAAAAGGTCGAACTGCGCATTTCACCACTGGCGCTGCTGGCACAACGGGTGACAATTCCTCGGATCGACCTGACCGAACCCACCGCTCAATTGCAACGTTTGGCCGATGGCCGCGCCAACTGGACCTTCAAGTTCGATCCCAAGGACCCGAATGCCGAGCCCTCGAACTGGGTGGTGGACATCGGCGCTATCGGTTTCGACAAGGGTCACGTCACTCTGGACGACCAGACCCTCAAGACCAATCTCGACCTGTTGATCGACCCGCTGGGCAAGCCGATTCCCTTCAGCGAAATCGTCGGCGACAAAGCGGCGAAAACCGCGCTGGAAAAGGGCGGCGCACCCCAGGATTACGCCTTCGCACTGAAAGTCACAGGCCAGTACCACGGTCAGAAACTCGCCGGCCAAGGCAAAATCGGCGGCCTGCTTGCCTTGCAGGATGCGGCCAAACCGTTCCCGCTGCAGGCCCAGGCGAAAATCGGCGACACCAGCATCGAACTCGCCGGCACGCTGACCGATCCGCTGAATCTCGGTGCCCTCGACCTGCGTCTGAAACTGGCGGGCGTCAGCCTCGGCAATCTCTATCCGCTGACTGGCGTCACCCTGCCGGACACGCCGCCGTATTCCACTGACGGTCATCTGATCGCCAAGCTACATGAGCCGGACGGCGCACAGTTCCGCTACGAACAGTTCAACGGCAAGATCGGCGGCAGCGACATTCACGGCGACCTCGCCTACGTCGCCAGCAAGCCACGGCCCAAGCTGAGTGGCGCGTTGCTGTCCAATCAACTGCTGTTCGCCGACCTCGCGCCGCTGATCGGTGCCGACTCCAATGACAAGCAAAAGGCCCGCGGCGGTGAAAGCAAACAACCGGCGGACAAAGTGCTGCCGGTGGAAGAGTTCAAGACTGAGCGCTGGCGCGACATGGACGCCGACGTCGAATTCACTGGCAAACGCATCGTCCACAGCGAGAAGCTGCCGTTCACCGACCTCTATACCCACCTCAAACTCAACGACGGCGAACTGAGCCTGGAACCGCTGCGCTTCGGCGTGGCCGGCGGCAACCTCGATGCGCAGATCCGCCTCAATGGCCGCACCGAGCCGCTGGAAGGCCGGGCAAAACTGACCGCGCGCAAGTTCAAGCTCAAGCAACTGTTCCCGACTTTTGAACCGATGAAAACCAGTTTCGGCGAACTGAACGGCGACGCCGACATCAGTGGTCGCGGCAACTCGGTGGCCAAGCTGCTGGGCGGGGCCAACGGCAACCTGAAGATGCTGATCAATGACGGCGCGATCAGTCGTGAGCTGATGGAGCTGGCGGGCCTCAACGTCGGCAACTACGTGGTCGGCAAGGTCTTTGGCGACAAGGAAGTGAAGATCAACTGCGCAGCAGCCGACTTCGACATCAAGACCGGGCTGGCGACCACCCGGCTGTTCGTGTTCGATACCGAGAACGCGATCATCTACATCGACGGCACGGCGAACATGGCGACCGAGCAACTGGACCTGACCGTGACCCCGGAATCCAAGGGCTGGCGTCTGATATCCCTGCGCTCGCCGTTGTATGTGCGCGGTAAGTTCATCAAGCCGGATGCCGGGGTGAAAGCGGTGCCGCTGATGCTGCGCGGCGCAGGCATGGTGGCGCTGGGTGTGATCGCCGCGCCGGCGGCGGGGCTGCTGGCACTGGTGGCGCCGAGCGGCGGCGAGCCGAATCAGTGTGCTCCGTTGCTGGAGCAGATGAAGGCGGGCAAGGCGCCCGTGACCGTCAAACCCACCAAATGATTCTTTAGCGTTTATCAGAAAGCAATCGCGGGCAAGCCCGCTCCCACAGGTTCAGTGAAAACCCTGAGGGAGCGGGCTTGCCCGCGATTGGATCTGGAGGAATCAGAGGTCTTTGAGGATGTCCGCCATGTCATCGGCATGCTCTTCTTCCTGAGCCAGGATGTCTTCAAAGATCCGGCGCGTGGTCGGATCCTTTTCCCCGATGTACTGGATGATCTCGCGATAGCTGTCGATGGCAATCCGCTCGGCCACCAAGTCTTCGTAAACCATTTCCTTCAAGGTGTTGCCGGCCACGTATTGCGCGTGGGACATCTTCGACAGCAGGTCAGGGTTGAACTCAGGCTCGCCGCCCAGTTGCACGATGCGCTCGGCGAGACGGTCGGCATGTTCGGCTTCCTGAGTGGCGTGCTCGAGGAACTCGTCGGCGGCGACGTTGGCTTTCAGGCCGTTGGCCATGAAGTAGTGGCGCTTGTAGCGCAGGACGCAGACCAGTTCAGTGGCCAGCGATTCGTTGAGCAGGCGCAGCACTTCTTCACGGTTGGCGCTATAGCTTTCGGTCACCGCGCCGTTTTCGACGTGTTGTCGTGCGCGCTCGCGCAGGGTTTGAACATCAGACAAATGCAGGTCACTCATTTCAGTCTCCTGGAGGCTAATCCCATTGGCGTCACGTTCTGCTGACGTGATCGTTACCTGGTTGTGAGTGATGAACACTGCAAAAAGTTTTGTCGGATTCAGCGCGGGACATGCCCGGAAAGCTGTGCTTCTTCGCGCAGCCAGGCAAAAAAGGCTTTCACCGGTGGATGCCGCTCACGGCCCGGTACACAGAGGGCGCTGTAACCGGCACCGTCGACCTGCACCTCACCCTTGTACGGCACCAGCAAGCCATTGGCGACGCTCTCCGACACCAGAATGTTGCTCGCCAGCACCAGCCCTTGCCCGGCGATGGCCGCTTGCAGGGCGTAATGCTCTTCGTCGTATTCGCGGACGGCCGGATGCTGATTCAACCAGTTCTCGCCTGACTGCGCGCACCACGCTTCCCAACCGTGGGCGTAGAGTTTCGAGTTGTGCCAGCGGACGCTGATCAGCGCCGGGGTGCGACGGGCAGCCAGTGCCACCTGTTCCGGCGAGCCGTACACGCCGAACGATTCATCGAACAGGCACAACCCGTAGAGGTTCGGGTAATCATCGAGGCTGTAGCGCAACACCAGATCGACGCTGGCGTCCTGATGCAGGTCGATGACTTCGCAGTGGGTGTCCAGCCGCACATTGATGTTCGGGTGTTTTGCATAAAACCGACCGAGGCGTGGCACCAGCCACAGCGCAGCGAACGCGGCGGTGGTCGACAGCGTGAGGTTGCTGCCGCTGCGCTGCGGACGCAGGGTGTCGACGCTTTGCGCCACCTCCAGAAACGCGCCGTGCAGGCTGCGAAACAGCCGCTCGCCGCCCTCGGTCAGCCGCACCTGGCGCGGCAGGCGTTCGAACAGCGCCACGCCGAGCCAGTCCTCCAGCGAGCGGATCTGATGGGAGATCGCTGTCGGTGTCACCGCAAGTTCTTCGGCGGCAGCCTTGAAGCTCAACAGGCGTGAAGCGGATTCGAAGGCGCGCAGGGCGGTCAGTGGCAGTGAAGCGAACATGGAAACTCCATGGGTGAAATAAATTCATCCAGACTGATTTTTGCTCATTTGAGCCGATGACATGAGCGCCGCAATCTGGCGCTACACAGTCACTAAAGTCTAGTCCCAAGGAGTTTAAGATGAGCAAGATTCTTGCGATCCATGCCAGCCCACGCGGTGAGCGTTCCCATTCGCGGCGTCTGGCGGAAAGTTTTCTCAGTGCCTGGCAAGTCCGTCATCCACAGGCTCAAGTCACCCGCCGAGAGGTTGGGCGTGCGCTGATTCCGGCGGTCAACGAGGCGTTTGTCGCCGCAGCGTTTTATCCGGAGCCCGAGGCACGGCCGTTGTCGATGCAGGCCGATCTGGCGCTCAGCGATCAACTGCTGGGCGAGTTGTTCGATCACGATCTGCTGCTGATTTCCACGCCGATGTACAACTTCAACGTGCCCAGCGGCCTCAAGGCCTGGGTCGATCAGATCGTGCGGTTGGGCCTGACGTTCGACCATACGCTGGACAACGGCATCGCCCAGTACACACCGCTTTTGCACGGCAAGAAGGCGCTGATCGTTACCAGTCGCGGTGGTTTCGGATTCGGCCCGGGCGGGGAGCTGGAGGCGCTGAATCACGCCGATCCATGGTTGCGCACGGCATTGGGTTTCATCGGCATCAACGACGTCACGGTGGTCGCCGCCGAGGGCGAAGAATCCGCCGAACGCACCTTCGCGGTGTCGGTGGCCGAGGCCGAGCAGCGCTTGCTCGACCTGGCCCGGGAGTTCTAGGTGGCCTGGCTGTTCCTGCTGATCGCCGCCGGGTTCGAAGTCACTTTCGCCATGGGCATGAAATACGCCGAAGGTTTCACCCGGCTGTGGCCGTCGCTGATTACCGTGGTCGCGGCGGTGGGCGGGGTTTATTTCCTGACTCTGGCGATGCGCGAGCTGCCGGTAAGCATCGCCTACCCGATCTGGACCGCCATCGGCTCGCTCGGCACGGTGTTTCTCGGTTTCGCGCTGCTGGGCGAGAGCCTGACGCTGATGAAGTTGCTTTCGGTGGGGCTGATTATGGCGGGGGTGGTGGGGCTGAAGTAGGCTGGTCGTGGAGTTGTCATCATCGAGGAGGATGCTTGGCGGGCGTTTTGCACGTCATGCCTCCACCCACCGACCACAGGGATGTCTGCCCATGTCGCAGGATTCGGCCACACGTTATCCACTGGTGCTGGTGCCGGGAATGCTCGGTTTTATCCGTCTGGTGCTGTACCCGTACTGGTACGGGATCATCAAGGCGTTGCGCCGGGGTGGTGCGACGGTGATTGCGGTGCAGGTGTCGCCGCTCAATTCCACCGAGGTGCGCGGCGAGCAGTTGCTGACGCGCATCGATGAAATTCTCCGTGAGACCGGCGCGGCCAAGGTCAATCTGTTCGGCCATAGCCAAGGCTCGCTGACGGCGCGTTATGCGGCGGCCAAACGTCCGGATCTGGTGGCTTCAGTCACGTCGGTGGCCGGGCCCAATCACGGTTCTGAGCTGGCCGACTATCTGGCGAAACATTATCCGGCAGACAGTGCCCGGGGTCGCATCCTCGAGGCGCTGTTGCGTTTTGTCGGCTGGCTGATGGCGCTGCTGGAAACTGGCTACCACGGGCCGAAACTGCCGGTGGATATCCATGCCTCGCACAACTCCCTGACCACCGAAGGCGTGGCGCTGTTCAACCAGCGTTACCCACAGGGCCTGCCTGATACCTGGGGCGGGCACGGGCCGGAGGAGGTCAACGGCGTGCGTTATTACTCGTGGTCCGGCACCTTGCAGCCAGGCAAGACCGACCGTGGCAGCAACCTGTTCGACGGCACCAACCGCAGTTGCCGGTTGTTCGCCAAAACCTTCGTGCACGAGCCGGGACAGTGCGACGGCATGGTCGGACGCTACAGCTCGCACTTGGGCACGGTCATCGGCGATGACTACCCGATGGATCACTTCGACATCGTCAACCAGTCACTGGGACTGGTCGGCAAAGGCGCGGATCCGGTGCGACTGTTCGTCGAGCATGCGGCGCGATTGAAAGCCGCCGGGGTCTAGGCGGCGCCTGGCGTGCGGGAGCGGCCGAGGACGGTGGTCCAGCGCTCGGAAAGAACCACCCCGCCCAGCGTCAGCAAGCCACCGACCAGGTGATACATCGCCAGTTGTTCCTTCAACACCACTGCGGCAATCAGCGCAGTGATCAACGGCAGCAGGTTGAAGTACAGCGTGGTCCGGCTCGGCCCCAAGCGCTGCACGGCCTGCATCCACGCCAGCGGCGCGAGCATCGAGGCCAGCAGGCACGCGTATAGCACCAGCGGGATGTTCTGCAGGGTCAGGCCGGTTTTCGGCGACATGGCGTACAGCGGAAACAGCACCACCACCGCCACCAGTACCTGCAAGTACAGCAACACCAGCGGCGGCAGGCGCAGCTGCCATTTTTTCAGCAGCGTGCTGTAGATCGCATAGGCCAGGGTGGCGATCAGCATCATCGCGTCGCCCAGGTTCACCCCGTGTTGCAGCAGCGCGCCGAGGCTGCCGGACGACACCACCACCAGCACCCCGGCGAATGACAGCACCGCACCGACCAGCGCACCGGCGGTCAGGCGCTGGCCGAGGCTGATGATCGCCATGGCCAGCGACATCAACGGCATCAGCGAGAGGATGATGCCCATGTTGGTGGCGCTGGTCATGGTCGCGGCGAAATAGGCCAGGCTCTGGTAGACCGCCATGCCGAGCACGCCGAGGATGAAAATCTTGCCCAGGTTCGGACGGATCTGCGGCCAGTGCGCGATTACCTTACTGAGCATGAACGGGGTGAACAGCAGGCCGGCGAGCAGCCAGCGGTAGAAGCCGATCTCGGCGGGGAAGATGGCGCCGACAGCCAACTTGTTGATCACGGTGTTGCCGGCCCAGATGAAAATCGCCAGCAGGGGAAACGCGTATTGCATGGGAGGAGAAACCAGTACGTTGATGAACGGTGATTATCCCCTGTCTGGATGCAGGCCTATACTGCGAACCGGACAACCCGCCCCTGATTCCGGACAGCATGAACAGTAAACACATCGATCTGCTGGATTTCAGCGAACTGCCGTCGGCGGTGTACTTCCGCTACGCCGACTTCAATGCCCATGAATACGCCGCGCCGCACCGCCATCCGTGGGGCACGCTGGAGTACGCGGCCCACGGCGTGCTGCACATGGATGTCGACGGCAGCCGTTTCATGTCGCCGCCGCAATACGCGGTGTGGGTGCCGCCGCAGGTCGAGCACAGTTTCTACAGTCATCAACCGGTGAATTATCGGGCGGTGTGCCTGACGCCCGAGGTCTGCGCGGATTTGCCGGCGCAGGCTTGTACGCTGGCGATCAGCGATATTCTCAAGGCCATCCTCAAGGACTTCGCCGCCCGGGATGTGAAGATCCCCGCGTTCGACGCCGACCAGCGCCTGGCCCAGGTGCTGGTGGATCAACTGCGCCAGGCACCGGTTCATCAATGCTATCTGCCGTACGCCAGCAGCCCCGGATTGCTGGCAATCCTCGAAACACTGCAGGCCGAGCCCGGCAACAACCAGCCGCTGGCGCACTGGGCGGCGCAGGTGCATGTCAGCGAGCGCACCCTGGCTCGGCAATTCGTGCGGGAGTTGGGGATGAGTTTCGGTGAATGGCGCCAGCGGCTGCGCTATCTCGCCGCCATCGAGGCGCTGGAAAGTACGCGCAGCGTGCAGGAAATCGCCTTCGATCTCGGTTACAGCAGCGGCTCGGCGTTCATCGCCATGTTTGCCCGGCAGGCCGGGTGTACGCCGGAGCAATACCGACGCAGTCACCATGAGGGTAGGAAGGTGTAACAAGCTTTGACTACACTCAGCCGGAGGCCGCCTCAATCGATGCGGCGACAAGGAGAAAACTCCATGAAGATGTTGCGTGTCCCTTTGTTGATGATCGGTCTGCTGCTGTGCTCCCAGGGTTTTGCCGCCACGGCGCAACAGAACAAGATGACCACCTGCAACGCCGATGCCACGGCCAAGAGCCTGAAAGGCGATGAGCGCAAGACCTTCATGAGTACTTGCCTGAAGGCAGCGCCGGCGGCCAATGACGCCAAGACCCTGACCCCGCAGCAGGAAAAGATGAAGACCTGCAATGCCGACGCCAAGACCAAGGCCCTGACCGGTGATGCGCGCAAGGCGTTCATGAGTGATTGTCTGAAGAAAAAATAAGATCGACAGTTCGCAGCGAGCGGCAGGGCATCCGCTCGCTTCGGCGCCGGATCGCTGGCAGACTGCCAATCCTTTTACGCCGTTCGTTTTGAGGCTGTATGCCAACGTTTTCTGAGCGTCATGTTGTGTTCTGGGTCAGTTGCATCATCATTTTCGGCGGATTGCTGCTCGTACTGCCGCTGCGTTTGTTGCCCAGTCTGTTGGCCGGGTTGCTGGTGTTCGAGCTGGTCAACATGCTCACTCCGCAACTGCAACGATTGATCGAGGGCCGCCGTGCGCGCTGGCTGGCGGTAGCGTTGCTGGGCACGCTGGTGGTCAGCGTCCTGGCACTGATCTTCGCCGGGGCCATCAGTTTCCTGATGCACGAAGCGGAAAACCCCGGCGCGTCGCTGGATAAATTCATGGGCGTGGTCGAACGTGCACGCAGTCAGTTGCCGCCCTTCATCGACGCTTATTTGCCGGCCAGTGCCGCGGAGTTCCGAGTGGCCATCGGTGAATGGCTGAGTAAGCACCTGTCCGACCTGCAACTGGTGGGCAAGGACGCGGCGCACATGTTCGTGACCTTGTTGATCGGCATGGTGCTCGGCGCGATCATCGCCTTGCAGCGGGTACCGGACGTGACCAAGCGCAAGCCGCTGGCGGCTGCACTGTTTGACCGCCTGCACTTGCTGGTCCAGGCATTTCGCAACATTGTGTTCGCGCAGATCAAGATTTCCCTGCTCAACACCTTCTTCACCGGGATTTTCCTGGCGGTGATCCTGCCGCTGTTCGGGATCAAGCTGCCGCTGACCAAGACCCTGATCGTGCTGACGTTCCTGCTTGGGTTACTGCCGGTGATCGGCAATCTGATGTCGAACACGCTGATCACCATCGTCGGCCTGTCGCTGTCGATCTGGGTGGCGATTGCCGCGCTGGGCTACCTGATCTTTATCCACAAGCTCGAATACTTCCTCAACGCACGAATCGTCGGCGGGCAGATCAGTGCCAAGTCCTGGGAGTTGCTGCTGGCGATGCTGGTATTCGAGGCCGCGTTCGGCCTGCCGGGGGTGGTGGCGGGGCCGATTTATTACGCGTATCTGAAGAGTGAGTTGAAGCTGGGCGGGATGGTTTAAGCGGGTAGATTGATCGTTCCCGCGCGAGCGTGGGAACGATCAGTGCGGTTTCAGTTCATCGAGCCATAGCGTTTCATGGCTTCAATCGCCAGACCGCTGCCAATGCTGCCAAAGATGTTCCCTTCCACATGCCGCGCATTCGGCAGCATCGCCGAAACGCTGTTGCGCAGCGCCGGGATGCCGCTGGAACCGCCGGTGAAGAACACCGTATCGACCTGACCCACCGCCACATTGGCGTCCGCGAGCAATTGCGTGACGCTGCCGCGTACTCGCTCCAGCTGCGCATTGATCGCCGATTCGAACAAGGCCCGGCTCAGCTCCACGCTCAGCCCCGACTCGATGCGATCCAGCGGAACATGACGGCTGTCATTGTGGGTCAGGTGGATCTTGGTTTCTTCCACTTCCATCGCCAGCCAGTGTCCGGCGCGCTGTTCGATCAGTTTGAACAGACGGTCGATGCCGCCAGTGTCCTCGATGTCGTAGCGCATGCTGCCCAGAGCCAGGGTGGATTTTTGCGAGTAGACCGAGTTGATGGTGTGCCAGGTGGCCAGGTTCATGTGGTGGCTGGTGGGCATGAGCGCACCGCTCTTCATGCGGCTGCCGTATCCGAACAGCGGCATCAGGCCTTGCAGGCTCAATTGCTTGTCGAAATCGGTCCCGCCGATGTGCACGCCGCCGGTGGCGAGAATGTCGTCGTGACGGTTGTCCATTCCCCGACGCTCGGGCGACAGGCGCACCAGCGAGAAGTCCGACGTACCACCGCCGATGTCGACGATCAGTACCAGCTCTTCCTTTTCGATGGTCGACTCGTAGTCGAAAGCGGCGGCAATCGGCTCGTACTGGAACGAAACGTCTTTGAAACCGAGCTTGCGCGCCACTTCCACCAAGGTGTCTTCGGCTTCCTGGTCGGCCAGCGGATCGTCGTCGACGAAGAACACCGGACGGCCCAGCACCACCTGCTCGAACTCACGACCGGCGGCGGCTTCTGCGCGGCTCTTGAGCTGGCCGATGAACAGCCCGAGCAAGTCCTTGAACGGCATCGCGGTGCCGAGGACGCTGGTATCGTGCTTGATCAGCTTGGAACCGAGCAGGCTCTTGAGCGAGCGCATCAGCCGACCTTCGTAACCTTCCAGGTACTCGTGCAGCGCCAAGCGACCGTAGACCGGGCGGCGCTCTTCGATGTTGAAGAAGACCACCGAGGGCAGGGTGATCTTGTCGTCTTCCAGCGCGATCATCGTTTCCACGCCGGGGCGCAGCCAGCCGACGGTGGAGTTGGACGTGCCAAAGTCGATGCCGCAGGCACGGGCTGGAGAGGCGTCTTTCATGTCTTTCGGTTCCGGTCAAAAAAACGGCCGCGCAGTGTATGTCAGTGCGCGGCAGATTCGAAGGCCGGTCATCTGCTATTTAGCGACTAAGCTTGCTTGAAAGTCGGCGCTTTGCCCCAAACTTGCTGGCATGGGCCGGCAGACACACCGGTGGTCGCAAGAACCGCCGTCCACTGCCGATAAACTTCTGCTGCGCCACCCGGTCACAAATTTGAGATCGGTCAACCCGGCACGCGCAAATCGGCGCATGCTGGCAACGGCGCGAAATCGATAACGGATGGTGATTCCTTCGATGGACTTCAAAGACTATTACAAGATACTCGGCGTGGAGCCGACGGCGGACGACAAGGCGATCAAGGCTGCCTATCGCAAGCTGGCGCGCAAATACCACCCCGATGTCAGCAAGGAAAAGGACGCCGAGGCCAAGTTCAAGGACGTCTCGGAAGCCTATGAAGCGCTGAAAAGCGCTGACAAGCGCGCCGAATATGACGACCTGCGTCGCTATGGCCAGCACGGTCAGCCATTTCAGGGCCCACCGGGCTGGCAGAGCCGTGGCGGCTTTGGCGGCGGTGGCGACACCGGTGACTTCTCGGACTTCTTCAGTTCGATCTTCGGCAATCGCGGCCCCGGTTTCGGTGGCGGCGAAGGCCGGCAATCCCGTAGCGCCGGGCGCCGAGGGCAAGACGTGGAACTGGAACTGCCGATCTTCCTGGAAGAAACACTTTCGAACGAATCGAAAAAGATCAGCTTCCAGGTGCCGCAATACAACGGTTCGGGCCAGCACGTCAGCAACACCAGCAAGAGCCTGAACGTGAAGATTCCGGCGGGCGTGACCGACGGCGAGCGCATTCGCCTCAAGGGGCAGGGCGCACCGGGCATCGGTGGCGGCGCCAATGGCGATCTGTACCTGACCATCCGTTTCGCGCCGCACCCGAAATTCGATGTCGAAGGCGAAAACCTGATCATCACTTTGCCGCTGGCACCGTGGGAACTGGCGCTGGGTGCTGAAGTGGCCGTGCCGACCCTGACCGGCAAGATCAACCTCAAGGTGCCGGCCGGCAGCCAGAACGGCCAGCGCATGCGCGCCAAGGGTCATGGTTTGCAGAACAAGGCCGGCGAACGCGGTTATCTGTTCGTCCAGCTCAAGGCCGTGATGCCCAAAGCCAACGGCGATGACGTCAAGGCACTGTGGCAGGAACTGGCGAAGAAAGCCGCCTTCAATCCGCGCGAGAACTTCTGATACTGACGACGGAGTAGCCCATCATGAGCAGCCCCCTGATCGTTCAACTGGACATGGCAGAATTCTGTGAGGCGGCCGACCTGTCGGACGTCCACGTGATCGAAATCGTCGAACACGGCATCCTCGAACCTCAGGGCGCGCAGCCCAGGGAGTGGCGCTTCACCGACTACGAACTGGCCCTGGCCAAACGCGCCGCCAAGTTGCGGCGCGACCTGGAGCTGGAATGGGAAGGCGTCGCCCTGGCGCTGGACCTGCTGGAAGAAGTGCAGGAACTGCGGGCCGAGAACCGGATGCTCCGTCAGCGTCTGCGGCGCCTGGTGGTCGAGTAGCGCTTCAAACCTGTCTGGGCAGCGTCACGCTGAACAGCGTTCCGTCGGCTTCGCTTGAACTGACTTCGATCGTCCCGCCGTGGGCGGTCACCACTTCCTTGACGATGAACAGACCCAGACCGAGGCTGGTCGACGGTTGGCCGAGCTCTTCGTCGGCATTGCGTACCAGCGGATCGAAAATCGTGCCGATGGCGTCTTCCGGAATCGGTTCACCATGGTTGTGTACGGTCAGGCGTACGGTGTCGGATTCCCCCTGTAGGGTCACCCGCACATCTTGCGCGTTCGTCCCGTGCTGCAAGGCGTTGCCGATCAGATTCTGCAGCAGTTGCGCCAGTCGGCCACCATCCCAGACTCCCCGTGTGTCACCTTCGATTTTCAAGGTTGGATCGCTTTGCGGGTTGCCGGCGCAGGCTTCAGCAATCGCCGCCCGCGCAGTGTCGGCCAGATCCATCGGCGCCGGCTCGATCGGCAGGCTTTTGCCCAGACGGCTGCGGACCAGTTCCAGAAGATCACTGACCATCGCTGCCATATGCCGCGCGCCCTGCCGGATGTTCTGCGCACAGAGCAATGCGTCGCCTTCCAGGCGGGTTTTACGCATCAGCATTTCCGTCGACATGCTTACCGCCTGCAACGGCGCGCGCAGGTCGTGGCCGAGGATGGCGAGGAAAATGTCCCGGGAGCGATTTACCTGTTCGGCGTAGGCTGCCGTCGACTCGGCCAGCGCTTCGTCGATGGCTTCGTTGAAACGGATCATGTCCTGGAAAGCTGTCATGTCAGGTGATTTCAGATGGTTGACCCAGAGCTGGATCACACAGGCACGCAAGTGGCGAAACTCGGACGTCATCTGAACCAGGTCGAAGCCCACCGTGTGGCGCAGTTCGCCGTGGCTGGCACCAGCCTTGTCCAGGCTCGGGGTTTTCTCTGGACCTTCGCCTTTGGCTTTGGCCATCTGTTCGCGGGGCGTCTGGGGTTTGCTCATGTCGCGGGCGGCCGCCAACAGAATCGAACGGGCGTGGTCGCGCAGGGCCGGACCGTCGAGAAAGTCGGCTGCGGGGGTGATGGTCTGGGCGAATTTTTCCCATTCACCGACGATTACATCAACATGGGTTTCGATGAATTCGCAAAGACGCATGAAGGTTTACCCGAACAGAATGTGCAGCGTGCGTTTCGAAGCGTAGACCTTATTGCGAGAATCACACGACTCCCGTAAATCCTCGTCACGGCCAGACAAGCGGCAATCACGAAAAAGGCCTCAGCCCACGCGTCATGTGCGGTCTGAGGCCTTTTATCGTTTGGCGGCGAAACTAGAACAGAAAGTAACGCTGCGCCATCGGCAGGATTTCGGCCGGTTCACACCAGAGCAACACGCCGTCGGCCTTGACCTGATAGGTCTGTGGGTCGACGTCGATGTTGGGCAGGTAATCGTTGTGGATCAGGTCGGTTTTCTGCACGTCGCGACAACCTTTGACCACCGCGATTTTTTTCTTCAGGCCCAACGCTTCGGGCAGCCCGGATTCCTGCGCCGCCTGGCTGATGAACGTCAGGCTGGTGGCGTGCAACGAGCCACCATAACTGGCAAACATCGGGCGGTAGTGTACCGGTTGCGGGGTCGGGATAGAGGCGTTGGCGTCGCCCATCAGGCTGGCGGCGATGGCGCCGCCCTTGAGGATCAGCGTCGGTTTCACGCCGAAGAAGGCCGGGCGCCACAGCACCAGATCCGCCCACTTGCCGACTTCCACCGAACCCACTTCATGGCTGATGCCATGGGTGATCGCCGGGTTGATCGTGTACTTGGCGATGTAGCGCTTGGCGCGGAAGTTGTCGTTGCCTTCGCCGTCTTGCGCGAGCGGGCCGCGCTGTTTTTTCATCTTGTCGGCGGTCTGCCAGGTACGCGTGATGACTTCGCCGACGCGGCCCATGGCCTGGCTGTCGGAGCTGATCATCGAGAACGCGCCGAGGTCGTGGAGGATGTCTTCGGCGGCAATGGTTTCGCGGCGGATGCGGCTTTCGGCGAACGCCACGTCTTCGGCGATGCTCGGGTCGAGGTGATGGCAGACCATCAGCATGTCGAGGTGTTCGTCGATGGTGTTGCGCGTAAACGGCCGGGTCGGGTTGGTCGAACTCGGCAGCACGTTGGCGAAACCGCAGGCCTTGATGATATCCGGCGCATGACCGCCACCGGCTCCTTCGGTGTGGTAGGTGTGGATGGTGCGGCCCTTGAACGCGCCGAGGGTGGTTTCGACGAAGCCGGATTCATTCAGGGTGTCGGTGTGGATCGCCACCTGCACGTCGTACTGGTCGGCGACGCTCAGGCAGTTGTCGATGCTTGCCGGGGTGGTGCCCCAGTCCTCGTGGAGCTTGAGGCCGATGGCGCCGGCCTTGACCTGTTCGATCAACGGCTCCGGCAGGCTGGCGTTGCCCTTGCCGGTGAGGCCGATGTTCATCGGGAACGCATCCGCCGCCTGGAGCATCCGCGCCAGGTGCCACGGTCCTGAAGTGCAGGTCGTGGCATTGGTGCCGGTGGCCGGCCCGGTGCCGCCGCCGATCATGGTGGTGACGCCGCTCATCAGCGCTTCTTCGATCTGCTGCGGGCAGATGAAGTGGATGTGAGTATCAATGCCGCCGGCGGTGAGGATCATGCCCTCACCGGCAATTACTTCGGTGCTGGCGCCGATGGCGATGGTCACTCCGGGCTGCACGTCCGGGTTGCCGGCCTTGCCGATGGCGGCGATGCGGCCGTCCTTGAGGCCGACATCGGCCTTGACGATGCCCCAGTGGTCGATGATCAGTGCGTTGGTGATCAGCGTGTCGACCACTTCGGCCGCCAGCAACTGGCTCTGGCCCTGGCCATCGCGGATCACTTTGCCGCCGCCGAATTTCACTTCCTCGCCGTAGGTGGTGAAGTCCTGTTCGACCTCGATCCACAGCTCGGTGTCGGCCAGGCGCACCTTGTCGCCGACGGTGGGGCCGAACATGTCGGCGTAGGCTTGTCTGGAAATCTTCATCTAGCGTCCTTCAGAGAAATAACGACACACACGGACTCAGAGGTCACCCATGACCCGCCCGGCAAATCCGAACACCCGGCGATGCCCGGCGTAATCCACCAGTTCCACCTCGCGGCTCTGGCCCGGCTCGAAACGCACCGCTGTGCCCGCCGGAATGTTCAGGCGCATGCCTCGGCTGGCGGCGCGGTCGAAGGTCAGGGCGTCGTTGGTTTCGAAGAAGTGGTAGTGCGAACCGACCTGGATCGGCCGGTCGCCGCTGTTTGCCACCTTCAGGCTGACGGTGCGGCGACCGACGTTGAGTTCGATGTCGCCGGGCTGGATTTTGTACTCGCCGGGAATCATCAGTTCGCTCCTTGCAGGACTTTGTAATAGAGGGCCGTCGGGCGATAGGTGCCGTTCGGGTCGCAGGCGTAATCGGGGATTTCCCCGGCGCGGGTGTAACCCAGGGCCTTGTAGAAATCTTCGGCCGGGGAGCCGGCCTCGGTATCGAGGTAAAGCATGCCGCGCTTGTACTGGCGGGCCGTCAGTTCCAGCGCTTCCATCAACTGCTGACCGAGGCCGCGCCGCCGGGCGTGTTCGCGCACCAGCAGCTTCTGCACCTCGGCGCGGTTCAGGCCGTTGGCCTTCTGGCACAGGCTCAACTGGACGCTGGCCTGCACCTGTTCGTCCTTGACCACCACCCAGAGCAAGACGTTGCCCTTGTTCAGGTTGTCCTGCACGTCGTCGAAATAGGCGCGGGCCTGCGCGGCATCGAGGTCGGCCATGAAACCGACGCTGGCGCCATAACCCACCGCGTCGAGCAGCAGGTCGATCAGGCCCTGACGATAGTGCGCAAAACTTTCAGCGTTGACGCGTCGCAGTTGGGCGGGGTTCATCGGTGTCACTCCTTGTTGGCGGGCGGCGGCTCCGCGCCAGGATTGAGGGTCAGTTGCATGAAGGTCAGGTCGAGCCAACGGCCGAACTTGGTGCCGACTTGCGGCATCTGCCCGGTGGTGACGAAGCCGGCGCGTTCGTGCAGGCGGATCGACGCGGCGTTGCCGCTCTCGATGGCGGCGACCATGATGTGTTTGCCGCAGGTTTTCGCGCGTGCGATCAGCGCGGTCATCAGTTGCGGGCCGAGGCCGTTACCGCGCTGGTCGCTGCGTACGTAGACCGAGTGTTCGACCGTGTGACGGAAACCGTCGAACGGTCGCCAGTCACCGAACGAAGCGTAGCCGAGGGTGGTGTTGTCGGCGTCGACGATCACCAGGATCGGATATCCCTGAGCCTGACGCGCGCTGAACCACGCTTGACGGTTGCCGAGATCGACCGGGGATTCGTTCCAGATCGCCGTGGTGTTGAGCACGGCGTCGTTGTAGATGTCACGGATCGCCGGCAGGTCGGCGTGCAGGGCATCACGGATGGTGTAAGTCATGGCGCGGCCTCAGACGATCGGTTGGTGGACGGTGACCAGTTTGGTGCCGTCGGGAAACGTCGCTTCGACCTGGATCTCCGGGATCATTTCCGGGATGCCTTCCATCACTTGATCGCGGGTCAGCAGGGTGGTGCCGTAGTGCATCAGCTCGGCCACGGTCTGGCCGTCACGGGCGCCTTCGAGCAGCGCTGCCGAGATGAAGGCCATGGCTTCCGGGTAGTTGAGCTTCAAGCCGCGGGCCAGTCGCCGCTCGGCCACGAGGCCGGCGGTGAAGATCAGCAGCTTGTCTTTTTCGCGTGGGGTCAGGTCCATCGTTTGAAATCCATTGTCGGCAGTTGAAGAAAATCAGGTGTTCCAGATACGGGGAGGCAGGGCTTCGCGGCCTAGCAGCGCAGGCCTGAGCAATCGCCACAATTCAATAAGCCATGCCCGAGCCAGCAACGCTTCGCTGGCCAGGCAACGGGCGACCAAAAGACCGGGCAACTGCGTCAGATCCCCGCGCACGTCGTGGCCCAGCGAGCGGCAGCGCTCCAGCAATTCGGCATCGATCTCGCCGGTCACCAGCAACGTCGCGAACACCGGATTGCCATCCAGCCCGATCGGCGAATCAAGCAAACCGTCAGCGCCGACGATGCGCTGGCGTTCGTGCCAAAGCAGTCGGCCATCGCGGCGAATATCCAGATGGGCCTGGAAATGCCCGAGGTCGAAACGCTCGCCACTGGCCGGGCGCCCGAGGGCCACCACGTCCCAGTAGAACAGTTGCGCATCGCCTTCAAGGTCGATTGAGGTCGAGAGTTCAGCCTGGGCGGCGCTGTAGACGATGGTTTCCTGAGGCAGCCATTCCAGTGTCGCGCCGTCAGCGACATGCAGGTTCAGCGACTGATAAGCGGGGCCCGCCGCGCGATACCATTTGGCCGCGCCGGGGCTGGTGATCTGTGCCCAGGCGCATTGTTCGACGCGGGCGCTGATGTCCAGCCGGTCACCGCCGGCAATCCCGCCCGGCGGGTGGACGATGATGTGCTGGCAGACCTCGGGCCCTTCGGCATACAGATGCTTTTGCACCCGCAGCGGGCCGAGGTGGCGACGACGGACAGGGCGCGTGCAATCGCCGAAGCGGGCGTAGGCCAGCTCAAGCTCGGCGTGCCAGCTCGGGGTAAACAGGGCAGTCGCTAAAGGTAAGTTCATGTTTTCTGATTATCGTTAGGACGCTACAGGTTAGATCGTAACCAGTCCGCGCACACCCTCGCTTTCCATATTTTCTCCGCGACCCTGCTGCACGATCTCGCCCCGGGACATCACCAGGTATTGATCGGCCAGCTCGGCGGCGAAATCGTAGAACTGTTCCACCAGCAAAATCGCCATGTCACCACGGGCCGCGAGCTTCTTGATTACCGCACCGATTTCCTTGATCACCGACGGCTGAATACCCTCGGTGGGTTCGTCGAGGATCAGCAGTCGCGGACGGCTGGCCAACGCTCGGCCGATGGCGAGCTGTTGTTGCTGACCACCGGACAAATCGCCGCCGCGCCGCTGTTTCATTTGCAGCAGCACCGGGAACAGTTCGTAGATGAACGCGGGAACCTCTTTGGCTTCGCTGCCGGGAAATCGCGACAGGCCCATCAGCAGGTTTTCCTCTACGGTCAGACGGCCGAAGATTTCCCGGCCCTGCGGCACGTAGGCGATCCCGGCGTGCACTCGTTGATGCGGCTTGAACGTGGTGATCGGTTTGCCTTCCCAGTTCACCGCGCCTTCCTTGGCCGGCAGCAGGCCCATCAGGCATTTGAGCAGCGTGGTCTTGCCCACGCCGTTACGGCCGAGCAGGCACGTCACTTCGCCGACCTTCACGTCAAAGCTCAGGCCGCGCAGGATGTGGCTTCCGCCGTAGTACTGGTGCAGTTTTTCGACTTGCAGCATGTTGGAATTCCTCTTCAGCGCCCGAGATAGACTTCGATCACGCGCTCGTTGTCCTGCACCTGCTCCAGTGATCCTTCGGCCAGCACGCTGCCTTGATGCAACACGGTGACGTGGTCGGCAATCGAGCCGACGAAGCCCATGTCGTGTTCCACCACCATCAGCGAATGTTTGCCGGCGAGTGACTTGAACAGTTCGGCGGTGAACTCGGTTTCGGCGTCGGTCATGCCGGCCACCGGTTCGTCGAGCAACAGCAATTGCGGGTCCTGCATCAGCAACATGCCGATTTCCAGAAACTGCTTCTGCCCGTGGGACAGCAGCCCCGCCGGACGGTTGACCGAAGTAATCAGGCGAATGGTGTCGAGCACTTCGCTGATCCGGTCTTTCTGCTCGCCGCTCAACTTCGCTCGCAGACTGGCCCACACCGACTTGTCGGTCTTCTGCGCCAATTCCAGGTTTTCGAACACGCTCAATGCTTCGAACACCGTCGGCTTCTGGAACTTGCGCCCGATGCCGGCCTGGGCGATCTGCACTTCGCTCATCTGTGTCAGGTCTAGGGTTTCGCCGAACCATGCCTTGCCATGACTGGGGCGGGTCTTGCCGGTGATCACGTCCATCAGCGTGGTCTTGCCCGCGCCGTTGGGGCCGATGATGCAGCGCAGTTCGCCGACGCCGATGTACAGGTTCAGATTGTTCAGCGCCCGGAAACCATCGAAGCTGACGCTGATGTCTTCCAGGGTCAGGATGGTGCCGTGACGGGTGTTCAGTCCCGGCCCGACGCGCTGGCCGAGACCGAGCGCATCACGGCTGGTGCCGGCGTCCTTGTTCGGTTCCAGAGGCGGGAAGAAGGCTGGCTCCAGCATGAATTCAGCGCTCGCTGTGACTCTCATGATTCACCTCGTTTCTTCAGCAGACCGATCACGCCTTTGGGCAGGTACAACGTCACGACGATGAACAGCGCGCCAAGGAAGAACAGCCAGTATTCGGGGAAGGCTACGGTGAACCAGCTCTTCATGCCGTTGACCACACCGGCGCCAAGCAGCGGGCCGATCAGCGTGCCGCGCCCGCCAAGAGCCACCCACACGGCGGCTTCGATGGAGTTGGTCGGCGACATTTCGCTGGGGTTGATGATCCCCACCAGCGGCACGTACAGCGCGCCGGCCAAGCCACACAAGACCGCGCTCAACACCCAGATGAACAGTTTGAAACCGCGAGGATCGTAGCCGCAAAACATCAGGCGGTTTTCCGCATCGCGCAGCGCGGTAAGCACCCGGCCGAACTTGCTGCGGGCCAGGCGCCAACCGATGAACAGGCTCGCCACCAGCAGCAACACCGTTGCCAGAAACAGCACGGCGCGGGTGCCGGGTTCGGTGATGCCGAAACCGAGGATCGTGCGGAAATTGGTGAAGCCGTTATTGCCGCCGAAACCGGTTTCGTTGCGGAAAAAAAGCAGCATCCCGGCGAAGGTCAGGGCTTGGGTCATGATCGAGAAATACACGCCCTTGATCCGCGAACGGAAGGCGAAAAAGCCGAACACCAGCGCCAGCAACCCCGGCGCCAGCACCACCAGACACATCGCCCAGAGGAAGTGGCCGGTGCCGCTCCAGTACCACGGCAACTCGGTCCACGACAGGAACGTCATGAACGCCGGCAAGCCATCGCCGGCGGCCTGACGCATCAGATACATGCCCATCGCATACCCGCCAAGGGCGAAGAACAGACCGTGGCCCAGCGAAAGCAGACCGGCATACCCCCAGACCAGATCCAGCGCCAGGGCGACGATGGCGTAGCAGAGGATCTTGCCGACCAGCGTCAGGGTGTAGGCCGAGACGTGCAGCGCGTTGTCCTGTGGCAACAACGAAAACAGCGGCAGCGCGATCAGTAGCGCGAGAACGACGGCACCGACAGCGAGGGTGACTTTGGGTCCGGCCTTTTGTGTGGCCGTGACTAGTAGAGGCTGGTTCATCAGTCGATCACCCGTCCTTTCAGTGCGAAGAGGCCTTGCGGACGTTTCTGGATGAACAGAATGATCAGCGCGAGGATCAGGATCTTGCCGAGCACCGCACCGATCTGCGGTTCGAGAATCTTGTTGGCGATGCCCAGGCCGAACGCGGCGAATACGCTGCCGGCCAGTTGGCCGACGCCGCCGAGCACCACCACCAGGAACGAGTCGATGATGTAGCTCTGGCCCAGATCCGGGCCGACGTTGCCGATCTGGCTCAGGGCCACGCCACCGAGTCCTGCAATGCCCGAGCCAAGGCCGAAGGCGAGCATGTCGACACGCCCGGTGGGCACACCGCAGCAGGCGGCCATGTTGCGATTCTGGGTGACGGCGCGCACGTTCAGACCGAGGCGGGTCTTGTTCAGCAGCAGCCAGGTCAGCACCACTACGAACAAGGCGAAGGCGATGATCACGATGCGGTTGTACGGCAGCACCAGATTCGGCAGCACCTGAATCCCGCCGGACAGCCATGCCGGGTTCGCCACTTCAACGTTCTGCGCACCGAACAGCAACCGGACAAGCTGAATCAGCATCAGGCTGATGCCCCAGGTGGCGAGCAGGGTTTCCAGCGGGCGGCCGTAGAGGTGACGAATCACCGTGCGCTCCAGGGCCATGCCGATGGAGGCAGTGACGAAAAACGCCACCGGCAGCGCGATCAATGGATAGAACTCGATGGCCTGCGGCGCGTAGCGCTGAAACATCAACTGCACGACGTAAGTCGAGTAGGCGCCGAGCATCAGCATCTCGCCGTGAGCCATGTTGATTACACCCAGCAGGCCGAAGGTGATCGCCAGTCCCAAGGCTGCAAGCAACAGAATCGAACCAAGTGACATGCCGCTGAACGCCTGGCCGAGCAGTTCGCCGATCAGCAGTTTGCGTTTGACCTGGGCGAGGCTGGTTTCGGCGGCGGTGTGCACGTTGGCGTCGGCTTCGACGCCGGGTTCGAGCAGGCCTTCGAGGCGAGTGCGGGCCAGCGGGTCGCCGGTTTCACCGAGCAGCCGCACAGCCGCAAGACGTACCGCCGGGTCAGTGTCGACCAGTTGCAGGTTGGCCAGCGCCAGGCTCAGGGCGGCGTGAACGCTTTCATCTGTTTCGCCAGCCAGTTGCCGGTCGAGGAATTTCAGCTGCGCCGGTTTGGCGCTTTTCTGCAATTGTTGCGCGGCGCTCAGACGGGTTTTGGCGTCGGCGGCGAGCAATTGGTGGCTGGCCAGTGCGGTGTCGATCAGACCCCGCAGGCGGTTGTTCAGGCGCAGGGTCTTGGTTTGGCCGTCGAGGGTCAGTTCGCCTTGTTGCAGGGCGTTGATCAGTTCGACACGGGCCGGTTCGGGCTGCGCGGCCCAGGCTTCCAGCAGTTTGGCCTGTTGCATCGGGTTGGCGGCGACGAAGTCTTCGGCGTCCCCGGCGTGGGTGACCATCGGCAGCAAAAGTGCGAGGGCCAGGATCAAGCGGTAAAGGGCAGTGGGCATATGAAATGGCCTTGCTTGGTGATCGTTCCCACGCAGACGGTTCGACGCCTCGACGTGGGAACGATCAGGTTGAGCGGGTTAACTCAGTTGCTCTTCACCGCATAATCCGGCTTCTTGTCGTTACCCGGAATGAACGGGCTCCAAGGCTGCGCACGGATCGGCCCTTCGGTCTGCCACACGACGTTGAACTGACCGTCGCTCTGGATCTCGCCGATCATCACCGGTTTGTGCAGGTGGTGATTGGTCTTGTCCATGGTCAGGGTGTAGCCGGACGGCGCAGCGAAAGTCTGGCCGCCGAGGGCTTCGCGGACCTTGTCGACGTCGGTGGATTTGGCTTTTTCCGCCGCTTGCGCCCACATATGGATGCCGACATAAGTGGCTTCCATCGGGTCGTTGGTCACCGCTTTGTCGGCGCCCGGCAGGTTGTGTTTCTTCGCGTAGGCTTTCCAGTCATCGACGAACTTCTTGTTCACCGGGTTCTCCACCGACTCGAAGTAGTTCCACGCCGCGAGGTTGCCCACCAGCGGTTTGGTGTCGATACCGCGCAGTTCTTCTTCGCCCACCGAGAACGCCACCACCGGTACGTCGGTCGCTTTCAGGCCCTGGTTGGCCAGCTCTTTGTAGAACGGCACGTTGGAGTCGCCATTCACGGTGGAGATCACAGCGGTCTTGCCGCCGGCCGAGAATTTTTTGATGTTGGCGACGATGGTTTGATAGTCGCTATGGCCAAACGGGGTGTAGACCTCTTCGATGTCTTTATCCGCTACGCCTTTGGAATGCAGGAACGAACGCAGGATCTTGTTGGTAGTGCGCGGGTAGACGTAGTCGGTGCCGAGCAGGAAGTAGCGCTTGGCGCCGCCACCTTCTTCGCTCATCAGGTATTCAACCGCCGGGATCGCTTGCTGGTTCGGCGCGGCGCCGGTGTAGAACACGTTCGGCGACATTTCTTCGCCTTCATATTGCACCGGGTAGAACAGCAGGCCGTTGAGTTCTTCGAACACCGGCAGCACCGATTTGCGCGACACCGAAGTCCAGCAACCGAATACCACCGCCACCTTGTCCTGCGTCAACAGCTGCCGGCCTTTTTCCGCGAACAGCGGCCAGTTCGACGCCGGGTCGACCACCACCGGTTCAAGCATCTTGCCGTTCACCCCGCCCTTGGCGTTGATCTCGTCGATGGTCATCAACGCCATGTCTTTGAGCGATGTTTCGGAGATCGCCATGGTGCCGGACAACGAATGCAGAATCCCGACCTTGATGGTCTCGGCGGCCTGTACCGTCCAGGTCATGCCCATCGCGGCAATGGATGCCGTGAGTGTGAAAGCCTTGATCAAACTGCGACGCTTCATTGTGCGATCTCCACGAACGTTAAAGTTTTTTATGGTTGGCAGATGCGAACGACTGAAGGGTGTTTTGCAAGGGCTGTGCCCGGTCGGGTTTGGGCAGGAAAGTGTCGGTTTAGAGCGAATGCGCACGGAGTCGGCGCACCACGAGGGGACGTGTTGCATGCAAAGGTGCAGCGGGGTGCGCCAGATTGGGGCGCACCCAGTGGATTCAGCGGCGGCGCATCAGGCCGATGAAAAACAGCCCGCCGAGCGCTGCGGTGGCGACGCCGATGGGCAGGTCTTCGGGGGCGATCAGCGTGCGGGCGGCGACGTCCACCCAGACGAGGAAAACGCTGCCGAGCAATACGCAGACTGGCAGCAGGCGCCGATGTTCAGCACCGATCAGACGCCGGGCAATGTGTGGCACCATCAAGCCGACAAAACCGATAGAGCCACTGATCGACACCAGCACCCCGGTCATCAGCGAAGCGATCACGAACACCCGTAGACGCACCGCTCTAGCATTCAGGCCGAGGGTGACGGCGGTCTGTTCGCCGGCCATCAAGGCGTTCAGCGGTCGGGCCATGCCCAGCAGTAGAGTCAACCCGAGCAACACGCTCAGTGCCGGCACGGCCAACAACTCCCAGCGCGCCAGACCGAGGCCGCCGAGCATCCAGAACATGACTGCCGAACTGGCCCGGTGATCGCCCATGAACAGCAGCAGGTTGGCGATCGCCATCATCACGAACGACACCGCCACGCCGCACAGCAACAGGCGATCGCTGTCCAGCCGACCCTGACGGTTGGCGATGCCCAGCACCAGAAACATGCTCAACAATGCGCCGATGAACGCGGCAATCGGCAAGGTCAGCAGACCGACGATTTCACCGACGTGCAGTACCACGATCACCGCGCCGAGGGTGGCGCCGGAGGTGACACCGAGCAGGTGCGGATCGGCCAGCGGATTACGCGTCACCGCTTGCAGCACGGCACCGATCAACGCCAGCCCGGCGCCGACCAGTGCACCGAGCAGCGTGCGCGGCACGCGGATCAGCCAGACGATGTGTTCCTGGCCGGCGCTCCAGTCCGGCGCGCCGAGGCCGAACAGTTTGTACAGCAGAATCCGCCCCACCACGTCCACCGGCACCCGCGCCGGGCCGAAGCCCAGCGACACCACGCACGACACCAGCAGCGCCGCGCCGAGGGCGATCAGCAGCCAGCCGTAACGACGATTGATCATTCGCCGTGGAACCCTTTGGCCAGGGTTTCAACCGCCAGCACGTTGTCGATCCCTGGCGTGGCCTGCACGTAAGGGATGACGATGAAGCGCTGGTTCCTGATCGCGTCCACCGATTGCAGGGCCTTGTTCTTCAGCAGGAATTCAATCTTCTGCTCGGCGGTGATTTCGCTGTAGTCGACGATGACGATCACCTGCGGATTGCGCTCGACCACCGTTTCCCAGTTGACCCGCGTCCAGCTCGCATCGACGTCATCGAGGATGTTGCGCCCACCAGAAGCGTCGATCAGCGCTTGCGGCATGCCGAGGCGGCCGGAGGTCATGGCGCGGTCTTCGCCGCTGTCGTACAGGAACACCCGCGGTTTCTCGGCGGGCAGGTCTTTGCGGATGTCCGCGACCTGACTTTGCATGTCAGCGATCAGTGCGTTGGCGCGATCCTGCACGTCGAAGATTTTGCCGAGGTTGCGCAGGTCGTTGTAGGTGTCTTCCAAAGTGGCAGCCGGATGCTTCATCACGAAGGCGCAGGACTCGGTCAGCTCATAGACGTTGATGCCCAGCGGTTGCAGGGTCTGCGGCGTGAGATCGCCGCCGACGCGCATGCCGTAATCCCAGCCGGCGAAGAAGAAGTCGACGTTGGCGTTGAGCAACGTTTCCACCGACGGGTACTTGGCTGCCAGCTCCGGCAAACCGTCGAGCAGCGACTGCATTTCCGGCGTCACAGACTTCCAGCCACTGACGCCGCTGTAGCCGGCCATCTTCGACTTGAGGCCGAGGGCGAGCATCATCTGGGTCATATTGATGTCGTGGCTGACCGCGTGTTTCGGCGCTTCCTTGAAGGTCACTTCGCGGTTGCAGCTGTGGATCGTCAGCGGGTACTTCGTGGCCTCGGCAAAGGCTTGGGTGGTGCCCAGCAACAGAGCGAGGCAAAGCAAGGAACGCACAGTCATGGTCGGGTTATCCAGGTGATTCGCGGGTAGCCGTGGAGGGGGTGTGGATCGATCAATGCTTCGACGCCGAACACGTCGCGCAGCAATTCAACCGTGAGCACTTCTTGCGGGGTGCCGCTGGCGACGATGCGACCGTGGTTGATCACATACAACCGGTCGCAGAACGCGGCGGCCAGGTTCAGGTCGTGGATGCTCGCCAACGTGCCGATCTGCAGACGCTTGACCAGCTGCAGCAGCTCCAGCTGATAACGCGGGTCGAGGTGGTTGGTCGGCTCGTCGAGGATCAGCAGTTGCGGTTGCTGGGTCAGGGCGCGGGCCAGGATCACTCGCTGTTTTTCACCGCCGGACAACGTGGCGAACGCGTGATCTTCGAAGCCGTCCAGACCCACGGACTTGAGGGCCTGAGTGGCGAGCTGGCGGTCTTGCAGCGTGTCGCCATCGAACAGGCCTTTGTGCGGCGTGCGGCCCATGGCGACCACTTCTTCGACGGTCAGGCCGAAGGCATCGGGGAATTCCTGCAGGACCACGGCGATGCGTTGCGCACACCAGCGTGAGGATTGCTTCCAGACGTTGTGGTGCTCGAGTTTGACCTCACCGTGCTCCGGTTGACTGAAGCGGTAGGCGCAGCGCAACAGGCTGGTCTTGCCGCTGCCATTGGGCCCGATCAGCCCGACGAACTCACCGGCGGCCACTTGTAACGAGGCGTCACGCAGCTGGAACTGGTGATGGCAGCGGTCGTGGCCCAGGGGGGACCAGGCGAGATCGGTGAGGGACAGTGAGGTCATGTGTTGTTCAGCTTGAAGTCCATGAAGTGAATCCGGCCGTTCCATCGCCCGCAGTCGGTCAGCGCAAAAGAAAGCCCGCAGCGTGGGCGGCGGGCAATGAGCTGAAATTTGGTTATACAGTAACACTTAAATCTGCCGAATATCAGGTCCGGCAGTTTAAGGACTTGTCTGAAACCTGCATCTCGCCAGTCTCATGATGAAGTTGAGGCAGATTCAGCTTGTCGGCCCAGACGCGACAGCAGCAGTCGATCCAGCACCCAAACCACCACCAGCGAAGCGCCCACCAGCGGAAACACCACCGCCAGCATCAGCATGATAGCCACCCCGATTTTCCATTTCGGTAGATCGTGGCGCAGCGGCGGAACACCGAACTTGCCCTGTGGCCGGCGCTTCCACCAGATCACCACGCCGCTGACGGCGCTGAGCAGGATCATCAGGCAGATCAGCAGCACGATGATCTGGTTGAAGGTGCCGAACATCTTGCCTTCATGGAGCATCACGCCGATCTCCGTAGCGCGGGCAACAGCACCGTACTGCTCGAAGCGCACATCGGCCAACACTTTGCCGGTGTACTGATCGACGTGCAGGGTCGCATCGTTGCGCGGATCGTCGGCGAACACGGCGATGGTGAACACGCCGGTGGCGGTGGTCGGCATCGTGATGCTGTAGCCCGGCTCGACCTTGCGCTCGATGGCGATGTTCTGCACGTCTTGCAGGCTGATGATCGGCGCGGCGGGGCCGTGTTGCATGCCGCCGTGGGCCATGTGTTCGGCGTGGTCGCCGGACATCGGCATCGGCGTGTTTTCCATGGCCCACGGGACGGTCTGGCGGGCGGCGTTGTTGAGGCTGCCGGCCTCGACGTCGGAGGTCGGCACGTTGTTCCACATCGCCGCCGGGAACACGTTCCAGACCTGGGCGTACTGCTTGCCCCAGAAGCCGGTCCAGGTCATGCCGCTGAGCAGCATCACCAGCAGCAACGCCGCGCCCCAGAATCCGGTAACGGCATGCAGGTCACGCCACAGCACGCGACCGCGACTGTTCAGACGTGGCCACAGAATCCCCGCGGCCTGGCCGCGCGGCCACCACAGGAAAACCCCGGACACCACCAGCACCACGCCCCAGCCGGCGGCCAGTTCGATCAATCGGTCACCGACGGTGCCGATCATCAGTTCGCCGTGGATCGCTCGGGCGAGCGCCTGCAGGTTCTGCTTGGCATCCTGCTCGCCGAGGATGTCGCCGTGGTACGGATCGACGAACACGTTCAGCTCATGGCCGGCATTCTTCACCACGAATTGCGCGCTGCGTTCGGCGTTCGCGGGTGGCAGGTACTGGGTGACCTGGCCCTGTGGATAAGCGCTTTTGACCTTTTGCAGCAAGTCATCGGCCGGCACGGTGTGATGCCCGGCGGGGACGTTCAGCAGGCTGCTGTACATCAGCGAATCAAGCTGTGGCTTGAACAAGTAAATGATGCCGGTCAGGGCCAGCATCACCATGAATGGCGCGACGAACAATCCGGCATAAAAATGCCAACGCCAGGCCAGGTTGTAGAAGTTCGGTTTGGGCTGTTTCATCACGAGTGCTCCGCTTGGCTTGGATCTTCTAGTTGTCTGGTGTCACTCGCTCCTCAAGGGGAGCGAGTGCCCTTGAGGGTTAGAAACTCATGTCCACCTTGGTCCAGAGCGTGCGCCCCGGTTCATTGATGGCTTGCGGGTCGTTGGCCGGGTAGCCGAACCCGGCGTTGCCCGCCAGGTTGAGGTGTTCGGCGTAAGCCTTGCCGAACAGGTTGTCGACGCCGGTACTGACCTTCCAGTTTTTGTTGATCCGGTAGGCACCGTTGAGCGAGAACACGCCGAAGCCCGAACTCTTGTCGTAATCCTTGCCGACCACGTTGCCCTTGTTCTGGTCGATACGGTTTTGCGCGGCAACCACCCTCCACAGTGCGCCGGCGCTCCAGTTGTCTTCGCTGTAGGTCAGGCCGAAACGTGCATCCAGCGGCGGCATCTGCGGCAAGGCTTTGCCGTCGCTGCTGTTCTTGCCCCAGGCGTAGGCCAGGGTCGCATCGGCTTTCCAGTTGTCGTTGAGTTTGTAAGCGGCACCGAGTTCTCCGCCCATGATCCGCGCGTCGATGTTTTCGGCGCGGGAGGTGCTCATGCCCATCATTGTCGGGGTGTAGTCGAACAGGATGTAGTCGCGCACCACACCGATGTAGCCCGAGGCCCAGGCTTCGAGGTCGGCATCCTTGTAGTTCACACCGAAGTCGAGCTGGGTGGTTTTTTCCGGTTTGATCGAATCGAATGCATTGACCGAGCCGGACGGTCCGGACTTGGGCGAGAACAGCTCCCAGTAATCCGGGAACCGCTGCGCATGGCCGAGGCCGGCGTAGAGCGTGGTCGGGCTGTCGGCCAGGTCATGCTCGTAACGCACGAAGCCGCTTGGCAGGGTGTCGGCGCGGGTATCGCCGGCGGTCGGGTTCGGCCGGGACATCATTCCCGAGCCGGTGGTCTGCCGATAATCCTTGGCCGAAGCTCGGTCGATCCGGGCACCGGTGATCAGCCGGTCGCGGTCGGCGGCGTACCAGGTCATCTCGCTGAATACACCGTAGTTATGGAAATTGGCGTCCTTGGTGTATGGCTGATCCTTGTAGGTATCGATGCCCATGCCGCTGCGCTGACGGTGTTCGTTGGTCTGCGCATCGAGGCCGGTGATCAGCTGGATATCGGCCCAGCGCCAGGTGGCCTTGATCCGCGCGCCGAGGGTGCGACGGTCGACGTTGGACGCCATGGGACCTGCCATCATCCCGGTGCCGGACGGCGTGCGCAGGGTGTAGTTGTCCATCACATGGTCGGCGTAGTTGTAGTAGACCTGGGCTTCGAGCTTCTCCAGCACGTCGGTGATGTTGGATTTCTCGAAACGCAGACCGAGGCTTTCGCGCAGGAATTGCGAGCCGTCCATGCCACGTCCGGCGTAGCGCGCCTCGCCGTCGCCCTTGCCGGCGGTGAGTTCGATCAGGGTGTCGGCGTCCGGGGTCCAGCCCAGCGCCACGTCGCCGTTCCACTTGTCATAGCGCGAGGCGACGGTGTCGTTATTGCCGTCGCGGTAGTCGTCGGAGTGCGCGGTGTTGCCGATCACCCGCACGTAGCCCAGCGGTCCGCCGGCCGCCGCATCGACGACTTTGTCGAAGCGCCCGTTGGAGCCGGCCAGTACGCTGGCATTCACGCGGGTGCCGAGTTCGCCGAAGCTTTCCGGCTCACGGTCGAAGAGGATCGTGCCGGCGGATGCGCCCGGTCCGTAGAGCACGGTTTGCGGGCCTTTGATCACGGTGAGTTTGTCGTAGGTCTCGGGCGAGATGTACGAGGTCGGCGCGTCCATCCGGCCGGGGCAGGCGCCGAGCATCATGCTGCCGTTGGTGAGGATGTTCAGGCGCGAGCCGAACATGCCGCGCAGTACCGGATCACCGTTGGTGCCGCCGTTGCGCACCAGGGCGAAGCCGGGAATCGTCTTCAGGTAGTCACCACCGTCGCTGGCCGGCACCGGTTGGCGCGGGTCTTTCGGGTTGGTGACGATGGTCAGCGGCGAGCTTGGGGCGATGGCGGTGATCACCGTCGGGCTCAGTTCTTCAGCGTGGCCGGCGTGTTCATCGGCGTGGACCAGCGGGGACAGCAGGACGCCGCAAAGGACGGCGGTAGCGTGCCTGAAACGGATGCGCGATTCGTTCAGGGCGAAGGACGCCGGGGCAGAACCCGAGCGTAGGACAGCAGAAAACCTGGACATGACAATTTCCATCAAACAGTCGTAAACGACACGGCCGGCAGCCTGAAGCTGTCTTCTCAACCGTGTGCAATCAGAGGTGGGTGTTTACGCTGCGACGGGCGGGGCGCGGCTGCGGGCGCCAGGGAAGAAGGTCTGCCGGGCATGGCCCAGACGCGGGGAGGGTGGGGTGAAGGTGTTGACGTGGGCGATGCTGAACGTGGCAAAAGTGCCGCCACCGGTCAGCGCCGGGCAGTTGAACAGCAGGCTGCAGTAGCCGCATTTTTCCCACAGCACATGGTGGGCAGATTGCGGCGGGCAGTGCTCGGCCGAGGGTTTCGCTTCATGCGCGGAGTGATCCATGCCCGCCATATCCATGCTCATTGGCATGGATGTCGAGGCGTGCTGATCCATCGGCATCGACTGAGAAATCAGCGGGCCGATGAAGATCATCAACATGGCGAACAGGGCGATCCAGCTGCCGCGTGTCAGGTGTTCGGTCTGACGGCGTTGCACGGATGCCCCGGCGCTGCGCGGGCGCACGGGCGGAGTCTGCCGGAACTGTTATTGGGCGTGCGCGTGTTCCGGCATGTCCTGCGGTGGTTTCTTCTGCACGGCGACTTCGACCGTTACGTTACCGGCCCTTTCGAAATGCATCGTCAGCGGGAAGCGCTTGCCGTCGACCAACAGGCTGCGGTCGGTCGGATTCATCAGCATCACGTGATAGGCCATCGGCGCGAAGGTCACGTTTCCACCGGCCGGGATGGCCACGTTCGGCACTTGTTGCATCTTCATCAGATCGCCCTGCATCACGTGTTCGTGCAGTTCCGCTGTCGGGGCGATGGGCGAATCGACACTGAGCAGGCGGTCAGCGGTTTTGCCAGCGTTGTGAATGATGAAATACGCGGCAACGGTCGGTGCATTCGGCGGCAGTTCCTGCGACCACGGGTGGGCGATTTCCAGCTCGCCGGCCTTGTATTCGTGGGCATGGGCGAAGCACGCAGGCAGCAACAGCGCAGCGATGACGATGAGTTTGTTCAACATGGCAGTTCTCCAGAACGATTTGAAACGCAGGTCAAATGCGGGAACAAATCAAACCAGAGGGGAAGCGCGGGGATTGAGGCTCGGCCATTGCTGGCGCGGTGTCGGGGTTTGCAGCACGGCGGGCGCCACACTGCGATTGCTTTCGTATTGGGCGAAATACAGCTGCGGCGAATGCCCCGGCAACGCCACCACCGGTGCCGATCCGGAACAGCACCAGCAATGCTGCATGGTCGAATGATTGTCACCGCTTTGCGGCGCTTTCTGATCGAGGCTGCCGATGTCGATCGCCACCATCTTCGTCCCGCTGCCGGTGCAGAAACTGCTCCACAGCAACTGCTCGGCCGGCGTCTGCGTGGCCTGCGCCATCGCTCCCGTCAACGGCATGGCGAGCATGTTGAACAGCACTGCAAAGCAGGCGATCCAGGCAAATGCGAGCCGGTGTCGGTTCATGGGACAGATCCGTAGGGTGGGCGATCAGGCGCGGCTATTTAGCCTGATCAGGGCCGATAAGTAAAAAAGCGTCGTGCGGTTTGGTGTCGCAGCGTACTTTCAAGAGAGTGTAGCGGCTCGAATTTGCATTGCATGGGACTTGCGTCAACAACTGAAGCTATCGCGAGAGGAAAAAACTCAGCCCCGATCACGTTTTTCAAGAGCCGAGATGACGTCAGCAACCGTCCCAAACTCCCTATCAACCCCCGCCAACTCCGGCCGCTTCAACACCATCACCGGCACCCCGAGCGCCCGCGCCACGTCCAGTTTCGGCTCGGTTGCGGTGCTGCCGCTGTTCTTGCTGATCAGCACGTCGATCTGCCGTCGTTCGAACAGCGCCCGCTCATCCTCCAGCAGAAACGGCCCACGGGCACCGATGACTTCGCAGCGCTCGTTGCCGGGGTAGGCGTCGAGGGCGCGCAGGGTCCAGAACTGGTGCGCCGGGATTTCATCGAGGTGTTGCAGCGGTTCGCGGCCAAGGGTGAACAGCGGGCGGCGGAAGGGGGCGAGGGCGGCGATCAGTTCCGCCCAGTCGGCAACTTCACGCCAGTCATCGCCCGGTTGTGGTTGCCACGCGGGGCGGCGCAGGGCCCAGCAGGGGATGCCGGTGTGTTGCGCAGCGGTGGCGGCGTTGTGGCTGATTTGTGCGGCGTACGGATGGGTCGCGTCGAGCAGCAGATCGATGCCTTCATCGCGAATGAACTGCGCCAGACCTTCGGCACCACCATAGCCGCCGACGCGCACCTGACACGTCAGATCAGTCGGCACCCGGCCCACTCCGGCCAGGCTGTAAATGTGTTCCGGCCCCAAAGTGCGCGCGATGGCCAACGCTTCAGTCACGCCGCCCAGCAACAAGATCCGTTTCATACAAAAGCTCCCGCGCGGCCAACGATGCCGCCCTGACGGTCGATCGCAAACACCTCGACCTGCACCTGCGCCGGGACCACGCTGCGGGCGAATTCCAGTGCATGGCGGCAAACTTCATCGCCCAGCGCAACACCCGCCGCACTGGCCATCGCCAACGCCTGCTGACTGGTGTTCGCCCCGCGAATGGATTGCTGCAAGGTGTCGTCAGCGCCAATCGCCGCCGCCCAGTCGGCCAGTTGCGGCAGGTCGATGCTCGAATGTCGTGAGTGCAGATCCATGTGCCCGGCCGCCAGTTTGCTGATCTTGCCGAAGCCGCCGCACAGACTGAGTTTATCCACAGGCACCTTGCGCAGGTGCTTGAGCACGGCGCCGACGAAATCGCCCATTTCAATCAGGGCGATTTCCGGCAGGTCGTAGACCCGACGCATAGTGTCTTCGCTGGCGTTGCCGGTGCAGGCGGCGATGTGCAGGTAGCCGTTGGTTTTCGCCACGTCGATGCCTTGATGGATCGAGGCGATGTACGCCGCACAGGAAAACGGCCGGACGATGCCGCTGGTGCCAAGGATCGACAGGCCGCCGAGAATGCCCAGGCGCGGGTTCATGGTTTTCAGTGCCAAGGCTTCGCCGCCCTCGACATTGACCGTCACCTCGAAGCCGCCGCGATAGCCGGTTTCTTCGGCGAGCAGCGTCAGGTGATCGCTGATCATCTTGCGCGGCACCGGATTGATCGCCGGTTCGCCGACGCCCAGCACCAGCCCCGGGCGGGTGACGGTGCCCACGCCTTTGCCGGCAATGAAGCGAATCCCCGGCTCGGCCATCAGTTGCACGCGGGAATAGAGCAGGGCGCCGTGAGTAACGTCCGGGTCGTCGCCGGCATCTTTGATCGTTCCCGCTTCGGCGCCGTCATCGGTCAGCCGACAGAACTCCAGGCGCATCTGCACCTGCTTGCCCTTGGGCAACACGATCTGCACGGCGTCCGCCACCACTCCGCCGAGCAGCAGGTGCGCGGCGGCGAGGCTGGTGGCCGTGGCGCAGCTGCCGGTGGTCAGGCCGCTGCGCAGGGGTGCGGGTTGTTCGGCGGTTTCGTCACGCATCGAGGGGTTTGACCAGATCGAGCAGGGTGATCGGCAAGGCCTGGCGCCAGGTGTCGAACTCGCCCAGGGGCTGCGCCTGGGCGATGTGGATGCGGGTCAGTTCGCCGCCGTGGCGTTCGCGCCAGCTCATCAAGGTCATTTCGCTTTGCAGGGTCACCGCGTTGGCGACCAATCGGCCACCGGGTTTGAGTTGTTCCCAGCAGGTTTCCAGCACGCCTTCGCGGGTCACGCCGCCGCCGATGAAAATCGCGTCCGGGCGTTCCAGTCCGGCGAGGGCTTGCGGTGCGCGGCCGCGAATCAGCTGCAGGCCGGGAACACCCAGCGCATCGCGGTTGTGTTCAATCAACTGCTGGCGACCGTCATCGGCCTCGATGGCCAGAGCGCGGCAGCTCGGGTGAGCGCGCATCCACTCGATGCCGATCGAGCCGCAGCCCGCACCGACGTCCCACAGTAGTTCGCCCGGGGTCGGTGCGAGGCGGGCGAGGGTGATAGCGCGCACGTCGCGTTTGGTCAGTTGGCCGTCATGCCGGAAGGCAGAGTCCGGCAGGCCGGCGAGGCGCGACAGGCTCGGAGTGCCTGGATCCGCCAGACATTCGATGGCGACCACGTTGAGGTCGGCAATGACCGGGTCATTCCAGTCGTTGGCGGTGCCGTCGATCCGGCGCTCGGCGCTGCCGCCCAGATGTTCCAGGACGCTCAGGCGACTGGCGCCGAACCCGCGCTCGCGCAGCAATGCCGCAACGGCCGCAGGGCTTTGACCGTCGTTGCTCAGCAGCAACAGGCGCACGCCGCTAAACAGTTGTGCGTTGAGGGCCGCAAGCGGGCGAGCCACCAGCGATAGCACGCTGACGTCCTGCAACGGCCAGCCCAGTCGGGCCGCTGCCAGCGAGCAAGAGGACGGTGCCGGCAGAATCAGCATCTCGGCCCCCGGCACCTGCCGTGCCAGACTCGCGCCAACGCCGTAGAACATCGGATCACCGCTGGCCAGCACGCACACTGCTTCGCCATGGCGGTCTAGAACCGGAGCCAGCGAAAACGGGCTTGGCCACAACTGGCGCTCGCCACGGATGCACACCGGCAGCAGATCCAGCTGACGCTGACCGCCGACGATCCGCGAAGCGCTCAGCAGGGCGCGCCGGGCATTTTTGCCAAGACCTTTGAAACCGTCTTCAGCAATGCCTACAACCGTCAGCCAAGGGGTCATGCGGATCCTCATCATGGGTTTTTCGTGGATGGGCGACATGATAACGCGGCTGTCTCGAACTGGCTGCCTTGCATTTTTACGAGGCTCGGACATCAAGTGTCGAAGTTGTTATTTGTTGAGAGGGTTTGTTTGTTGTTAGTTTCGGTGTTCTTCCTGTTTTTCAGGTTGCGTTTGATGTTGTCATTTATTTTTATGATGTGAGGGTTTAAATGTGAGTGTGTACTTGGAGGCGGGGCGGCTATGGAGCAGTTTATGGAAGTGAGTAGTTCCAGTGTCGTGGAAAGCAACTTGTTGGCTTTTTTCTCTGGAGTGAGTCATCAAGAAAAGCAATACATCAAGGACAGCATGCGATGGGCGGAGTATCAGGCGAATCTACGTCATGACAGACAACGTCGTCCGGTCGACTGGTTTGAGTTTTATTCGGGAACACTCTGGTCCGTAGGCTGGGAATTGGAAGGTGCACCAGTAATTGTCGTGGAAAATAACTTTTCCGGGAATGTTCTCGATATCTGGGCGAAATCTATGTCGACGCTGTTGAGCAGGGGAAAAATCAGTCAGATGAGAGAGACCTTCAAACTGCTCGAAACTCATCCTGAAGGGCTGGATCTGCTGACTCAAAGTACTAGGAAGTTGGGCGACTTTAGCTTTTCTCCTGCCTTTTATAATTCCAGTCAGGAACTGGAAATGGTCATCAGCAATGTGCGCATGCTGAGCAATAACTGGGGCTCCAGGTACCTGTTCTGGGAGGTAGACCATTCAATGTCCAAGCTTGATATTCAATCCAGACGGTTAGTGGTCACTTCAAAAAAAATGGACCAGCATCGGTCTGGCCTGAGTGACGCGGTAAAAGAGATGAGGAGGAAGGAAATCGAGTTGATGAGGTGATAGTGAGCTCTTGTTTTTCGGTGTTGTTTGAAATGTCTAGAATGCTATGGAGTTTGATAAATTTTTTTTGGCTTGTTAGTTTTCGCCATGAGGGCGTAATTGGTTTAATTAAAGGAATGGATGTTGTGAACGAATTTACCAAGCAGGTAGTTGCCGCGGAGCAACGTGTAGCTTTGATTCAAGAGTGTAATGATTTTATCGCCGCGCGGCCTGCTCCGCGTGCAATGAAGTTTTCCGCTGGCGCGACACTCCCGGTCGACAAGGATGAACTTAACGCGGCCATTATGGGGACAGGCATTGCCGGTTTTGACGAAAGTATGTCCAAGCGCAGCAAGCGCATTGTTAAAAATACGTATATGTACGCCGATCTGGTGTCCTTGCTCAAATACCCTTCCGCCAGCCAGAAGGAACAGCGTTACAACGAATTCATGCGACTGATGAAACTGTCGGGCTGGTTTGCCTTCAGTCAGCCTTACAATCGTTACAAGGCCACCTCCACGAAACTGACCATGGACAACATTGCGCTGAGCATCATCAATACCGCGCTGACAGCGGCGGTGGGTCAGGGTGCAGCCGTCTTGAAAGTACTCAAGGACGTGGCAGACACCACCATGGACGCACTGAAAGATGTCCCGCAAGCGCTGACAGTTTTTGAACGCAACACCAAGAAAGCGGAAGGCGGCAACTTCTGCATGTCGAGTGCTCTGGAGGACAAGGACGGTACGATCACCATGGCAATCGCGGCCGTGCAGTACATGGCTGCGGCGCAACCGACCAAGGTACTGTTTGTCGAGTGGACTGCATCCAGTGTCGACATCTATAACGGCTCCGCCATCATGACTATGGACGAAGAAGACTACCTGTCGGTCGAGCCACTGATCGTCAAGGCACTGACCGCGGAGCGTGAAAAAGCGCTCAGCTATGAGTTTGGCGCCGCCTGATATTCATTGAAGCCAGAGGCATGGGCCTCTGGCTTTTTATAAGGAGTAATCAATGAATACAGATGTCGGTGTTAAAACGTTCATATGTGCCGGTACTGTGGTTCTGGTCGCAGATGAGTTGCTGGAGTCGGACCGGTGCGACGGTTTGGATGCGCTGCTTTATGCTCAATTGGTCGCCTCGCACAAATGTCCTGATCTCACCCAGGTCGACTCATGGAATCAGGCCAACAAGACCGCACTGAGAGTAACGGGTGCAATGTTGCTGGATAACCCGCACGCCAGCCTGCCTGTGCCGATGCCGGGCAGTTTTACCCTTGCCGAATTGATCCGTCGAATCTTTCACCAGTGGGTTCCTGCTGCGACCGACGAGGTCGTGGGTTCAAGCCTCACGTTGCTGTCGATGCAGGCATCGAGTGGGCACGCAATGGAGGTGTTGCTCCAGCACTCCCTGCATGAGGGCAAATGGGTGCGGTTCGGCTTCAGCCTTCTGTCTCGGGACCTGAGTGTGTCGACAGTGTTCATCGCGTTCGAAGTCGATGAGGTCATTGAAGGCAATCTTTTGTGCCACCGATTCAATACTGCGAACGTGCTGGGTAACGTATCCATCGATGGCTACAAGGCGCTGTTTGATCCCGAAGACTACGTCTTTTCCCGGGACAAAGTGATTGCGCTATTGGGCGACCGGCGCCAAGAGCAGATCATCGCATTGGCTTGAGCACTGACGAGGGGCGATCGGTTGTCCGACGGGCAGACTTTTCATGCTGTCAGGCAAAGCAGGCATAATGGCGACCTTTCGCCCACCAGAGCGCTGCCTGTCAGCCGGTCATCCCTTGAACGAACGTACGATGTCCACTGCCATACGCCCCTCGGCTTGCCCGGGGTTGCTGCGTATTGTCCAGGCGCTGGATGGTGGTATCTGCCGGATCAAGCTCGATGGCGGTTCGATCAGGGCCGATCAGGCCGATGCGGTGGCCGATGCCGCCGAGCGGTTTGCCGGCGGGGCGATCGAGGCGACCAACCGGGGCAATCTGCAGATTCGCGGCATCGGCGACCAGGCCGCCGCACTGATCGAAAGCCTGCTGGCTGCCGGACTTGGGCCGCGAACCGCAGCGGGCGACGATGTGCGCAACCTGATGCTCAGCCCGGCTGCCGGTATCGATCGGCAGATGCGCTTTGATACCCGTCCATTGGCCGGGCACATCCTCGAGACCCTGCAAAGCCATTCGCGTTTCCATGAGCTGAGCGCCAAATTCGCCGTGCAACTGGATGGCGGTGAAGCACTGTCGATGCTCGAACATCCCCATGACCTTTGGTTGTCGGCATTCGATGATTGCGGCGATACGCTGCTGGCGTTCGGCCTGGCGGGTTGTCCGACGGATCGACCGCTGGCTGCCGTGGCGCTGGCGGACGGATATGCGCTGGTGGTGGCGGTGCTGGAGCTGTTCCTCGATCTGGCCCGGCCGGAGCAGACGCGGATGCGCCATCTGCTGGATGAATGTCCGGCGCCGGTGTTCCTGGAAAAGCTCGGTCAGCGAATCAGCCTGAAAGCCGTCGGAGAGTGGCAATGCGAAGCCGGACCGGAAGGTTTGCACATCGGGATCCATCCTCAGCAATCGGCCGGTCAGGTCTATGTCGGTGCCGCACCGGCGCTCGGCCGCCTCGATCCGGGCATACTGCGTGGCGCCGCACAACTGGCCAGAACCTTCGGCGACGGCAGCCTGCGCTTCACCCCTTGGCAGAGTCTGTTGCTGCCCAATGTACGAACGGCTGATGCGGCTCAGACGCTCGAAGCACTGGGCAAACTGAACCTGCTGACCCGGATCGAACACCCACTGTCACACCTGATCGCCTGCACCGGCTCCAATGGCTGCGGTAAAGGCTTGGCCGATACCAAACACGATGCCCGCCTTCTGGCTACGCTGTTGCCACACGCCGTGGATGTGCACCTGTCCGGCTGCTCGCGTTCCTGCGCCGCCGCACACCGGGCTGCCGTGACTCTGCTGGCGGTCGGCCCCGGTCACTACGATCTCTATTTTCGCGATGCAGCGATGCCCGGTTTCGGCGCGCTGCACGCCCACAATCTTACTATCGAAGCGGCCGCGACCCTGCTCGCCGCCCGCTCACGGAGCTCCATTGATGCTTGATTACATCCGCGACGGTCAGGAGATCTATCGCAACTCCTTCGCGATCATTCGCAGCGAGGCCAACCTGGCCCGTATCCCGGCCGACCTGGAAAAACTCGCCGTGCGGGTGATCCACGCCTGCGGCATGGTCGAGGCCATCGACGGGCTGCAATTCTCCGAAGGCGCGGGCAAGGCCGGGCGCGATGCGCTGGCCGCTGGCGCGCCGATCCTGTGCGATGCGCGGATGGTCTCCGAAGGCGTGACCCGTGCGCGCCTGCCGGCCAACAACGAGGTGATCTGCACCCTGCGCGACGACGGCGTGCCGGAGCTTGCGCGTGAGCTGGGCAACACTCGCTCGGCAGCGGCGCTGGAGTTGTGGCGTCCGCATCTGGAAGGCAGTGTGGTGGTGATCGGTAACGCGCCGACCGCGCTGTTCTATCTGCTGGAAATGCTCGACGCCGGCGCTCCGAAACCGGCGCTGATCCTCGGCTTCCCGGTGGGCTTCGTCGGCGCTGCCGAATCCAAGGCCGAGCTGGCTGCCAACAGCCGTGGCGTACCGTTCGTGATCATGCAGGGTCGCCTCGGCGGCAGCGCCATGGCCGCCGCTGCGGTCAATGCCCTCGCCACGGAGATCGAATGATGCAGGCCAAAGGACGTTTGATTGGCCTGGGCGTCGGCCCCGGTGATCCGGAACTGATTACCGTCAAGGCACTGCGCCTGTTGCGCGAATCGCCAGTGGTGGCGTACTTCGTGGCCAAGGGCAAGAAGGGCAACGCGTTCGGCATCATCGAGGCGCACCTGCAGGACGCGCAGAATCTGCTGCCGCTGGTGTACCCGGTGACCACTGAAGTGCTGCCGGCGCCGCTGTCCTACGAACAGGTGATCAGCGATTTCTACGATGACGCTGCCGAGGAAGTGGCCGTGCATCTGGATGCCGGTCGCGACGTGGCGGTGATCTGCGAGGGTGATCCGTTCTTCTACGGTTCCTACATGTACCTGCATGATCGCCTCGCCAGCCGTTACGAAGCTGAAGTGGTGCCGGGCGTTTGCTCGATGCTTGGTGGCGCTTCGGTGCTGGGTGCGCCGCTGGTCTATCGCAATCAGAGCCTGTCGGTGCTGTCCGGCGTGCTGCCTCACGAAGAGCTCAAGCGCCGTCTGGCCGATGCCGACGCGGCGGTGATCATGAAGCTGGGACGCAACTTCCCGAAGGTGCGCGACGTTTTGGCAGAGCTGGGTCTGGCAGAGCGTGCGCTGTACGTCGAGCGCGCGACCATGGCCAACCAGAAGATCGTGCCGCTGGATGAGGTCGAACCGATGTCGTCGCCGTACTTCTCGCTGATCATTGTTCCCGGCGAACGGTGGCAAGGCTGATGACCCATTCCACACCGGCCATCGTCATTCTCGGTCAGGGCGCACTGGCCACGGCCCGTCGCCTTCAGCAGGTCTATCCGGGCGCACAGGTTCACGGATTGAAAGGGCGCGTCGAAGGCGCCGAACTGACTTACAGCGAGTTCGGCGCAACCCTGCGCGAGCTGTATCAACAGGACACGCCGATCATTGCCCTGTGCGCGGCGGGAATTGTCATCCGCACCCTGGCGCCGCTGCTGCTGGAAAAAGGCGTCGAGCCACCGGTGCTCGCCGTGGCTGAAGACGGCAGCGCCGTGGTGCCGCTGCTCGGCGGCCTGGGCGGGGTGAATGTCATGGCCCGCGAGATCGCAGCTGCATTTGAAGTGGCAGCGGCAATCACCACCAGCGGCGAGTTGCGTTTCGGCACCTGCCTGCTCAACCCGCCCGGCGGTTATGCCCTCGGCGATCTGGAGCAGGGCAAACGCTTTGTGTCCGATCTGCTCGCAGGCCACAGCGTGCGCATCGATGGCGCCGCGCCGTGGCTTGAGCAGGCGCAACTGCCGGAGGATCCACAGGCGCAACGCTCGATTCATGTCGGCAGCGATGCCCGCGTGGCGAGCGCCAGTGAGTTGCTGATTTATCCGCGCAGCGTGGCGGTGGCGGTCGGTTCCGAAATGACTGACCTGCCAGGTGCGATTCGCGATGCGTTGCAGCAGGCCGGTGTGGCGATTCAATCGTTGGCCTGTCTGGTGGCGGCCGATGTTCAGATGACCATTCCGGCATTGCGTGAAGCGGCGCTTGAACTCGCGGTGCCGCTGCGCTTTGTTGCGTCAACGAGTGACATTGCGGAGCTGGCACGTCATGCCGTCCCGGACGCTCGAATCATCACAACATCCCACGAAATTGCCATCGCCGTAGCCGAACAGCCGCTGGATGTTTCGCAGGTCGGTCGTCCGCGCGGACGTCTGGCCGTCATCGGTCTCGGGCCGGGTGCAGCCGAGTTGATGGTGCCGGCAGTGAAGGCCGAACTTGCCCGGGCCACCGACGTTCTGGGTTACGAAACTTACGTGCGTATGGCCGGCCCGTTCCGCGACGATCAAGTGCAGCACTGCACCGATAACCGCGAAGAAATGCAGCGTGCTCGCCATGCCTTCAGACTGGCCGCTCAGGGCCGTTCGGTGATCGTGGTTTCGTCCGGCGATCCGGGCGTGTTCGCCATGGCGGCCGCAGTGCTCGAAGCGTTGCACGAGTCGACGGATCCGGCGTGGCACAGCGTCGATCTGGAAATCCTGCCGGGGGTTTCCGCGTCGCTGGCCACCGCCGCTCAGGCCGGTGCGCCGCTGGGCCATGACTTCTGCGTGATGTCGCTGTCGGACAACCTCAAACCGTGGTCGATTATCGAAAAACGTCTGGATCTGGCCGCCGAGGCTGATCTGGCGTTGGCGTTCTACAACCCGATCTCCCGCGCCCGACCATGGCAACTGGGGCGAGCGCTGGAAATCGTCGCGCAACACCGCACGCCGCAAACGCCGGTGGTGCTGGGCCGCGATATTGGCCGGCCGGGGCAGACACTGCGAGTGACGACGTTGGGCGCACTGACACCGGATCAGGTGGACATGCGCACGATGGTGTTGATCGGTTCGTCCACCACCTGCATTTTCCCTCGCAGCGAGGGCGGTGAGTGGGTGTATACGCCGCGTTGGTACGGGGAAAAGCCGGCCGGATAAAAACGCTGTTGTAATCCGTTGTTATTTCTCTCCAAGGATGTCAATAACAAGGCCGCGAATGAAAACTCGCGGCCTTGTCTGTTTCTGCGTGGCCTGTTTTCAGGTAGATGTTTAATGGGTGTAAAAGATATTGAGTTGATGTTTTTGGATGTTTCTTTTGACATTGCTTGAATGGTTTCAAGTTTGTCTGTGAAGTTCGTTTGTACTAATTTTGTGCTCAATATTGCTAGGTCTTCACTGTTTTATTTGTCATGGGAAACTTTCTCCTTTGGCTAGTTTTTTTGTGCGCGCTTGTTTTTTGTGCGTATGTAATTGGACGTTTCAAGGAGGTCGGTTCATGCAAGATGCAAAAGTTAATACTGCTGATAGGGGGTATGCAAAGTTTGTCAATTTGTTCAAGTTGGCAGACCTTGAGCAGGCACTGTTGCCGTACAAGAACACCCGACAATACGATGCCGTTATCCGTTATTACTTTGCCTGCATCGGCCTGCTCGATTCACCGCGGCTGCAGCATCCTCTGGCGTTGTTCAGACAGGCGTTGGGAGAGTTGGGTCAGCGTCGTGTACGTCGCGAAGTGGAGCAGGCTCCCGCGCCGAGCCCCGATAACGAGGCAGCTCCCGGTCTGACGCAAATCCTTGGACGAGTGAGCAATTTCGAAGCACGGCTGCAATACGGCATCGAACTGATGAAAATACCGGCGACACAAGTTCCGAAGATACTGCATTTCGTCTGGCTCGGCGGCGGGATCGGCGAGATCCAGCGTGATTACATCAATGTCTGGAAACAGGTGCTGGCCGGTCAGGGTTACCAGATAAACGTCTGGTATGACAGTGATGGGTTGTTGGCCTGGCAGGCCAATCGCTTGATGGTCGAAGCGGCCAAGGCTGACGCTATGGAGCGGGGAGGCGTCGACAGCATCTCCGATAAGGTGCTGGGCGAGATGTATGTCGCCCGCGCTATCGCTTTGAAGAAACAGATGAGCGAACACATTGATGCGGCGGTTGCGAGAGGCGAATCCGCCGATGAAGCAAGATTGCAGTTGTTGAACCGTGCTTATGGGCAGAACGCTCAGGATTTAAGGAAGTTGAAAGCTAAGAACCGTGAAAGTATCGATGCGCTGGTCGGAGGTAACATTCGAGTGCGCGATCTGGCAGGGTCGGAAATACCTTTGAAGTTGCGGGATATTTATCAGCGGGAAATGCGCATGCGGGGCAACCTGGCGGCTGCGTCGGATATCGTAAGAGCAGAGGTCTTGCACTTTGAAGGTGGCAGTTACAGCGATGTGGATAACTTGCCACCGATGCTGAAGGACGTTGCAGGTGTCGATATCAGCGACTTTGGTGAGGATGCGCGACTCGGTGTTTTGCAGTTGATGCTGGATCAGAACCCTGACTGGATGCCAGGTCGACAAGCGTTGCGGGGGCGATACAGAGACAAACTGTTGCAAATACCCGAAGAGTATCGCGCGGTACTGCAAGCGTTTGCCAAAAGCCGGCCACCTTTGACCCAGGTGTTTCAGCCTCCGCAGGATCTGCTTGTCCGACCCTACGCTTTGCGCGCGGTGGCAAAGGGAAACACGATCAGCAACGCCTACATGATGGCTCATGCCGGCTCGGCGGTACTTGAGTCCGTACTTCAGCGCTTCAGGTTCAACTATGAGCTGATCGATGGCACCGCACGGCTGGCGACTGACAGAGGTATCAGTCTTCAAGAGCATGAAGCCATGGATTCGCTGAGCGGTGAAGTGCTGGAAAAGTCTTACGGGCCTTTGTTTGACTTGCCCGGAATGGAAGCCATCTTTGCGTCTTATTTGGCGAATGCCGCCGCCGGATACCACAACGAAGGTATCCGACCAAAAAATGAGGGGACGATCTATTTGACCGGACCGGTCGCGATCAAGGATGGCGCCGGCGATTTCGAAAAGGCATTTTTAACGCCCGAGGGTGCACAGGCGTCACGGCGGGAAATGGCCATCGCACCTCTGCAGACGGTTAATCAGCTCACTGAAGAGGAGCTGGATCACTCCTGGAAAGAAAACGAAACCGATACTCAGAAGTGGCTCGAGACTGAGCAGCAACGCTGGCGCGACGGCCAATACAAGGCCCGCTACGCAGGGAACCTTACTGAGTTGCTCAAGCAGACGACCGTCGAATTCGAACTCGGCTGGCCGTTCATCGAAGGACGACATGTCCTGAATACCGAGCTGTTGCAGCGTATGGCCGAGGGCCTCGGTGAACCGTTTACCAAGGCAATGATGAGCGGCCACGACGGCAAGGTTGTATTCGCCGACAGGTTGCCGCTGAGTTTCGATGACCGTCAGGCCATCCGCAGTCAGGACACGCGCCTGCGACCGCCGGTATTCCCAAAAAATCAGCTCGCGCAAAATCTTGGGCTGGATGAAATCTTGATCGGTCTTGGTGCCGGCTCCTGGCAACTTGAGCAGCTCAACCCTTTGCAGCGTTTGGCGCTTGGAGCATTGCTGGGCGTCGAGTCATTGGACAGTCAGAGCTTTTCCACCCTGAGCAGTGCGCTGGACAATCTGGTCAACAGTGTCAGCGAGCGCGGGACGTCCGGGCGTTACGCGGTGATCGAACAGCATCTCTATCAGCGTCGGACGCCAGCGTTCATGGCGGGGATGGCGAGTGTCGAGGATGGTTTGTGGGCGAGCCCGGTCACCGCATTGAGCCTGAAGAAAAGTGCGCTGGCCAACGCTGTGACGCTGTTTGACTGGGGGCGTCAGGTGGCGCAGATCCAGCGGCTGGCCACTCAGGAACACCGCGAAAAGGTACAGGAACGGGTGGAGCAGGTGCTCAATCAGTTCGAAGCCGGCACCGCCAAAATGGTGCCTCAGGATCTGTTGATGCACGGGCCGGGTGATACCGCAGCCGGGCGCTGTTTTCCGCTGGCGTTGGCGATGAGTGCTGCCCTCACGCGGGGCGAGGCTGCGACCCGCCAGTTACGCGAGCGTTTTTTCCTCGCGGTACTTGAGCCGGAGCAACCTGACTCGGCTGCGTTTCTCGGTGCATTGGAAGAAATGCGTGGCGTGAACGCCGCAGAGGTGGGTACGGCGCTGGGGCGGCTCGATCTGGACAAGGTGGTCGCGAGCCTCGAGGAATCCGCCGGCCCCCGAACCCTGATGCTCAACTCGGACAACCACTCGATGCTGGTCGCTCGAACCGTCAGCGGCGCAGCAAGCGTTTATCACTTCTACGATCCGAACTTCGGTCTGTTCGAATTCGACAGCCCCGGGATTTTCACAATGGCCCTGAAGCAATTCTTCAAGGACACGGACATGGCTCGGCATTACGCCGTGTTTGGTAGCGCTGGCAGGCCACAGTTCGATCTGATCGATGTTCAGGGTGAACAAGTGGCGGCTCTGGCCCTGTCGAGCGGCTTCAAGGTGGCCGAGTTGCTCAGGGATGAGCCGCTGCCCGGCAAACCGTTCAGGTCCGTTCGCCAGCGTGTCAATAGTGCTCACGGGCGATCGCTGATGGAAAATTCGCACCTGGGCAGTGCACTGCTGTCGGCAGACAATGATTGGTGGGCGGAGCAGATTGCCGATGCGACTTCGCGTTTGCGGGAGGGCCATGACTCGGCGAAACCACTGGTGCCGTTATTCGACTCGCTGGAGGTGACGCCTCAGGGAGGCTATCAGGTGGGCATGATCGATCCGCAGAGTGGCAACCTGGTAGTCAATGTCACCAGCCAGGATGGCCGCCTGCTGCGAATCAGGAACTACCTGACAGAGCTGTTCTTGACCCTGGGGCGCAAGCGTGAAGGCAGTGTGGATCCGACCGATGCAGTCGCAGTGCACACACTCAATGCCGGGTTTGCGGTGCAGGCGCTGATGAATGCGTTGCGCGGGCGTGAGGGCGAAGACCGCACATTGACCACTGCGGTGCAGTGGCATGCTTACGTCAACTATGCGCAGCTGGTGCATGGCAATGCAGTCGATGTCGCAGGACTGGTCCGCTTGGTGCAAAACGCGCTGCGCGATGAAAAACTGATTGCACGGACCAGTTCGAAGGTGGTCGGTGAAGCCCTCGAGCCGTTGACCGGCAGAGCGCTCGGCGCTGTGGCCGGGCACGTGGCCAACGAGGGTGTGGGGGCCGTGCTGGGGCTGGCCAATGTCGGCTTTGATATTTATCAGTTGGCGAATGCCCGTAATGACGTCGAGATTGCCACTTTCGCAACCCAGCTCACCTTTGACGCCAGCAGTCTGGCCCTGACCGGCGCCGGACTTGGCGCCGCACTCGCCGGTGCGGGAACGGCAGCCGGGGTGCTGGGAGGTGCAGGAGTGATTCTGGGAGGGCTGGCGGTCGGTGTGACTGCATTGGCGCAGAACTTTGCAACCATCGCAGAGGAAGCGAAAGCGATCGGGCTGTTTTTCGCGGATCTGGAACAGGCACATCAGAGTGCCGGGTATCGCTACAGCGATAAGCAAAATGCCTGGCTACCGCGACCGGCACTGATCATCAATGGCGTGGACCTGAGTACCGGCAAACTGTTGCTCGACAGCTCCCGTCTGTATCCACTGCGCGATCATTTCGGCGTGCCGGAATTCGAGGTCGACTACTCACGGGCCATCAACCTCAGCAACGAGCTGGGCTATCCGGCGCAGATGACGTTCGCTCCCCCTGCCGAACAGGCCATTGTCCTGCCGTGCACGCCGCTCACCTGCTACCGCTACGAATACCAGATCCTGCCGTTCTCATCGCAACGCCATGACAAGGGCTTCGACATCGCCAGGCGTCTGGAGAAGAAGAAAACGGATGGTCAATGGTTGTTCCTGTTTTCGTTCTACTCGTTTCCCAGCCATTACATCATTCATCGAATGTCTCCCGACTATCGGCCGACCACGATCAGCGTCACGCTCGATGGGCAGACACGCAAACTGGTCGTTCCGGTAATCCCCAAGCCATGGCACGAGCAAATCAGCTATCGAATCCAGGGTGGAGGAGGCTCCTGCACGCTGGTGCTCAACCCCGGTGTGAACGTTGAGCTGGTGTCAGTGGGCGTGCAGCAGAATCGCTGGATTATCGTCGCCCCCTGGGCCGGCGAGGGGGACATTGTGTTCGGCAGGAGCGGGGAGTTCAGCATTAAAGGCTGCCAGTTCGAGGTGAGAGCGAACATCGCGCCGGAGATACTCCTGCTGATCGAAAACGGCCGGTTCTTCAGGATCGCCGACCGCAAATGGCATCCGCTGGAACTGCTTCAGGAGCGGACGCCCGAAGGGCTGGACGACCAGCTACTGCAAGACCATCTGCATGCGCTGGCCCGGGCTCATCGACTGGCGTTGCGCTATACGCCAATTCACGATTACCTGATTCCGTTCGAGAGCATCAAGGCGCCGCGTTACACCAACGGCTGGTACGACGCCGCGCAGGACCGGATTCTCTACATCCGCAATGATGAGGTGTTCCACGATGAGGGCAGGCTGTCGGTGGTGGTCGGTGGCTCGGCGTTTTACCATGATCCGGAATCATTCGATATTTGCCAGGTCGATGCTGACACGGGGCTGCTCAGTCATCGTTATCGATTGATGGTGCGGTTCAAAGGTGCCAGCACGATTCGCAGCGTTGAAGCCGATGGTCAGGGTGTTGTGCATGTGGTGCAGGAGTATGCCCATGAAGACGGTACGCTTGAGCGCCTCAACTACTTGATTCACGAGGGTGAGCTGTGGCTGAGCTCGGTCACCTGTGCACTTGAGCCGACATTCGAGTCATTGCTCGATAACAGCACGCCTCTGACTGACTGGGTTCCGATACTGGGTAAGTGGGCAGTACTCGAACCGCTCTCTGCCGATAAGGGGTATGCCACGGTCGACTGGCAGTTTGCGCCTTACGTTTCAATCAGCTGGAGGCTTGAGGAGCGTTTCCGCGACATGGCCTGGATTCGTACCCGTGACAACCTGATTGTGCGCCCGGTGCCGCATCGTCACCATGCCCGCGGCTGGCCCGATTCGATTCAGAACCTGAACGAGCTGATGCTGCTGACGCTGGCCGATGACAGCGATGTGTTTGTCATCTACAACCGGAAATTCCAGAGTCTGTGTCGGGTGCAGCGGACCCTGGCACAGGAACAGAGCCAATGGTCGCACCGCTGGGTGCAGCCTGAACGTTTGACGCACGTCACGACCGAGCACAAGGGTTATCAGGCGCGGACAGAGGATGGATTGACGTTCGAAATCGGTATTGACGGTGAAGTGCGCTTTGCCGGGCTGGCCGAGCCATGGCTCGAGAGGCGAGAGCAATGGTGGCAGGCGCTTGCAGGTGTTGCCCGGCAATACACCGTTGAGCAGTTCCCGATTTTCGGTGTTGCCAATGCGCAGGGCGATGCGCGTTTGCACGCGTGGTACGTGGACGACCGTTTGTTACTGTGTGACGCGCAGCAGACGCAGATCCGGTTGCTCGGCATGACACCGGACAATCAGTCGGTGTGGCTGTTCGAACCCGAGACCGGCGAGGTCTGGCGCCAGGCGTTTATCGATCAAAAGCAACTCGACCAGGCGTTCGGAAAGGGCACGCAATTATTGCAGGCATCATTGCTTCCCAAACCAGAGCGACAGTGGACCGCACAGCGTTATGTCGATGTGCAGGTCGCGGGGGCCGGGCTGGTGGGTACGACGCAGGAGGGAGTGGTGGTGCAACTGGAGCATCAGGAACCTCCACTGATTACGGGTGTGCAGCACGATTGGCTGGCAGCCAATGGCGACAATCCGATCGGCAACTTGCAGGCCTTGCTGGCGAACGAGGCGCATCGTCCATTCCTTTCCGTCGCCGCGCAAGATTCCAGTGTTCGGTGGTACATCGCCGACAGCGCACGGCTGATCCAGATTCCCGCTGCCGACCTGCCGGAGGATTTCGAGCTGCTCGGAACCCGTCGCCGCACGAATGTTCTGCTCCATGAGCCGCAGGAACGAGTCGTTCGGAGCTACCCGAGCCGGCGCCAGATCAAGCCGCTGGATTATGTCCGGCGCACAGGAGAAGTGCTGGTGCTCGAAGGGCGCCTGGATGCGTACGATCTACTGCCACTGGTTCCGGACGATGTACGTACACTTGTTCTGCGGGTGGGGCGCGGTTCGATGAAGTGGCACCTGTCCGAGGCGCTCATGCGCAAGCTCGACCTGATGGTGATCGACTGTCGTTACCCGCTGGGGGACCGTCCACTGGTCATGAGCCGGTTGATCTGGAGTCCGGTCGATTCGCAAAAGCTTGAGGTGGCGATGGTCGACGATCACCTGGTGATCATCGACCCCGACAGCGAGCACTGTGTGCTGGTGCGGAATGCAGGAGTAAGTGATCCACTGTTGCGCGGTGATGCGATGCTTGAGGTCAGGGGGCTGAGCCCGTGCCAAGTGTCGAAACTGGTGCGCTGGCTAAGGGGGCGCAAGGTGGACGCCGACGGCGTGACGTTGAAAGCGTTCATCGATCAGGCAAACGCACAGAAAACCGTCGAGCCCGCCGATTGAAGAATGACGGGCATTGACGGAAAAAGACCGCCGACGTTGCCGTCGGCGGTCTTTTCGTTTCCGGGTTCAAGGCACCAGATAGCCTTTGACCCCGGTGAAGATGATCTGCGCCGCCAGCGCACAGACAAACAATCCCATGAGCCGGCTGACGATCTGCAACCCCTGATCGCCAAGAATCCGCTCGATCCGATTCGACAGATACAACACCACGCCAACGGTAAAACTGGCGAGCGCGATACTCATGATCGCGATCAGTTTGTCATCCCAGTGCGGCTGGCTGACGCCCATCACCAGCAGCGCACCGATCGTACCCGGGCCGACAGTCAGCGGGATGGTCAACGGGACGATGGTCACGTCCTGCTGCACATTGTCGGCCTGAACCGCCGACTTGCCCTGGGCCATGCCCAGCGCCGAAATGAACAGCACGCTGCCGGCCCCGATGCGGAAGGCATCCACGGTGATGCCGAACACGTCGAAGATCACCCGCCCGAACAGATACAGCAACACGCTCGATACCAGGGTGGCGATTGCCACTTTCCAGGCCAGGCGCCGTTGTTCCTTGCGCGAATACCCCCGGGTCAGGCTGATGAAGCAGGACAACACGAAGAACGGGCTGTAGAGCACCAGCATCTTCAGGTAAACGCTGAACAACACATGGAGCATGATTGAAACTCGCGCCGACGAAAGTTGAACGGAGTCTATCAGGCGGATCTGGCGTCATCACGGCAAGATCCGTCGAGAAGGTGAGCGCTCGCCGAGCTCAGGACGTTCTTGCCGTCGTGCGATTTTGCTGATCACGCTGGGCCACCCAGTGCTCGATCAGCTCGCGCAGTTGCGACAGCTCCACCGGTTTGGCCATGTGCCCGTCCATGCCGGCCTGGCGCGCACGCTCCTTGTGTTCGGCGAGGATGTGCGCGGTCAGTGCGACGATCGGCGTCCGGATACGCTGATTGCCGACTTCCCAGGCCCGCAGTTGCTGGGTAGCGGAGAAGCCATCGAGGATCGGCATTTCGCAATCCATCAGCACCAGGTCGTAGCGCTGAGCCTTCATGGCCTGCAAGGCTTCTTCGCCATTGCTGGCAGTGTCCGGTTGCAGGTTGAGCTTGCCGAGCATGCCGCGGATCACTTTGGTGGAAATCGTGTTGTCTTCGGCGACGAGAATACGGAAGTCGCTAGGGACTTTGACGGCCGTGGCCGGGCCGGCGGCTTGAGGCTGGAACACCGCCTGGCCACGGTTGCGCTGGTTCAGTTCGTCGGCCAGCGTGGTCTTGAGTGTGTAGCCGGCCACCGGTTTGGCCAGGATGCGTTTGATCCCCGAGTTTCGCGCAATGATCTTGCTCGGCGCATTGCTGATGCCGGTGAGCATGATCAGCAGGATGTCGTGGTTCAGGCTCGGGTCTTCCTTGATCTTGGCCGCCAGTTGCATACCGGTCATGCCGGGCATGTTCTGGTCCAGCAGGACCACGTCGAAGTAATCACGAAGGTGCGCCTTGGTGCGCAGCAGAGCCAGCGCTTCCTTGCCTGACGGCACCGCGCTGACGTTCAGGCCCCAGGCGCTGCACTGTTGCACCAGCACTTTGCGGCAGGTGTCGTTGTCGTCGACCACCAGCACCCGCGCACCCTGCAGCGGACTGTCGAGATCGGAGGTCGGATGCTCCAGGCGATCGGGGTCCAGCGGCAGGGTTAGCCACAGCGTGCTGCCCTGAGTGGCGCCGCTCTTGATGCCGAACTCGCCCTGCATCAGGCGAATCAGTTGCCGTGCGATCACCAGCCCGAGGTTGCCGCCCAGGCGGTTGGCCGACAGGAAGTGCTTGCTGTGCAGCTCGGCATGCATCAGCGCGTCGCGCTCTTCCTGATCCATGGGCTGGCCGCTGTCCTGAACGGCAATACGCAGACGTGGTCCGGTGCTGCGTTCGTCGAGGGCGACCACCACCAGCACTTCGCCTTCTTCGGTTTTCTTCAGGGCGTTTTCCAGCAGGCTCAGCAACGTCTGGCGCAGGCGCGTCGGGTCGCCACTGATGACCCGTGGCACTTGCGGCTGGATGAAGCTGATCAGTTCGACGTTCTGCTGTTCGGCCTTGGCGCGGTAGATGCTCAGGCAATCGTCGATCAAGGCATTGAGGTCGAACTGCACGTCGTCCAGTTCGATCTGCCCGGACTCGAGGCGGGAGATGTCGAGGATCTCGTTGATCAGAGTCAGCAGTTCGTTGCCGGCGCTGTGGATGGTCTGCACGTAGTCGCGTTGCTTGACCGACAGGGGCGTGCCGAGCAGCAGTTCGGTCATGCCCAGCACACCGTTCATCGGCGTGCGGATTTCGTGGCTGATTTTGGCCAGGAACTCGGCCTTGGCATTGATTTCGGCGTTGCTTGCGGCGAGGTCGCGGCTGATGCTGAAACGGCTTTCGGTGATGCTGCGCTGGCGCTCGCCGAGGGCGATGCTCATCAGCAGGCCACTGATGCAGATGAAGCCCATCAGGGTCATGATCAGACCTTGCGGCGCCACCAGGGTCAGCCCCAGCAAGGCCGGGAGAATGATCAGCGTGCCGATGTTGAACACCACCATCGCGGCGACGAACAAGCGGGCAGGGCGGTAGCCTTTCTGCCAGTGATAGAACGCCACCAGCAACATGCTCAGCCCTGCGAGGGCCACCAGCGCGTAGGTGATGATGTTCAGCGGCAGGGTGTTGACGAACAACAGCAGCAGGCTGCAGATCACGATGAACAGGATGTCGCCCAGCAGCAGCTTGTTCAGCGGGTGTGGGCCAAGCGGGGCGAAGAAGCGGTATGCGAACATCAGGCCGGCCGGCGCGGTCAACAGAAGGGCCAGGTAGGCGCCGGGGGTCTGGATCGCATGCCAGTTCGGCAGCCAGGGGCCGGCCAGGTTGAGCAACAGCAACAGGCTCAGGCTCAGCAGGCCTTCACACACCGCCAGCCACAGGCTGCTGCGTGAACGAGTGTAGGCGTAGCGGATCAGGTTGTGCAGGATCAGCATGGCGAGGCAGCCGAACAGCAAACCGTAGATCAGCGTCTGGTTATGATTGGCCGCGCCCATCACCGCCGATTGCAGGGTGATGTACGGGCGTAACTGGTGGTCGGAGACCAGTCGCAGATAGACGTCGAGGGATTTGTCGCTTTGCGGCAGCGGCAGCAGGAAGTCGCTGCTCGGCAATGGGCGCTCGGCCTGGGCCTGGACGGTGCCGGTTTCCCGTTGCTCGATCAGCCTGTCGCCATCGAGCACGTACAGATTGAGGTGTGACAGGTCGGGAGCGAAAATGCGCAGCACTTGTTCGTGCTTGCCGGGCGCCAGTCTGAAGCGCAGCCATAGCGCGCCATCGGGTTCGGCCGCGGTGAGGCGGTCAAGCTCGATGGGGCTGAATTGATTGGTGTAGCGGGCGGAGCGGATGTCGCTCAGCTGGAGGTTGCCCTGATCGTCGAGCAATACCGACCAGCCACTGCCTTGCGCGGCCTGGGCCGGGAGCATGCAGAGCAAGGTCAACAGTGTGACGGTGAAACCTATGGCAATCCTGAGCCAGCGCACGGCGAAATCCCTTCGTAGGTTGATGCCAGAATATAACGATGCGCAGCGTCGGAACAGTCCGGCAAGGACCAAGGGTCCTTGCCGGAAACACAGCGTAGCTTATTACTGAGTTTCGCCGCGTTCACGAGCAATGGCGCGGTAGCCAATGTCGGTGCGGTAGAAACAGCCTTCCCAGTCGATGGCCTTGGCCAGTTTGTAGGCCTGTTCCTGGGCAGCGCCCACGCTGGTGCCCATGGCAGTAGCGCAAAGGACCCGACCGCCGGCGGTCACAACGTTGCCGTCCTTGAGCGCGGTGCCGGCGTGGAAGACCTTGCCTTCCAGGTTCGCTGCCGCGTCCAGACCGTTGATCGTCGCGCCCTTGGCGTAGTCGCCCGGGTAACCGCCGGCCGCCAGCACAATGCCGACGCTCGGACGTGGATCCCACTGCGCTTCGACTTTGTCCAGGGCCTGGGCCAGGGCCGCTTCGACCAGCAGCACCAGGCTCGACTGCAGGCGCAGCATCACCGGTTGGGTTTCCGGATCGCCGAAACGGCAGTTGAACTCGATGACCTTCGGATTGCCGGCCTTGTCGATCATCAGACCGGCGTACAGGAAACCGGTGTAGACGTTGCCTTCCTCGGCCATGCCGCGCACGGTCGGCCAGATCACCTGGTCCATCACGCGCTGGTGCACATCAGCGGTGACCACCGGGGCAGGGGAGTAGGCACCCATGCCGCCGGTGTTCGGGCCGCTGTCGCCGTCGCCGACGCGTTTGTGGTCCTGGCTGGTGGCCATCGGCAGGACGTTCTTGCCGTCGACCATTACGATGAAACTGGCCTCTTCGCCGTCGAGGAACTCTTCGATCACAACGCGCGAACCGGCGTCACCGAAGGCGTTGCCGGCGAGCATGTCGCGCACGGCGTCTTCGGCTTCGGCCAGGGTCATGGCGACGATCACGCCTTTGCCGGCGGCCAGGCCATCGGCCTTGATCACGATCGGTGCGCCTTTTTCACGCAGGTAAGCCAGGGCAGGCTCGATCTCGGTGAAGTTCTGGTAGTCGGCAGTCGGGATCTTGTGGCGGGCCAGGAAATCCTTGGTGAAGGCTTTCGAGCCTTCCAGCTGCGCGGCACCGGCGGTCGGACCGAAGCAGTCCAGCCCGCGTGAGCGGAACAGGTCGACGACGCCGGCAACCAGCGGTACTTCCGGACCGACGATGGTCAGGGAAACGTTCTTCTCGGCGAAGTCGGCCAGTTGCTCAAGGGCTAGTACGTCGATGGCGACGTTTTCGCACTTGGCTTCAATCGCGGTGCCGGCGTTGCCCGGTGCGACGAAAACCTTCTGCACACGCGGATCCTGAGCCACTTTCCAGGCCAGGGCGTGTTCGCGGCCACCGCTGCCAATGATCAAAACATTCATTTCAAAAACCTCGGATGACGCTAATTCTGTAGGGGCTGCATACCCACGCAGAGCGTGGGCACGATCAAGCGGGAAAATCAGTGGCGGAAATGACGCATGCCAGTGAACACCATCGCGATACCGGCTTCGTCAGCAGCAGCAATCACCTCAGCATCACGCATCGAACCACCCGGCTGGATCACCGCAGTGATACCGACCTTGGCCGCATTGTCCAGGCCGTCGCGGAACGGGAAGAACGCATCCGATGCCATCACGGAACCTGCGACTTGCAGACCGGCGTGTTCAGCCTTGATCGCGGCAATACGCGCCGAGTTCACACGGCTCATCTGGCCGGCGCCGACACCGATGGTCTGACGGTTCTTGGCGTAGACGATGGCGTTGGATTTGACGAACTTGGCCACTTTCCAGGCGAAGATCAGGTCGTGGATTTCCTGTTCGGTCGGTGCGCGCTTGGTCACCACTTTCAGGTCGTCGGCGCTGATCATGCCGATGTCGCGGCTCTGGACCAGCAGGCCGCCGTTGACGCGCTTGTAGTCCCAGGCCGGAACGCGATCCGCCGACCACTCGCCGCAGGCCAGCAGGCGCACGTTGGCCTTGGCAGCGACGATTTCACGGGCTTCTGCGCTGACGCTTGGCGCGATGATCACTTCGACGAACTGACGCTCGACGATCGCCTTGGCGGTCTCGGCATCCAGTTCACGGTTGAAGGCGATGATGCCGCCGAATGCCGATTCGGTGTCGGTGGCGTAGGCCAGTTCGTAGGCCTGACGGATGCCGCCTTCGGCGTCCGGGCTCACTGCCACGCCGCACGGGTTGGCGTGCTTGACGATGACACAGGCCGGTTTGACGAAGCTCTTCACGCATTCCAGCGCGGCGTCGGTGTCGGCCACGTTGTTGTACGACAGTTCTTTGCCTTGCAGTTGGGTCGCGGTGGCGATGCCGACTTCGGCAGGCTTGGCCTCAACGTAGAACGCCGCGCTCTGGTGCGGGTTCTCTCCGTAGCGCATTTCCTGGGCCTTGATGAACTGGCTGTTGAAGGTGCGCGGGAATTCGCTGCGACCTTCAGTGCTGAGGGTGTCAGCGGCCTGATTCACGGTGCCCATGTAGTTGGCGATCATGCCGTCATAGGCGGCGGTGTGTTCGAACGCCTTGAGCATCAGGTCGAAACGCTGGGCGTAGGTCAGGCCGCCGGCCTTGAGGTTTTCCAGGACGTTGGCGTAGTCGCTGGCATTCACCACGATGGCCACGTCTTTGTGGTTTTTCGCCGCCGAACGGACCATGGTCGGACCGCCGATGTCGATGTTCTCGATGGCAGTCGGCAGGTCGCAGCCTGGCTTGCTGATGGTGGCTTCGAACGGGTACAGGTTGACGGCTACCAGATCGATCGGCTTGATGCCGTGCTCGTTCATGATCGCGTCATCGATACCGCGACGACCGAGGATCCCGCCGTGGATTTTCGGGTGCAGGGTTTTCACCCGACCGTCCATCATTTCTGCGAAACCGGTGTAATCCGCGACTTCCACTGCGGCCACACCGTTGTCCTGCAGCAGTTTGAAGGTCCCGCCGGTGGAAAGGATTTCCACGCCCAGGGCTTCCAGCTCCCTGGCGAATTCGAGGATCCCGGTCTTGTCGGAAACACTGATCAAGGCGCGGCGGATCGGCAGGCGGGTAGTCTGGTCGGTCATCTCAATTTCCATCAAAAGCAAGGGAAGTCAGCAAAAAAGGCGACCGGTTTTACGCGGGCGCCTTTCTGGTTGGATTGAATGCTTACAGCAGATCGTACTGCTTGAGTTTCTTGCGCAGCGTGCCGCGGTTGAGTCCGAGCAGCTCGCTGGCCTTGGTCTGGTTGCCCTTGACGTAGTTCATCACGCTTTCGAGCAGGGGAGCCTCGACTTCGGAGAGCACCAGGTTGTACACATCCGTGACGGCTGCGCCCTCAAGGTGGGCGAAATAATTGTGCAGCGCCTTCTCGACACTCCCGCGAAGGGTCTGGCCTTCTTCGCTCGGGGTATTGAGGTGCTGTTTCAAATTCACGTTGTCGCTCACGGGTGTTGTTCCACTCACTAAAGTCTCGGTCATCATCGTCATGCGGCCACCCCTTCTCCGTCCCCTGTCAGGCTCTTGTAACGTTCGGCGAAGAACTCCCGAACGTTGGCGCATTGTGTTTCCGTACCATCCAAACGATTGAAACGGGCGCGAAACTCCTTGGCGCCCGGCAAGGTTGCGAGATACCAGCCCACATGCTTTCGGGCAATGCGTACGCCCATCACGTCCCCATAAAAGGCGTGGAGGGCGGCCAGATGCTCAAGCAGAATGCGTTCCACCTCAATCAGCTCCGGCGCCGGCAGTTTTTCGCCGGTACGCAGGAAGTGTTCGATCTCACGAAAAATCCATGGCCGCCCTTGGGCAGCCCGGCCGATCAACAGGCCATCGGCACCGGTCGCGTCGAGCACGTAGCGGGCCTTTTCCGGCGATACGATGTCGCCGTTGGCAAAGACCGGAATCGACACCGCCTGCTTGATTGCGGCAATGGTGTCGTACTCGGCTTCGCCGGTGTACAGGTCGGCGCGGGTGCGGCCATGCACTGCCAGCGCCGTGATCCCGGCCTGCTCGGCGATCTTCGCCACAGTCAGGCCGTTCTTGTTGTCGCGATCCCATCCGGTGCGGATCTTCAGGGTCACCGGCACATCAACCGCAGCCACCACGGCGTGCAGGATCTCGGTAACCAGTGCTTCATCCTTCAGCAACGCGGAGCCGGCAGCCTTGTTGCAGACCTTCTTTGCCGGGCAACCCATGTTGATATCAATAATCTGTGCGCCCAGCTCGACGTTGGCCCGGGCCGCATCTGCCAGCATCTGCGCATCGCCACCGGCAATCTGTACCGAGCGCGGCTCGGGATCGCCTTCGTGGATCATGCGCATGCGCGACTTGCGGGTATTCCACAGGCTCATGTCACTGGTGACCATTTCCGAGACTACAAGCCCTGCGCCCAATCGCTTGCACAACTGACGAAAGGGCTGGTCGGTGACACCCGCCATGGGGGCGAGGATCAAGCCGTTCTGCAATGTATATGGGCCGATGCGTACCGCCGACATAGGACTTCCCTGAAGTGGGGCCGGATCATGAGAGTTCGAAAAAGGGTTGGCATGATACCCGCTCTCGATGACTGGATAAAGGCTGAATTGAACAAAATCTGAACAGTTATTCTGTTATTACCGCCGGTTTGGTCGTGCGGTGCGCAGTCAGAAAACTGCCGCCAATCCGGGGGCGGTGAAGCGTTTCACTCGGGCGAGTGAAAACTCAGGCTGTAGTTCACCGCTTTCGCCCCCGGGTCGAGGATGTCCAGGGCGATGTGGATCGGCGTCTGCGGCGGCATTTCCGCCATGCCTTCGAGGTCGCCGTTGAGGTACTCGCCGGGTTTGAAACGGCGACTGGCGATCAGGTGGCCGTTGAGGTCGGCGAAGCGCAGCTCCAGCAGCGGGAACGGTTGCGAGAAGGGCGCGCGGTTATAAATGATTGCGTCGACCACCAGTGCTCCGCTGAACTCCGGATGGCTGCGCACCACCAGGTTGCTGCTCTTGATCTTGGCGATATCGACCTTGGACGGCACCGTGCAGCCGATCTGCGGGCAAAGTTGCTGGAACCATGGGCGGTATTGATCCTGACGGGCCAGCTCATCGAAATGATAGGCGATGTACTGGCCGGCGAGGGCGCCGGCGGCCAACAGGATCAACAACAGCCAGAGCAGGCGCCGGCCCCAGGGCGAGCGGCGTTTCTGCCAGTCCAGTTGTAGCGGGTCGTCGGTCAGGTCCTGCAGCACTTCGGCACGTACGCCGGGCTCGCTACGTTCGCGCTTTTTGCGCGGAGGCTCGACTGGTGTCAGATCGTCCTCCGCCTCGTCACTGGCCGACAGGCGTTCGTGGCGGGCGGAATGATCGATCGGGTCGTGCAGGCGAAGTTGCGGGATGGGTGGCTCGTCATCAAGGTCCACGGGTTCCAGTGACAACGACGGTTCGGTGCGTTCCGGTTTTACCGGTTCGGGATCGACGACTTCGGTTTCGTGCTCGGGTTCGCTGATTCGTTCGTCTGCCGGTTCGCTGAACAGGCTGTCCGACCACGGCTCGTCTTCCGGCTCATGACTGTCGCGTCGAGCGCTGAGAGACTCTTCGCGCGGGCGGCCGAATTCGGTGGTCGGCTGGATTTCCCGCTGCTCAAGACGGGCCAGTTCCTGATCCAGGTCCAGGCTGTCCAGATCCAGTTCGGCGGCGCTCCACTGCTTCTGGCTGATGGCGCGCGGCTCGGTCGGTTCAGGCTGCTCAGGTGGTTCAGGCAGTTGGGCGACGGTCGGCGTTTCAGTTGCCGATGCTGGTTCGACGATGGCCGGCTCTACCGGCGTGACTGCTTCCTTGCCCGCACGCTGTTCGAGCAATTGCTTGGCTGCGTTGAACACTTGCAGGCAGGAGCCGCAGCGAACCACCCCGCGAGCCACGCTCAACTGAGCATGGCTGACGCGGAAACTGGTTTGGCAATGCGGGCACTGGGTGACGAAGCTGTCGGTCATGCGGCGATCCGGATTGAGCAGGCGGTCATTCTAGCGCCGACGGCCAGTGATGCGCACCCAGCCGTCGCGATTGGCGATCGGGTCAAGATCGAAGTCCTGCGCGTAGGCGGCGGCGACTTCTTCGCCCTGTTCGGCAAGGATCCCGGACAGCGCCAGACGGCCGCCGGACTTGACCAGGCCAGACAGTTGCGGCGCCAGGGAAACCAGCGGGCCGGCCAGGATGTTGGCCACCAGCACGTCAGCTTTGACCTGCGGCAGGTCCTCCGGCAGGTACAGCGGGAACAATTCATCGGCAATGCCGTTGCGGCCGGCGTTGTCGCGGGAGGCTTCCAGCGCCTGCACGTCGATGTCGGTACCGACGGCTTCCTTGGCGCCGAGCAGCAGGGCGGCAATGGCCAGAATCCCCGAGCCGCAACCGAAGTCCAGCACGTTGCAGTCTTTCAGGTCCTGGCCGTCCAGCCATTCCAGGCACAGGGCGGTGGTCGGGTGGGTGCCGGTGCCGAAGGCCAGACCCGGATCCAGCAGCAGGTTGACCGCGTCAGGCTGCGGCGCGGCGTGCCAGCTCGGCACGATCCACAGGCGCTGGCCGAATTGCATCGGCTGGAAACCGTCCATCCAGCTGCGTTCCCAGTCCTGGTCTTCGATTACTTCGCTGTGATGCTCGGGCAGCGGGCTGCCGGTCAGCAGTTCCAGATGGGCCAGTACCGGGGCGGCTTCGGTGCCGCCCTCGAACAGGGCCAGCAGGTGGGTGTGCGCCCACAGCGGGGTGGTATTGAGTTCCGGTTCGAAGATCGGCTGATCTTCGGCGTCCATGAAGGTCACCGAAACAGCGCCCACTTCAAGGAAAGCGTCTTCGTAGGTTTCGGCTTGTTCTGGGCTGATGGCGAGACGGACTTGCAGCCAAGGCATGGCGGGCACCTGTGAAAAAGATTGATTGCAGCCTAGCGGCCTGCGAGAAGCGCGCAAGTTTACGCGAGCGCGACCGTTTTGTGGGAGCGGGGAATGTGTGAGCAGATGAAACCTGCAGAAACAACAAGGCCGCCCGAAGGCGGCCTTGTCATGTGCGGGCTTGAGCTTAGTGCTTGTCGCCAGCGAGCTTGTGCTCGAGGTAGTGAATGTTCACGCCCCCTTTGCAGAAGCCTTCGTCGCGGGTCAGATCACGGTGCAGCGGGATGTTGGTCTTGATCCCGTCAACCACGATTTCGTCCAGGGCATTGCGCATGCGTGCCATGGCTTCGTCGCGGGTGGCGCCGTAAGTGATCAGCTTGCCGATCAGCGAGTCGTAGTTCGGCGGAACCGCATAACCGCTGTACAGGTGCGAATCGACGCGAACGCCGTTGCCGCCTGGAGCGTGGAAATGCTTGACCGTGCCAGGGCTCGGCATGAAGGTCTTTGGATCTTCAGCGTTGATCCGGCATTCCAGCGAGTGACCGCGGATAACCACGTCATCTTGAGTGAACGACAGCTTGTTGCCAGCGGCGATGCTGAGCATCTCCTTGACGATGTCGATACCGGTGACCATTTCCGAAACCGGGTGCTCCACCTGAACACGAGTGTTCATTTCGATGAAGTAGAAGCGACCGTTCTCGTACAGGAACTCGAAGGTGCCGGCGCCACGGTAGCCGATGTCGATGCACGCCTTGACGCAGCGAGCGAGGACTTCCTTGCGCGCGTTCTCGTCGATGCCCGGTGCCGGCGCTTCTTCGAGAACCTTCTGGTGACGGCGTTGCAGCGAGCAGTCACGGTCGCCCAGGTGAATGGCGTTACCCTGTCCGTCGGACAGCACCTGCACTTCGACGTGACGCGGGTTGGTCAGGAATTTTTCCAGATAGACCATCGGGTTGCCGAACGCCGCGCCAGCTTCGGAGCGGGTCAGTTTCGCCGAGGCGATCAGGTCTTCTTCCTTGTGCACCACGCGCATGCCGCGACCACCACCGCCGCCGGCGGCCTTGATGATCACCGGGTAGCCGACTTCACGACCGATGCGCAGCGCCGTTTCTTCGTCTTCCGGCAGTGGGCCGTCGGAGCCTGGAACGGTTGGCACGCCCGCTTCGATCATCGCGTGCTTGGCCGATACCTTGTCGCCCATCAGGCGAATGGTTTCGGCTTTCGGGCCGATGAAGGCGAAGCCGGAGTTCTCGACCTGCTCGGCGAAATCAGCGTTTTCCGCGAGGAAGCCGTAGCCTGGGTGAATGGCGGTAGCGCCAGTCACTTCAGCGGCCGCGATGATTGCCGGGATGTGCAGGTAGGAGTGCGCGGCAGAAGCCGGGCCGATGCAGACGGATTCGTCTGCCAGACCCAGGTGCATCAGCTCTTTGTCGGCCTTGGAGTAAACGGCGACGGTCTTGATGCCCATCTCTTTGCAGGCACGCAGAATCCGCAGGGCGATCTCACCGCGGTTAGCGATCAGAACTTTTTCCAACTTCGCAGTCATCAAAGGCTCTCCGCAGTTCAAACGATGGTGAACAGCGGTTGGTCGTACTCAACCGGCTGGCCGTCTTCGACGAGGATGGACTCGATCACACCGCTGGTTTCAGCTTCGATGTGGTTCATCATCTTCATGGCTTCGACGATGCACAGGGTGTCGCCTTTCTTCACGGTCTGGCCGACTTCAACGAAGGACGGCGAGGTTGGCGAAGATTTGCGATAGAAGGTGCCGACCATCGGCGAACGGGCAACGGTGCCGTTCAGCGCTGGAGCAGCAGCGGCAGCCGGAGCTGCTGCAGCAGCAACCGGAGCGGCAGCGGCAACAGGTGCAGCGGCCGGAGCCTGCATCGGAGCCGGTGCGTAGTACTGCTGCGCCGGGGTCTTGCTGTGGCGGCTGATGCGTACGGACTCTTCGCCTTCCTTGATCTCGAGCTCGTCGATGCCGGACTCTTCCAGCAATTCGATCAGTTTCTTAACTTTACGGATATCCATGAATCATCAACTCCCAAGGGTCGGTCAGGGGCGTATAGCTTGTTGTTCAAGCTGCTCTAGTGCAGCCTCCAGGGCCAGTCGGTAACCGCTGGCGCCAAGGCCGCAGATCACTCCCACCGCTACGTCGGAGAAGTAAGAGTGATGGCGGAAAGGTTCGCGTTTGTGCACGTTGGACAAATGCACTTCGATGAATGGGATGCTCACTCCCAGCAGCGCGTCACGTAATGCGACACTTGTGTGCGTAAAAGCTGCCGGATTGATAAGAATGAAGTCCACGCCTTCGCTGCGCGCGGCATGGATACGGTCGATCAATTCGTACTCGGCATTACTTTGCAGGTGCAGCAGATGATGGCCGGCTTCACGGGCGCGGCGCTCCAGATCCTGATTGATCTGCGCCAGGGTGGTCGACCCGTAGGTCCCGGGTTCCCGGGTGCCGAGCAGGTTCAGGTTGGGGCCGTGCAGCACCAGTAGCGTTGCCATCTGCGTGTTCCTTGTTATGGGTGAGCCTTCGTCAGAACCCGGCGACTATGCCGCAAAGACTTTGTGACTGTCCAGTTCTCTGCAATAGCCAGCACGATCTCCGATGTTTGCGCGAAATATGTGACTGAGTGATCAGATCCGGTCATTCACACCGCCGAACCCGGCACAATCGCGATCAGACGCGGAACGCCTGAACCGCTGTATGCAGTTGCCCACCCAATACCAGCAGATTCTCACCCTGTTCACGTCCTTCACTGATGCGCAGCAGATTATCCCCACCCAATTGGTGAATCCGTTCGCTGTGGTCGCGGATTTCGCTGACTGCGCCACTTTGCTGCGCCGTGACGTCGGCGATGCGGACTGCCGTGTCGGAAATGGTCTGGATCGCGCCGACGATCCTGTCCAGCGCACCGTCCGCCGATTGCGCCTGATTGGCCGTGGATTCGGCATGTTCCACCTGTGCGCGCATGCCTTCGACCGATTGTCGGGCGGCGGTTTGCAGGCCGGCGATCAAAGTTTGAATTTCTGCGGTAGCGCCGGCGGTGCGCTGTGCCAGTGAGCGAACTTCCTCTGCAACCACGGCAAAACCGCGGCCCATTTCCCCGGCGCGGGCGGCTTCGATTGCCGCGTTGAGGGCCAGCAGGTTGGTCTGATCGGCGATCGAACGGATCACCGTCAGCACGCCGCCGATGGTCGCCGACTCTTCCGCCAGATGCTCGATCATCTGCGCGTTGCCTTGTACTTCTTCCACCAGCGCATGCAGGCCGGTGAGGCTCAGGCCGATGACCTTTTGTCCATGCTCGACAGCCTGTCCCGCGTGACGGCTGGCGTCCGCAGCCTGACGTGCATCGCCGGCTACTTGCTGGATGGTCGCTTCCAATTCGCTCAGGGAGTCGCGGATCAGCGCGGTATCGCCGGCCTGATGTTCGGCGCCGCTGTGCAGGTCATTGCTCAGTTCGGCAAGGGTGCGACTGCTGCCCGCCACTTGTTCGGCGTTGCCGCGAATGGTCCCGACCAGATCCACAAGATAGGCACGCAGGCGATTGAGCGAGGCTTCGATGTCGTGCAGTTCGCGGTTGGTTTTACCCAGCTGAATGTCTCGGCTGAAATCACCCTCGGCCCAGGTCGACAATGCGGGCGCGAGATTGGTGAGGGTGCGGGCCAGGCGTCGCTGCAAGGTGTCGATCAACAGGGCGATCAACAGGATCAGGACGATCATCACGCCTTGCATCAGGCGTACTTCGCTCTGGATCTTCCCGTGCTGGGCGCGTACCACTGGCTCCAGACCGGCGATGGCTTGTTGAACGGCGGCGATTTTCTGGTGGGTGGCGGTGCTGAGTTCAGTGCGTTTCTGGATCTGGTCGCGAGTACGGGCCAGTTCTGCCGGGTAGCGGCCGAGCAAGCTGTTGAGTTCGCGTTTGAGACCGACGCCGGCGTCTTCGGCGACTGCCTTTTCGGTGCTTTCAATGCCCATCATCGAGGCGAAATCGTCGCTGCCGGATTCGCTGCTGGCGACCACGCCGAGCAGGGGCAGGGCATCGATTGCCTGGGCCTGGGTGCGGATGTTGGTGACCTCGCGTTCGACATCGGCAGCCAACTCGCTGCGCCCGCTGCTGACCAGTTTGTCCCTGGCCAGCGACAGCTTGCCCAAGTGCTGAGAGGCGGCGAGCAATGGTGTCAGGTACGCCACGTTGCCGCCGGCATAAGTGCTGAGCTGATCGAGGCTGGCACTCAGTTCGCGCTCGGCCTGCAGCAGTAACGCCTGAGGATCCCCGGCCAGTTTGCCGGCAGCCAGCAGGTCGGTCTTGCTGAATTCTTCGAGGCCTGACAGGCTCGGACGCAGTGTTTCGGCCAGCGCCAGTGGCAGTTCGCCGAGTTCTTTCTGCAGGCTGTCGATGGCCTGGCTGGCACTGCTCAGGCGCAGGGCGTCGCCACTGCCGAGGTAGTCTTCGACGTTGCGCGCGACTTCATTCTGAAATCGCTGGGACAGCCCGAGGTAGCGCTCCATCAACAAATACGGACGTTCGAGGGCTTTCTGCGACCACCACAGCGTGGCGCCGAGGGCCACGCAGACGGCGACCAGCAACAGTGTGTTGAGATTGGTGAGTAACTTCAGGCGCATGACGGCTACCAACGGCAGAAATGGTAAGTGCCTGAATTTATTGCGGTTCTGTTACAGGGTTATGACCGAATCGGTGGATTCCGGTGAAAAAGTGGCACTTTGCTTTGAGTCCCGCGCGGTCTGCACCCGATTGCGGCCTTCACCCTTGGCACGGTACAGCGCCTCGTCGGCCTGGCTGGCCATCATCAGGCTGTCGGAATCGTCGTGCATCTCCACCACCCCGGCGCTGAACGTGCACCACAGATCCTGCGGCTGGGCCGGATAATGGATTTCGGCGAAGCGCTGGCGGATTTCGTCGAGCACTTTGTGCGCGGCTTCTATATCGGTGTCGGGCATGACGATGGCGAATTCTTCGCCGCCGTAACGGCCGATGAAATCCGTCTTGCGCAGACGCTGCTTGAGGAACAGAGCCAGGCTCTTGATCACCCGGTCGCCCATGGGGTGGCCGTGGCTGTCGTTGACCCGTTTGAAGTGATCGATGTCGAGCATCGCAAAGCTCAGCGGCTTGTTCTCGCGGCGGGCGCGGAACGAGCAATCTTCCAGCAACTGAAGAATGTGCGTGTGGTTGTACAGGCCGGTGAGGCTGTCGCGGACCATTCGCGCCTTGAGGTTGCGTGCCCGCGCCGCGCGGTTGCGTACGGTGGTGATCAGGTGGCGCGGCTTGATCGGTTTGGTCAGGAAGTCGTCGCCGCCCTCGCTCATGGCGTCGAGCTGCTTGTCCAGGTCGTCTTCGGCCGACAGGTAAATGATCGGCACGCTGACGTAGCGGTCGTTGTGGCGGATGACCTTGGCCAGTTCGGTACCGGTGCAGGCCGGCATGTACATGTCGAGGATGATCAGGTCTGGCTGGAATTCCGCCAGCTCGGCCATGGCCTGAATCGGCTCGATCAGTGTGCGGGTGACAATCCCGGCGCTGTTGAGCAGGCGCTCGGTGTGCATCGCCTGGGCGCGGGAGTCGTCGATGATCAGCACTTTATAAGGCTCGTACTGGGCGACGCAGGTCAGCACTTCGATTTTCTCCAGCAGACTCGAGGCTTCGAGGGTGCCGGTGAGGAATTCCTGGCCGCCGGCGCGCACGGCGGCGAGGCGGGTCGGGGTGTCGGTTTCGTGCAGGCTGAAGAACAGCAGTGGCAACGGTTCTTCCAGGCCTTGCTGGGCTTCGGCGGCGAGTTTCAGGCCGACGCCGGCACCGCTGAAATCCACGTCCATGACGATGGCGGCCGGCAGTCGCTCGACCATCGAGGAGCGAAACGCCGACACACTGTCCAGCGCCTGGGCGCTGAGACCGAAGAATTCCAGTTGTTTGGCCAGTCGTTCGGCGCGGTCGTGATCCTGAAGCATCACGTAGATCGGTTTGCGCAGGGGTGGCAGAAAGGTCTGGTCGAGCTGATCGCCATGGCGCAGCCCGGTGCGTGACAAGCGCTGCATCAAACGGTTGAGGTCAGTGATCAGGCCACTGCTCAGGCGTCCGCGATTGGCATCCACCGCTTCCAGCGACTGGCTGATGTGGTGGGCGAGTTGAGTGTGCTCGGGCTGTTCAAAGCGCTCGGCAAAACGTAGCAGGCGCAGATTGGCCTCGCTCAGTTCGGCGAGGTCGGCAGTGGACCACTCACTGCGTTGCAGGCGCTGCCATATCTCAAGAATCTGACGTGCCTGATGAATTACCCGCTGGGCAAAGTGGTGCTTGAGGCGCTCACGGCTGGGGTCTTCTGGCTCGGTCATATCCTGACTACTAGTTAGGGTGCATGCTGAGATCGACTGGTGGCTCTATGCTAGCACCTCTTTCCGGTTACATGAGTGTCGTACGTCAATAATCTGCGGTGCGTCACCATTCAGTTTCCGACCGGTGGGTTTTGATTCGAACCGGATCGTCGGGAAAGTCCCCGTGAACAGGGCGCTTTGTGGCGAATCGAGAAACAGGTGCTGCCGAAAGCGCGAAACGGAAACCTGAGGGTTCACGAATTTTTCCATCGGTACCGACAAGGTTTTCTCAGGGCGACAGGTATCAGGGAATCCCTTAGCGCACGACGGCGGACCCCAAGAGTCGTCCCCTGTCATTATTGACGGGTGCGGGCCAGAGGCACGTTGTTGTATGGTTGCTGTCGAACCGTTGAACCCAAGATTGAAAGGATATCGCCATGCTGGACTGGAAGAATCGCGCGGGCAGCGCGCCCGAACGTGCCGCCGAGCCGAAATCCGCCGCCCGCAGCTATGTGGGCGGCCTGTTGTTCAGCCGCGCGCTGGCCACGCTGGTTGGTATTTACCTGTTGGTGACCATCGCTCTGGGCTGGTACTGGAGCGAGGAACCGGCCCTGTTCCCTGTGGCGCAGAACGCCCAGCTGGCTGCCGAGAAGGAAGGCAAGCAGATGGTGGTCGGCTACACCACCGTCGAAACCCTCAAGACCGTCGCCGGTACCCTGCTGAACAAGCCGGGCGGCTACATTTCCAACGACCGCTTCCCGCCGGGCCTGTGGATGGACAACATGCCGAGCTGGGAATATGGCGTGCTGGTCCAGGTGCGCGACCTGACCCGTGCCTTGCGCAAGGACTTCGCCCGCTCGCAGTCGCAATCGGCGGAAGACGCTGATCTGGCCAAGGCCGAACCGCGCTTCAACTTCGACAACAAGAGCTGGATCCTGCCGTCCAGCGAGTCGGAATACCAGGAAGGCATCAACTCCCTGAGCCGTTATCAGGCACGTCTGTCTGACCCGACGCAAAAGAATGCGCTGTTCTACGCCCGCGCCGACAACCTGAACAACTGGCTGGGCGACGTCGGTACGCGTCTCGGTTCGCTGTCGCAACGACTGTCGGCCAGTGTCGGCCGCGTCAAACTGAACACAGCGCTGAAAACCGAAGTCCCGGCTGTGGGTGAAGTGCCACAGGTTGACGAGGAAGTCGTCGAGACTCCATGGATGCAGATCGACAACGTGTTCTATGAAGCCCGTGGCCAGGCCTGGGCGCTGTCGCACCTGCTGCGTGCCATCGAAGTCGATTTCGCCGACGTGCTGGCGAAGAAGAACGCTACGGTCAGCGTGCGCCAGATCATTCGTGAACTGGAGGCTTCGCAGGAGCCGGTGTGGAGTCCGATGATCCTCAACGGCAGTGGCTTCGGGGTGCTGGCCAACCACTCGCTGGTGATGGCCAACTACATTTCCCGGGCCAACGCCGCCGTGATCGATCTTCGTCAACTGCTCAATCAGGGCTGAGTCATGAGCGACAATGCCAGAGAGGCTGCCCACCGGGCGGCCTCGGATGCCGAACAGATCGCCTGGGTCGACGAGCAGGACAACCTGCTCGGCGCCCTGGTGCGCTCCGACTTGCGCGAGCGCGGGCTGATCGGGCGTGGCACCTACATCATGCTGTTCAACTCTGCCGGTGAACTCTGCGTGCATCGGCGGACCCTGAGCAAAGCCATTTATCCCGGCTACTGGGACGTGGCGGCAGGCGGCATGGTGCAGGCGAACGAGACCTACGCCGAGTCGGCGGCCCGTGAACTGGAAGAAGAACTGGGAGTGAGCGGCGTCGAGCTGACGGCCCACGACCATTTCTACTTCGAAGACACCGGTAATCGGCTGTGGTGTTCGGCGTTTTCGGCGGTGTGGGACGGGCCGTTGATCCTGCAACCGGAAGAGGTGCTCGAAGCACGCTTCATTCCGGTCGATCAGGTCATGCTGGAAATCGAGCAAAAGCCTTATTGCCCGGACTCTCTGGCCGCTCTGAAGCGCTATCTGAAGGCTCAGCAAAGCGGCGTCGCAAAGAACTCATAAAATGGCGCCGATTGGCACTTAGCAATCGACGTTTTTGCCGTTACACTGCGCGACCTTTTCAAGCTGTGCCGGCCTGCTTTACAGGAGCAACCGGCACAGTAGCGCTGCCCCTGCCTGAGTGGGGCTTCGCGGTCGATAGCCTTGCCCAAGGCTGCGATCAGTCTTTGTCCTCCCGAGAGGATTGCCGGTGGCCAAAAAAGCCGCATCCTTCGCCGCCCTGGGCGGCCTGGTATTTTCCACCGACGCAGGTCGTCATTGCCCGGAATGCAGTAAACCGGTGGACGCCTGTATCTGCAGACAAACCGTGATCCCGGCCGGCGACGGCATTGCCCGCGTGCGCCGCGAGAGCAAGGGCCGTGGCGGCAAGACGGTGACCACCATCACCGGCGTGCCCCTGGCCGAAGACGCACTCAAAGAGCTGGCGACGACGCTGAAGAAGCGTTGCGGCACCGGCGGTGCGTTGAAAGACGGGGTCATCGAGATTCAGGGCGATCATGTCGAGCTACTCTTGGCCGAGTTGATCAAGCACGGTTTCAAGGCGAAGAAGTCCGGCGGCTAGCAGCCTCTGTGAAAACCACCAGCGGCTTGATCCGGCTCTGATTGTCATCAGTCCCGGCGTCGTCTCCATGGTTTTCACAGAGCCTGTTCATGACCGGTTTCTAAACTCAACGCTGTCAGCGCGGTCTACCGCCCCGCTGACGAACCGTCATTTTCACTCTTTAGACTGCGCCGGCCTGCAATCAGGCGACGCACTATGACTTCTTTATAGGGGACTTCGATGTCCGTACGACGCACACGCAAAGACGATGGCAGCCAATGGACAGTTGCGGACAGCCGCAGTGTTTACGGGATTCGCCATTGGGGGGCCGGGTATTTCGCGATCAATGACGCCGGTCGCGTCGAAGTTCGTCCGAACGGTCCGAGCAGTTCACCGATCGACCTGTTCGAGCAAGTCGACCAGTTGCGCAAGAGTGGCTTGTCCTTGCCGTTGCTGGTGCGTTTCCCCGACATTCTGCAAGACCGCGTGCGTCAGCTGACCGGTGCTTTCGACTCGAACATCGAGCGACTGGAATACCAGAGCAAGTACACCGCGCTGTACCCGATCAAGGTCAACCAGCAAGAAGCGGTGATCGAAAACATCATCGCCACCCAGAACGTCTCCATCGGTCTGGAAGCCGGCTCCAAGCCTGAGCTGCTGGCTGTGCTGGCGCTGGCGCCGAAGGGCGGCACCATCGTCTGCAACGGTTACAAGGATCGCGAGTTCATCCGTCTGGCGCTGATGGGCCAGAAGCTCGGCCACAACGTGTTCATCGTGATCGAGAAAGAATCCGAAGTCGGTCTGGTGATCGAAGAAGCCGCGTCGCTCAAGGTCAAGCCGCAGGTCGGCTTGCGTGTTCGCCTGTCGTCGCTGGCGTCGTCGAAGTGGGCGGACACCGGTGGCGAGAAATCCAAGTTCGGCCTGTCGGCGGCACAACTGCTGTCGGTGGTGGAGCGTTTCCGCGCGGCCGGCCTGGATCAGGGCATCCGTCTGCTGCACTTCCATATGGGTTCGCAGATCGCCAATCTGGCCGACTACCAGCACGGCTTCAAGGAAGCGATTCGATACTACGGCGAGTTGCGCAATCTGGGTCTGCCGGTCGATCACATCGACGTCGGTGGCGGTCTGGGTGTCGACTACGACGGTACCCACTCGCGCAACGCCAGTTCGATCAACTACGACATGGACGACTACGCCGGTGTCGTGGTCGGCATGCTCAAGGAATTCTGCGATGCGCAGAGCCTGCCGCATCCGCACATCTTCTCCGAAAGCGGCCGTTCGCTGACCGCTCACCATGCGATGCTGGTGGTGCAGGTGACCGACGTCGAGAAACACAACGACGACGTGCCGCAGATCGAGAACAAGGAGTCGCTGCCGGAAACCGTGCAATGGCTGGTTGATCTGCTCGGCCCGACCGACATCGAAATGGTCACGGAAACCTACTGGCGCGCCACTCACTACATGAGCGACGTGGCCGCCCAGTACGCCGACGGCAAACTGACCCTGGCCGAGAAAGCCCTGGCCGAGCAGTGCTACTTCGCTGTGTGCCGTCGCCTGCACAATTCGCTGAAGGCGCGTCAGCGTTCGCATCGTCAGGTGCTGGACGAACTCAACGACAAGCTGGCCGACAAGTACATCTGCAACTTCTCGGTGTTCCAGAGCCTGCCGGACACCTGGGCCATCGATCAGGTGCTGCCGATCATCCCGCTGCATCGTCTCGATGAAGAGCCGCTGCGCCGCGCGGTGCTGCAAGACCTGACCTGCGACTCCGACGGCAAGATCAACCAATATGTCGACGAGCAGAGCATCGAAACCAGCCTGCCGGTACACGGGCTGAACGAGGGTGAAGATTACTTGCTGGGCGTGTTCCTGGTCGGCGCGTATCAGGAAATCCTCGGCGACATGCACAACCTGTTCGGTGACACCGACTCGGTGAACATCTATCAGAACGCCGACGGCAGCGTGTATCACGCCGGGATCGAGACCCACGACACCATCGAAGACATGCTGCGCTACGTGCACCTGTCGCCGGAAGAGCTGATGACCCACTACCGCGACAAGTGCGCCAGTGCCCGCATCAGCGCCAGCGAGCGCACCCAGTTCCTCGATGCATTGCGCCTGGGGCTGACCCGTTCCTCGTACCTGTCTTCCTGACGTCAGGTTCCGAATCCATCAGGTTGTCTGAAATTGTTCCGCACGCAGCGGAAGTTTCAGATGACTTGATGAGACTTCTCTCTTTTCTGCTTGCGAATTGCCCTTCATCCACCCGAGAAAAGTGATGTTGTCTGCTTTTCGCGTAGGCTATTTCCTAATTTGTACTTCGGCTCTCTACTCGGCCATGGCTCTCGGCGAGAATCCCCGGCCGCCCCTCCTGTAGAGAATCGCTCATGTTCGATCCAGCCGACGAGTCGTCGTTTCGCCTCGATGTCGCGGGTCTGTCCGCCCCGCTCGAAGTCCTGGCCTTTACTGGTTGTGAGGCGATCAGCGAGCCTTTTGCGTTCGAAATCGATCTGTTGATCGACGATCCTCATCTCGACCTTGGCGGCCTTCTGTACCGCTCGGCACGCCTGTGCTTCGGGCCCTCGGGCAATGGCGTGCACGGGCAGTTGCAGGGTCTCGTCCAGCACGAACATGGCCACGGCGCCAGGTTGTGCCGGGCGCGCATGGGCCCGAAGCTGAGTTGTCTGGGCCTGCGCCATAGCCAGCGAATCTTCAGTGGCCGGTCGGTGCCGCAGATCCTCGATCAGGTGCTCAGGGAGCACGGCATCATTGGCCACCAGCGCCGGTTCGAATTACAGGCCAACCATCCGTCTCGGGCCTTCTGTACCCAATACGGCGAAACAGATCTGCAACTGGTGCAGCGCTTGTGCGCGCAGTCGCGAATTCACTATCACTTCGAGCATGGGCACGAGAACCATTGCCTGGTGTTCGGTGACGATCCGGCATTGCTGCCGCAAACGGGGAAAGTGAGTTTCGCGGCTGAGGGGCGTGCGCCGGCGGTGCGCCGCTGGCTGATGCGGGAGCAGGCCCGAGGACCCGGTGAATACACCCTGCGGGTCCAAACGGCGCAGGGCCATTCCGATGTACCAACCCTGCGTTGTGGTCGATGGTTGAGTGTGTCCCCGCGGCCGTTTGCAGGGTGCGACACAGAATGGTTGCTGACCCGAGTCGAACACCGCGCCGATCAGACGCTGGACCCCTCATACAGCAACCGGCTCTGTGCCGCCGACCACTGGCAGGCGTGTGAGTCGGTGGTCGAACGTTCGGCGTTGCGCATGGGCAGTCTGCAACGGGCCTGGGTCGTAACCGTCGATGAACCGCGTCCTGATCGGTCGCGGCCGGTCGCGGTCCAGTTCGACTGGCTTTATCAGGGCGAGGGTGCAAAACCCAGCCACTGCTGGCTGCCTCTGGCCCCCGCGTTGGCGGATACGGGGCTGACGTTATTGCGTGAAGGTGTCGAAGTGGTGGTGAGCTTTCTCGAAGGCGATCCCGAGCAACCGGTGATCAGCGGCGTTCTGCAGCCCCCGGTAACTGTCGAGAGCCATGAGGATGACAATCCGCCAGCGCTGCCCGACTCTCTTGAGAGTGAAGGCCTGGCACCATGGTTGAGTACGCGCGAGCCTTTGATGCTGTTGTGTCTGATGCCGGGAGGCGGCAGTTATCGACACTGTCGGGAGTCGGTATGCAGTTGTCGACTGGTCGCCGGGCTCAACTCTGGCGATGGGCGATGAGCGGCAGGGTGTCGGGACAGAGTGCACAGTGGCTTTTGCTGGATGTCGCGCATGCACCGCAGGCGTTGAGCGTATTACGTCAAGGGTTCGCGGGTGTGCCGTGCCTGAAGTTGTTTGATGGCACGGAGTTCCAGCCTGTTTGCGAGCAGGGACCGTTGTTGGTTGATCTGCGCGATTGCCCGGTGCTATCGGCGTTGTGTCACACCGACCCGCAGACCTGGTGCGGGTTGCTGCTGGGCAGCGATGCCACGGCCGAATCGCTGCGTGAACATTTGCAACGGATGCTGACGGTTTCTATTGGCCTGAATCATCGTGCGCTGCTCAATTACTACGACCGGCAGACCGCCAGCTACTTTTTCGACGCCTGCAATGCCCGACAGTTGAGTCGCTGGTTCGGGCCGATCAGTTGGCTGCGCTGGTTCGGCGGTACCTGGGCCGACCGGGCGAGCGGCAGCCTGGGCTGGCAACAACTGCGAAATCCGGGGCTGGATGTCGAGCCTCTGAAGATCGAACAGGCACTGACCCGTCATCAACGCGAGCGCCTGCATCGCTGTCTGCTGGAGCAACATATCTGGCGCTGGAGTCAATCGACGGGAACCGATTACCGCACATTGTCCTCCCACGTTGAACAGGGCCTGACATTGGGTTTCAGCGAGCGGGCCGTGCTGGACGACTGGCTGTGGCTACGCTTGCTGCATCCGCGTGCAGAACTGGTGCAACCGCCGCAAGGATTGACCCAGCAAGAGCGGCTCGATCATCTGCGACGCCGCTGGCAGAACAACCCACCCTGACACGAGGTTTCGCGCGCATGGCCCACTCTTTACGGCACTGGTTTTGCGCGATCCCCGCTGGTTTTCTGCTGTTGGTGCTCAGTGGTTGTTCGCCGCTGAAAATGCTCAATGGCCTGACCCCTGAGAACAGCTACGTCAAAACCGCAGACATCGCCTACGGAGAGGATCCGCGTCAGAAGCTCGATGTCTACGTGCCGCGTCATCTGCTCGAAGACGCCCCGGTGGTGGTGTTTTTCTATGGTGGCAGCTGGAACAGTGGCGACCGTGGTGATTACCGGTTTGTCGGCGAGGCGCTGGCCTCCCGGGGCATCGTGACGGTGGTGGCGGACTATCGCTTGTACCCGCAGGTTCGTTACCCGCTGTTTCTTGAGGACGGAGCCCGTGCAGTCGGATGGACCAAGGCCCATATCCAGGAGTACTCCGGCAATCCCCGGCGGCTGTACCTGATGGGACACAGTTCCGGGGCGTATAACGCGTCGATGCTGGCGCTGGACCCGCGCCTGTTGGGCGCGGTCGGGATGTCGCCGGCAGACCTGAGCGGCTGGATCGGTCTGGCCGGCCCTTACGATTTTCTGCCGATCAAAAATCCCGAGGTACGCCCGGTGTTCTTCTGGCCGGACTCACCGCCGCAATCGCAGCCGATCCGGCATGTCAGCCCCGAAGCACCACCGGCACTGCTGATAGCCGCGAGCCGGGACAGTCTGGTCGATCCGACCCGCAATACCGGCGGGCTGGCGCGAACGCTGCGCGAGGCCGGCGTGCCGGTGCAGGATTTTTACTATGCCCGGCCCAACCACGCGACGTTGGTAGCAACCCTGTCGCGGCCATTGAGGTGGCTGTCGCCGGTACTGGATCAGGTTGTCGGTTTTATCCGGGACACGCCGTCTCAGTGAGCGGCACCGGTAAACCAGCCGTCGTTGCGCTGCAGTCGCCACGCCAGTGTGCCGAGGGTCAGGCTGCGCAGCACCATGAACAGCAGGAATGAAATCCACAGGCCGTGATTGCCCAGTGCACTTAACGCCCAGGCGAACGGCAGCAGCAGAGCGACCGTCAGCAGCATGCCGTTGCGCATTTCCCGGGCGCGGGTGGCGCCGATGAACAGACCGTCGAGCAAGTAGCTCCAGACCGCAATCAACGGCAGGACGGCGAGGTAAGGCAGATAGATGAACGCGGTCTCGCGCACGCTCTGGATATCGGTCTGCATCTCGATGAACAGGTGCCCGGCAAAAAGGAACAGCGCGGCGAAACCCAGACTCGCGAGCAGCGACCAGCCTCCGGCCACCACCAGCGAACGACGCAACGCGAGGCGGTCACGGGCACCGATGGCATGACCGCATAAGGCTTCGACCGCGTGGGCCAGTCCGTCCAGCGCATGGGCGGTCAGCAGCAGGCCGTTGAGCAGCAGCGCGTTGGCTGCGACCGTGGCATCACCCAGCCGTGCGCCTTGTACGGTGATCAGGAAAAACACCGACTGCAGCGCCAGGCTGCGGATGAAGATGTCGCGGTTGACCCCCAGCAGCGGTCGCCAACTCTGCCACAGCCTCAATGCCGCCCAGACGATATGCCCGGGATAGGCGCGCAAGGCCTTGCGGGTCAGCGCCAGGCCAAGCAGGGCGCCGCTCCATTCGGCGATCACCGAGGCCCGGGCCGAACCGACCACGCCCCAGTCCAGGCCGATGACGAACCACAGGTTCAGCACGATGTTGATCAGGTTGGTCGTCAGCAAAATCGCCAGCGGTGCCCGGGCGTTCTGGGTGCCGAGGAACCAGCCGACCAGTGCATAACTGGCCAGGGCCGCCGGCAACCCGAACAGGCGTGTGTGGAAGAAGTCGCGGGTCAGTTGATTGAGCTCCGGCGACGGCTGCATGAAGTGCAGGGCGACCCCGCTCAGCGGCACGCCCACAGCACCCAGCAGCAGTGCCAGTCCCATGGCCAGCAACAGGCCTTGCAGCAGGATCTGCCGCAGCGCCGCACCATCGCTGCGCCCGGCAGCCTGTGCGGCGAACCCGGTGGTACCCATGCGCAGAAAACCCATGGCCCAGGCCAGAAAGGTGTACAGGCTGGCCCCGACCGCCACCGCGCCCAACTGATGGGCGTGGGGCAGGTGACCGATGACGGTACTGTCGACCAGCGCCACCAGCGGCACGGAAATGTTCGAAAGGATCATGGGGGCGGCGAGGGCCCAGACCCGGCGATGGGTCGGGCGGTCGTGCCAGTCGGCGGTCAGGTTGGACATGCGGGCTCCTTGGGGAGCGGCATTGTAGCGGGTGGGGTCAGTGAATGATCCAGCTCAGCAGCCACAACCCCAGCAGCAACCAGATGATTCCGGCAATGATCGACGCATTCATGAACGCGCGTATCGCCGACCACAGCAGCATTAACCCGACGATCAGCGCGATGATGCTGATGATCGAAGTGTCCATGCCCAGGGCCTTCGCCAGCCCGTCGACGAAGTTGCCGCCGGCATTGCCCAAGATGTTGAACAGGCCGCTCAGGCCGTCGACGATGAAGCGGATGATCGAGCCGAGCGCCTGGCCCAACCATTCGAAAAAGCTTTCTACCTGCATGTTTGCATCCTGATGAAAGAGCTGAGCCTTGGGCCGCGCCGGGGGCGGCCGAGTTCCCTGCAAGCATAGAGGGTTTGCCGGGTGGTGGCTGCCCCTTGCCTTCGTGCGGCATCCCCCCGAAGCTATACGCCTTCAGGAGAACCCGATGAACCTTGTTGAACTGACCGAACGCCTGCACGCCATTCGCGACCGCAATGACTGGCGGCAATTTCACAGCCCGAAAAACCTGGCCATGGCCGCCAGCGTAGAAATGTCCGAGCTGGTGGAAATCTTCCAGTGGCTGACCGAAGACCAGTCGCGCGAACTGCCGGCGGACAAACTGGCCCACGCCGGCCAGGAAGTCGGCGACATCGTCCTTTATCTGTTGCTGCTGTGCAGCGAGCTGGGGCTGGACATGAATGAAGTGGTGCGTAGCAAGCTCGCCGACAGCGAACGGCGGTTCAGCTGATGAGCGACCGTCATTTCGATCAGTTGGCGACCCGTTTCGCCGAAAAGATCTACGGCGGCGCCAAAGGCGCGATCCGCCTTGCGGTGTTGCAGGCCGATCTTGCCGAAGCCTTGCCGGATCGTCCGTTACGGGTACTGGACATCGGTGGCGGCCTGGGCCACATGTCGTTGTGGCTTGCCGAGCGCGGACACGAGGTGACCTTTACCGAGCCGGCCGAACCGATGCTCGAAGGCGCGCGTCAGCGTTTCGCCGAGGCCGGGCAGACCGCGACGTTCATTCAGGCGCCGTGGCAGGAGCTGCTCGGCCAACTCACCGAACCTTATGACGTGGTGATCTGCCACGCCGTGCTCGAATGGCTGGCCGAACCCCACGCGATCCTGCCGGTGCTGCATCAACTGACCAAACCCGGTGGCTGGCTGTCGCTGGCGTTCTACAACCGTGATGCGCTGGTCTACCGCAACCTGCTCAAAGGCCATTTCAAGAAAATGCGCAAGAACGACATGGCCGGCGAGAAGCAGAGCCTGACCCCGCAGCAGCCGCTCGATCCACGGGAGCTGGCCGCGCAACTCGAAGGGTTGTGGCAGGTCGAAAGTCAGAGCGGGGTGCGGGTTTTCCACGATTACATGCCGGTGGAATTCCAGGCTCGTGCCGAGTTGATTGATTTGCTCGAGATGGAGCTCGCCCACCGTCGTCACCCAAGCTTCGCCGGGCTTGGGCGCTACTTGCACTGGATCTGCCGGCCGATCTGATCGGAGCATGAAATGAAAGGTCATTCAGGGTTATTGCTGATCTGTCTGGGGTTGGCCGCCTGCCAGGGCAGCAACCCTTATGTGGCGCAGTCGCGGCCATTGCCGCCGGCGCCTCCGCAAGCCGCGACCACCTTCGACCGCAGCGCTTATCCCGCGCCACCACGGGATTACGGGCGCTACCGCAGTTGGGCGTGGCTCAACGGACGCCTGCCGCCGGGGAGTGCCTGGGCGGATTCGGCGCAAGTGGCCGAAGCGGTCAGCAGTGCGCTGGATCAACGCGGCTTGCGCCCACTTCATGACAATCGCCCGGCCGACTTGTTCGTCAGCGCCAACCTGAGTCTGGAAACCCGCTTGCGCCAGGTCCAGGACGATTACGGTTATTACGGCGGATACGGTGGCTATGACCGTTACGGCCGCGGTTACGGTATGTACAACACAGTGCCGATCGTGCGCACCTATCAGGAACAGGTCGTGGTGGTACGGGTCGATCTGTTCGACGCCGGCACCGGTCAGCCGGTCTGGAGTGCCAGCGCCGAAACCGGCACCCAGGGCAACCAGAGTGACCGGGCCGATGCGATCCGGGAGGCTGTCGAAAAGGCCATGTCGGCGTATCCTCCCAGTTAGCTTCCCGTGAACCGGAAGCTCCCTCAGGTTCATGTTTTCCACCGGAGAAAAACCATGTTCCGCCGTTTTGCTTTACTGGCCATGGCCGCGCTGCTCAGTGCCTGCGCCGCCAACCAGGTCAATCATGACTTTGACGCCAGCCGCGACTTTGCCGCCTACCGTAGCTGGAGCTGGAAAGAACCCGCCCTGCAATACCGCCCCGACGACCCACGGATCAAGAGCGACCTGACCGAACAGCGGATTCGCCAGTCCGTCGCCGATCAACTCGACCAGCGCGGCCTGCGTCCGGCCGCTGCGGGAACCAAGGGTGACTTGAATGTGCAGACCTACCTGATCGTCGAGGATCGCCAGCAACAGGTCACCACCAATTACGGCGGCGGTTGGGGTGGCCCATGGAACGGTTACTGGGGCGCACCGATGTACAACGAAACCCGCAACATCACCTACAAGGTCGCGACCATTCAGATCGACCTGCTCGACGGCAAGGACGGCAAACTGGTGTGGCGCGGCAGCGATGAACAGATGCTCAGCCGCACGCCGAACCCGGCGGACCGCAGCAACGCCATCCATGAAACGGTGACGCGGATTCTGTCGAATTACCCTCCGCGCTAGGTGTGCGCCATGAACGGGAGCCCAAGGGCTCCCGTTTTTCTTTTTCGCAGGCACGGCTGGCGCGTTGCCAGCAGTGTCGTTGCGCCGGGTCTACACTGACTCCACCAATGGAGCTTGCGCCCGGCCGTGCGCCGGCAAAGGAGTGCGCCATGTCGCGTCTTTCGCAGTGTCGCGGCCCCGCCCGACAGCGCGGGGCCATCGGTTTGATGGCGGCGGCGACCCTCAGCCTCGCGCTGATCCTGATGTTGCTGGTGGTGGACACCGGCCGTCTGTACATGGAACAGCGCAAGTTGCAGCGTCTGGTGGATAACGCGGCGCTGGAGGCGGTCAGCCGTGGCGGCAACTGCCTGCCGGGCCTCACGGCGGCCAGTTACGCGGGGCAAAGTGCGACACGCAACGGTTTTGTCACGGACGCGAATAACGTGCTGGTGGTCGACTGCGGCATACTGGTAACGGCCTCCAGCGGTTTGCGCGCGTTCAGCGTGGACGCCACTCAGGCGGTGGCGGTCAAGGTCGCGGCCAACCACACCGTGACCACCAGTTTCGCCGGTGGTGTGCAGTCACTCTTCAGCGGCACACCGCTGAGCCTCAACACCGTGCTCTATGCCTCGGCCGTGGCCGCGCAACCCCAGCCCACCGTGGCCCAACTGAATATCCGCAGCAACCTGGCCAACATCAGCACCGCTCAGTCGAGCATTCTCAACCCGCTGGTCTCCGGCTTGCTGGGCGGCAGTGTGAATCTGACGGCTGTGGGCTGGAACGGCCTGCTCAACACCGACATCAATCTGCTCAGTTATCTGAATCAACTGGCGATCAACCTCAACGTCGCCGCCGGCAACTACACTCAGTTGCTCAATACCCAGACCACCGTGACGCAATTGATCCAGGCCGCGATTACGGTGGTCCAGCTCAATGGCGCAACCGCCGACGTGATTACCGCGCTGGGGCAACTGCAAGTCGCGGCGATCAATGCCGCGCCACTCAAGCTGGGCGATATCCTGCAATTGCAGACCGGCACCACGGCGGCCGGGCTCGACGCCAATCTGCAACTGCTGCAACTGATCCAGGGCGTGATCCAGCTGGCCAACAGCAACAGCGCGGTGGCTGCCACCCTGCCGATCAGCGTGCTGGGGCTGGCGAATGTCACGGTGCGGGTCAAGGTCATCGAGCCGCCGCAGTTCTCCGCTATCGGTGATCCGGCGCTGGCCAAGGCCAACCCCACCGGGCCGAACCGGATTTACGTGCGCACCGCGCAGATCCGCACGATGCTTTCGGTGAATCTGCCGGTGTTGTCCGGGGTTGCCGGGCTGACCAACGCCGTGCTGGGACTGGTCGGAACCCTGACCCCGACACTAAATGCACTGCTCAGCCTGAATCTGGTCGCCACCCTGAACTCGGTGGGCTGCCTGCTCGGTGCAGGTTGCCAGCAATTGGACCCACTGCTGCTGCCCTCGCCGGAAATCGACATCAGCCTCGATGCCGGGGGCGCCATCAGTTACGTCACCGACTACAGCTGCCCCACCGGTAACACCGGGACCAAGAGCCTGACGGCCCACACCATCACCTCCGTCGCCGATCTCAAACTGGGCAAGATCGACCCGACCAACGCCTTTTCTTCTTCTGCCGAGCCCACGGTCACCCCGCTGCCGTTGGTGGATCTGGGCATCGTGACGTGCCACAAAATCCTTGGAATCGGCACCTGCGACCCGAGCACCCACGTGCAATACGGCGCCGGCGGCATTGCGATCATGGTCGATACCCAAGTGGCGAAAAACACCCAGGATCTGGTGTTTTCCAGCGGCACGCCGTTTGCCACGCCGCCCAACCTGAAGCTGCCGCCGAGCGTGATTTCCGTCGCACCCACCAGCAACATCGTCAACAGCCTGGCGAGCACCTTGGCCGGGATCAATCTGATCGTTTACAAGCCGCAGGGCAGCAACCCGCTGGGGGCGATCATCACCGGCGTTGCCAGCCTGATCAGCGATGTGACGACGATCCTGCAACCGCTGATCACCAATCTGGTCAGCCCTCTGCTGGATCCGCTGCTCAACAATTTGCTCAGTGGACTGGGGATCAATCTGATGGACGTGGACGTCGGCGCCAACATGACCTGCGGCCAGACCGGCAAGGCTTATTTGGTGATCTAGTCGTCGGGGGCGATCGGCAGTTCGATGCAGAAGCGTGCGCCGTCCACCGAGTTGCGCACACTGAGGTGACCGCCCATGTTTTCAATGATCCCGTAACTCACCGACAACCCCAGACCGGTGCCGACACCCACCGGTTTGGTGGTGAAGAACGGCTCGAATATCCGCTCAAGCAGACGCGGATCGATACCGCCACCATTGTCCTCGACCCACAGCCGCACCTTCTGCTCGTCGTGCTCGGCATAGATCGAGATCCAGGGTTTGAACCCTGAGTCAGACTCGCGCTTGCCCAGCAACGCATCCCGGGCGTTGACCATCAGGTTGATCAACACCTGCTCCAGCTGATCGACGTAACCGCGCACCTGAACCTCGAACGGGGTTTCACTGATGCGCAAATCCACGCCTTTGCCGCGCATGCCTTCGGCCAACAACGACAGAGTGCCTTCGATGGCGCTGGCCGGGTTGAACAGCTGTTGTTCGATCTCCGAGCGACGGCCGAACACTCGCATGTGGTCCACTACTTTCGCGGCGCGCTGGACCTGGGCGTCGATGCGGTTGAGTTTGTCGGTCAGGTAGTCGATCTGCACATCGCCGTTGCTCAGGCGCTTCTGCACGTTGACGATGGCCATGCGCATGACGTTCAACGGCTGATTGATTTCATGGGCGAGACCTGTGGCCATTTCGCCGAGGGTGGCCATTTTTGCGCTTTGCGTGAGTTGTTGTTGGGAGCGGCGCACTTCGGTGTTGTCGCGGCCAACGGCTTGCACTTCGATCAGTTTGCCGTGCTCATCGAACACGCCGCGATCCGACCACACCCACCACGCATGCTCGCGCCCCGGCAATTGCAGGTTGATTTCGGCGGTGCTGACGGGGGACTCCGGGGTCAACAACGCCAGACGCTCGACGAAGTCTGCACGTTGTACGTCCGACATCCAGCTGCCCAGATTGACCCCGGGTAAATCTTCGGGCGCGCATTCCAGATACTTCGCCAAAGGACGGTTGCCGAAGGTCAGGATCAGGTCCGGACGATAACGGCAGATCATCGCTGGCGAGTCTTCCACCAGAATCCGGTAGCGTTCTTCACTCTGTCTGACTTGTTCGGCGGCCAACGTTGCTTCGGTGACATCCAGCCAGAGCCCAACGGCTTCCACCGGCAGCCCGAGGTCATTGCGCAGCAGGCGGGCTTCGTCGAGCAGCCAGTGGTAATCGCCGCGACTGTCGCGAAGGCGATAGCGGGCGCGTACCGAACCTTCGCGCAACAGTTGGCGGGTGCGTTCGAAATACAGGGGCCGATCATCCGGGTGTATCCGCTCCACCAACGCACCGGCATCGCAGTCTTCCAGGCTCCAGCCCAGCAGCGGTTGCAGACTGGCGCTGAAAAACGCCGGCAGCAAGGCCCCTTCGACGTAGTGCTGGACATAGATGACCGCCGGCGAGCTGGCGATCAGATTGTCCAGCCGCGCATGGGCCGCAGCGGCCAGTTGCTGCTGGTTCTTGATGTCGCTGATGTCCAGCATGAAGCCCGCCAGCCGGCGGTGATCGCCGGTGCCGCTGACCTGCCCCTGAAGGCGATACCACGCGGGCGTCTGACTGGCATCGGGTCGATGCAGACGCACGCACAGATCGAGGATTTCCCCATGTATCTGCAGGGCTTGCAGTCGGCTGCGCACCTCTTCGCGGTCAGCGGGGTGGATCAGGTTCAGCCAGTGTTCCAGGGGCAGCGTCGAGCTGTCCTGTTGCAGGGTGACGGCCAGCGTCGGGGCCAGCTGAATGTGTTCGCCAATGCTGCCGATTTCCCACCAGCCGGTGCCCAGCAATGTCTGCAACGACTCGAGGCGCTCCAGTTGCAGTTGATGCTGCTGCTCACGCAAACGCCCGAGCAACGGGCCTGCCAGAGCGCCGGCCAGCATCAACCAGTCACTGTCGGTCAGATAGGGCGCGGTCTTGTCGACGGCGTAAAAACCGCAGAGTAGCCACGCCATCACGCCTCTATCGTCGCTGTAGGGCACGGCGAAACCCTCGGCATTGCCGAACAGCCCCTGCACCCGTGTGTGTTCATACTGGCCATAATGCGCGCCGAGGCGTTGCGGGCCGGTGCCATTGAGGCTGTCCAGCGGCGTGCCCAGGCGTTGGCCGTCGTGCCATAGCGCAGGCGCGTCGTGGGCGTGGAACTGGCAGTGAATCTGCCAGCCCAGTTCCTGTTCATCGAGCAGTGCGAGCGCCACACACGGGATCTGCCAGAGCTGGGCGATGATCTGCAGTTGATCGCTGACGACCACCGGCAGTCGTCCCAGGCTGCAACTGCGCAACTGCTTGCTGATCTGCTCGGCGATCCTGTGGCACGCCTCGCGCTGATGGGCTTGCCGGCGTTCGGACAAGAGGTCGGCAATGTCGATCAGTTGCAGCAGCCAGCCGTTGCCCAGAGGCTGGGCCCAGCCGCGCAGGTGCAGGGTCTGTTCGCCCAGACCGGGGAAGTCCAGGTCCAGCAGTAGCCCTTGCCATTCCTGTGGCCGGCCTTCGATCGCCAGGGTGCTGTGGGGTAGCAGTAAATCGTGCAGTGGCAACGGTTTGTCATAGGGAATCTGCTGTGCCAGCAACAGGCGCAAGGGGCCGGCCATCTGCAATACGGCGCCTTCGCCATCGAGGTACAGGTGCAGGCCCGTCGCGGGCGAGCCGAGCACGTCCGGCAGGTCGCCGGCCAGCGGCGCGCGCTTGAGCAGGCGGCCGAACAGATTGTCCCCGGACGTCAAAATTTCAGGCTCGAGCTGGCGGTCAGGTTGGTGGGCAGGCTGGGGACGGCGCCGACGCCCGGTAACACCAGAAACGGAATGACCTGATTGAGCTTGCTGACGGGGTAGTTGACGCTGACGGTAAGCGTACCCTGCGTCGTGTCATAGATCGCTGAAGTGTCCACGCCGACCACGACGTTCAGGGCGCTGGGCAGGCCTGAAAACTGCTGCGTCAGGGCGGCATTGGCGGTGTTGACGACAACTGTCGAGTAGTTGGGCGTCGTGGGGTCGACCGCCACACTGCGACGTACCGCTTCAGCGGTGGCCTGATTGAACGTCTGCATCAGCACGAACGGCAGGGCATAGCTGACCAGGCCGTAAAACACCGCGAAGAAGATCACGAACACCACGGCGAATTCGATCGCCACCGCGCCTTTTTGCGCCTTCCGAGAGCCGGTTTTCATCCGTGCGTCTACCCTGACAGTCACTGCGTAGTATCAGCATAGAATCATTCAGCCAAAACGGACGGTTTTTACCGGATGCAAAGCTTTGTTCTTCTGATCTGGTTGACCTTGTGTGCGGCCCAGGATGCCCGGCAGCGAAGGATCACCAACGCCATGACATTGGGCGTTGGCGCCCTGGCACTGGTTTATCTGCTGTATTTCGGAACGACCTGGACGGGGGCCGCAGCGGAGCAGGGCGGCTGGGCCTGTCTGGTGGCGCTGGCGTTCACCCTGCCGGGGTATTTCATGGGACGCATGGGGGCCGGCGATGTGAAATTAATGACAGCCCTTGGCCTTGCGACAGACGGTCTGTCGTTGCTCGGGATTTTTATCGGCGCCGGTGTCGCAAGCGTCGTCTGGATCCTGCTGGCGCCAAGAGTCTGGCTGCATATGAGTCAAGGGCTTAGGCATCGTCTTCGATATATGGCGCCATCCATGTCAAAAAAGCTGCCATTTGCGCCGTTCGTGCTGATCGGTTTCCTGCTCGTACTACCTTGGATCCATTAGTCGCCAAACGCCACTAGTCTTATGTACATAGTCGGAAAGTGCGTCTACTTTCTAATGAACTGGTTATACAGCCAACGGCTGACAGTACAGGAACGGTCAGTTTTGGCCCGGGCATGGAGTGGCACGTGAACAAGCTTACATCTGCGGTAAAAGTCCTCGTTGTCGATGATCAGGCGCTGATCGTCGAGGAGCTCTGTGAGTTTCTCGAGAGCAGCGGCTATCGCTGTGTCCCCTGCGGGTCCGGCAAAGAGGCCGTCGAGCGTTTTGCCGAGGATCCGGCGATCGGTCTGGTGCTGTGCGATCTGCACATGCCGGACCTCGACGGCATCCAGCTGGTGCAGGAACTGCAGCGACAGGCCGGCAAGGCGCGGGTGTTCGAGGCGATCATGCTCACCGGCCGCGCCGACAAGCAGGATGTGATCAAGGCGTTGCGCGCCGGGATTGCCGACTACTATCAGAAACCGGTCAACCTGGACGAACTCCTCGAAGGCCTGCAGCGTCAGGAGGCCGTGCTGCAGGAACGGCAGAAAACCCTGCAGCTGGGGCACCTGAACCAGAAGCTGCAAGACCTGTCGTCGTCCATCGATGATCTGTATCAGGATCTGGACAAGGTGCGTCGTGGGCCGGCTCCCGTCAGTGAGCAGGCATCGGGTGACACCGATGCGCTGGAGATCCCGGCCATCTTCAATCAGCTGTCGCCGCGGCAACTGGACGTGGCGCGTCTGGTGGGCAAGGGGCAGACCAATTACCAGATCGCCTGCGAGCTGGGCATCACCGAAAACACCGTCAAGCTTTACGTCTCGCAGGTGCTGCGCCTGACCCACATGCACAACCGCACCCAACTGGCGCTGGCGCTTTCGCCGAGTGCCGCAGCTTTGCGGCAGCGGGTTACCGCGCACTAGTTCTTTGTTCCTGGTCGCCATTGTGCGGCCAGGGGCGTCGACACCTTCAATCAGTTCTTCCTCTCGATCTTGCCCCCGGCGTCGGGGTCATAGAAGTCGGGAATGTCATATTTGTATTTCTTCAGCCAGCGCTGCATGGCCAGCTCTCGTTCGGTGGCCGTGGCCGCCTGTGGATCGGGGGAGGCGGCCTTGTTGCGGCTTTGCAGCAACAGCCAGCCTTCGGTTTCCTGCTGCTGGGCCGAGGCGGGACCGGCGTCGATGGCCAGCGCGCCGAGCGGCAGGCTCAACAGGCTCATGCAGCACAGTGTTTTGCAGATGTTCATGTGGCCTCCCTGAGGTTCACTTGATCGTCGCCGGTTGCGGGTCGGCCGCCACCGCGACCTGATTGTCGGTGGCAGGTTTTGCCTTGATCGGGGACTTTAGTTTTTCCGCCCGCTCCTGAGCGTCGGTGAACTGTTCCGGGGTCAGGTGCGCGCGACTGACGATTTCGGCGGCCTGCTGCCAGTTGTTCTGGTAGATCAGCAAGGTGATCAGGTTCAGCGTCGCCAATTGATTGTTCTGCTTGAGTTCGATGGCCGTGAGGAACTCGAAGCGCGCGTCTTCGAGCCGCAGCTGATTGAGGTACACCACGCCCAGATCGTTGTGGATGTTTTCATTGGTCGGCGCCAGTCGAACGGCCCGTTGCAGATGAGCCTGGGCCTGGCCGTTATCGCCACGGGCGGCATACAGCTGACCCAGACCGTGTTCGGCGTCGGCGCTCAGGCAAGTGCCGAGCAGGCCGCGATACAGCGGTTCGGCTTCGCTGCGCCCCAGCAGGCGATAGACCCTGGCCTTGCGCAAACGCACCTCTACAAGGTTGTCGGGCAGGCCCTGCAGGTTGGCCAGGCTGGCGTGCAGCTTGCCGTCATTGGCCAGATCGTCCACCAGATTCAACGACAACTCCTGCTCGGCGCTCAGCTTGCTGCAACTGGTGGGCGCAAGCATGGCCGTCCACGGCGCCTGACCATCGGTTGCGCAACCGCCCAGCAGCAACAGGCTCGCCACCACCATCAGTGTTTTCATCAAACCCTCTCCATGTCAGGACGCAAACGCCCGGGTGATTGCGGTAAATCCGGGGCCCGCCAGTACGATCAGCAAGGCTGGGAACAGGAACAGCATCATGACCACCGACATCTTCGCCGACATCTTCGAGATGTATTCCTGCAAGCGTGTAAGGCGCCGGTCATCCAGAAGTTGCTTGAGCGCCAGCAGCGATTTCATCGCGCCGCCGCCCTGTTGAATCAGTTGTTGCAGGATCACGCAGGTGTCGGTGAACTCATCCACCGCCAGCATCACCGCTGCCTTGTTCAACTCCTGGCCCAACTCCAGCCCCGAATCGACACGGGCGAGGATCAGGCGCAATTCGCTGGTCAGTTCCGGCAGCAGTTTCTGCCCCTCGATGCTCAACACGCGCAATGCCTGTTCGACCGCCATGCCGGACTCGAACAAGATGCGCAGCAGAGGAATGAACGTCGAAACCTCCACCGAAATGATTTTCTGCCGCCGGGCGGCGGCATAGGCCAGCAGGCGCTTGGGCAGCAGGTAACCGGTGCCGGTGGCGAACATCGGCACCAGCCAGCCCTTGGGCGTCTGGGGAAAGAACACTTCCTGCAGAAACAAACCGATGCCCAGTGCCAGTAACGGCGTGCCGATCTGGCACGCGGCAAACAGCGAGCGCTCGCTGGCCCGGCGCCAGCCGAGGCGGTTGAGCAGGGTCTGGGTTTCGCTGTCCATGCTCACCGAACGCTGGCCGAACCGGCTGTTGCCCAGCGCTCGCAACAAGGTACGCAAGCGGCTCTCGCGCACCAGATGGCCCAGCAGGCGCTGGTTGACCTGACGCACCCGGCGACGTTCGGTCAGCAAATGATTGCCTACCAGCAACAGCGCCCCGAGCAGCATGAGACTGGCCAGGATCACCATCTCAGACGCTCCTCAACATGCGCCACAGCGCCAGGCTGCCGATGACCTGCAACACCACCGCGATGATCAGCATGGTCTGGCCGCCGGGGTCTTTCCACATGCCGAGCATGTAACCGGGATTGGTCAGCATGAAGTAGCTGACGATGATCATCGGCAGCGATCCCAGCACCCACGCGGTCAAGCGGGTTTCTCCGGTCAGGGCGCGTAGCTGGCGGGCGCCCTGATCGCGTTCGCGGATCAGCTTGATCAGGTTTTCCAGCAGTTCGCTCGCATTGCCGCCGTAGCGGTGATTGACCTTCAGCCCCAGAGCAAACATGCGCAGTTCATCCTGTTCGTAGAGCTCGGCAAAGTCGCTCACCGCATCCGGCAGGTTCACGCCCAACTGCACGTTGCGCTGGACCCGGCCCATTGCGGTTTTCAACGGATCCTCGCTGGAGTCGATACCACCCAGCACGGCGTCGTTCAGGGTGCGCCCCGATTTGAGGCTGCGCACCGTGTGGTCCAGCAGTTGCGGCAGTTGCTCGATCATACGGTTGAGCCGGCGGCGATAGAGCCACGCGATGTACAGGCGCAACACCAGGGGAGGTGCCAGCATCATGATCAACAGGCCGATCCACTCGGCGGTCAGGTAACCCAGCAACATCGCGATGGCACATAACGCCAGCCACAACCCCAGACGCTCGCCAGGGCGGCCCAGGCCGGCCCGCAGGAACATGCGTTCAAGCCCCGTCCACGAAGTTTTGCCGGGTGCTGTCTGCGGTTGCCCGGCAGCCAGTCGCGTGAGCACCCGTTCGTTGGCGGTCTTGCGCACGCCATGCAGGAACAGGCGAATCGACAGCCCCAGCAGCATCAGGCAAATGACGATGAGAATCACCGGCCCCATCATGACGAAAGCTCCATGCGCTCAGCCCAGGCTCGACTCGTGCCGCAACTTGTCGCCGGCCGGATTGACCGCTTCGCGCAGGAAGCCGAACCCGGTGCGTCGATCGAGGCGGAACAAAGTGTTGGTGACGTAGATGTCTTCGCGCACGCCGACCACTTCCACCACCTCGCTCACGCAGCGGCGGCCGTCCGGCATGCGGGTCAACTGGATGATCATGTCGAGCGCGGCACAGATCATTTGCCGCAACGTGCGCTCGGCCACCGTGCGACCGGTCAGGCCGACCAGGGTTTCCAGACGCAGCAACGCATCCTGGGCGTTGTTGGCGTGCACCGTGCTCATCGAACCATCGTGGCCGGTGTTCATCGCCGTAAGCACGTCGAGCACTTCGACGCCACGGATTTCGCCGAGAATGATCCGGTCCGGACGCATCCGCAGGGCATTGCGAATCAGGTCGCTGGCCTTGACCTCGCCATGACCTTCAGCGTTTGGCGGCCGGGTTTCCAGGCGCACCACGTGCGGGTGGCCGAGCTGCAGTTCGGCAACGTCTTCAATGGTCACCAGCCGTTCGTGGGGGTTGATCAATTGACTGAGGATGTTCAGCAACGTGGTCTTCCCGGTGCCCGTGCCGCCACTGATCAGGATGTTGCAGCGCTTGCCCACCGCTTCCTGGAAGCAATCGAAGATCGCCAGATCGATGGTCTGCATGGCGATCAGGTCGCTGCTCTTGAGCATGTCCTTGCGGAATTTTCGAATGGACAGGCAGGGACCGTCGAGGGCGATTGGCGGAATGATCGCGTTGACCCGGCTGCCGTCGGGCAGGCGCGCATCGACCATTGGCGAGGACTCGTCCAGACGTCGCCCGAGCGGCGCCAGAATACGCTGCATGACCCGTTCGACGTGATGCGCATCGATGAAGCGCAGGTCACTCTGGTGCAGCACGCCGTCGCGTTCGATGAACACCCGGTGCGGGCCGTTGACCAGGATTTCGGTCACGGCGCTGTCGCGCAGCAACACTTCCAACGGGCCGAAGCCGGTCAGTTCATCGACGATTTCTTCCGCCAGCCGTTCCATCTCGTAACGTGAAATCGCCAGGTGCAAACGGGCAATGTATTCGGCGACCTTGTCGGTGACGAATTGCGCGAGCAACTGCCGCGAACCTTCCAGCAGGTTTTTCCCGGACTCCTCGATGGCATCGATGATGTAGCGATGCAGGACCAGTTTCAGGCCTTCGTGATCTCCGTTGCCCGACTGGCCTTGCGCGGGGGCGCCGAAGAGTTTTTCCGGACTCATGAGGTGCCTCGCAACCGGTCGAACCAGGTGGCCTTGGGTTTGGCCAGGCTTTCGGAACGATTGGTCATGTTTTCGGAACGTTTTGCCAGGCGTTCGCCAAGTGCCCGCAGGCTCTGGGTGAGTTTTTCCCGGGGGGCCAGATCAAACAGGCTGACGCCTTGGTTCTTGGCGTTCATGCGCAGTTCCGGACTCAAGGCCAGCACCGCGATCACTTCCAGATTGAAGGTTTTGCCCAGGGTGTCCGCATCCGGCGCGACGTTGCTCAGATAGCGGTCGACCAACAGCCGTCCGTGATCGAGCTTCATGCCTTTTTCCCGCCACAGATTGAACACTGCCAGGTTGCGCCGGCAATCCAGAACGCTCTGGTCGGTGTACCAGATCAGCTTGTCGCAATGGCTGACGAAGGTGCGCAGGGCTTCGCTGTCAGGCTGGCCGGTGAGGTTCACGACAATGTGCTGGAAGTGCTGGCGCAAGGCGCTGAGCAACATGAACAGCTCGGCGGCACTGGTGCTCTCCAGCGGTTCGTCATTGTCGGCGTACGCCAGAATCCGCAACCCCGCTTCGGTGCTGGTGAACGCGCTGTCGATCAGCGTCGCATCGAGTCTGCGCAAGTGACGCAAGGCATCGCCGAAGTGGAACGAACTCTCCAGCCCCAACAGCGCCAGGCTGTCGCCACGGGGCAGGCCAAGGTCCAGCAGCAGCGTCTGCTGCCCGCTCTTTTGCACCACCAGCGCCATGTGATTGGACAGTAATGCGCCGTCGGAACTGCTCTGCACGCCGTACAAGACCGTCAGACCACCCAGTTGCGTGTTGTGGGTTACCGGCGGCATGCGTTTGCTCAAACGGCGCACCAGCCCGGCCACTTCGCTGGAGCGTGAACCGTAGGCGACAAAATCCCGAGCCCCGGCGCGCATGGCGTTGAGCACCAGCTGGTTATCCATACCGTCGCCGAGGGCCACGATCGCCAGCATCGGCTTGGCCTCCAGCGCGCCTTCGATCAGCGCGCTTTGGGCTACCACGTGTTCGCGATCGAGGCCGACGAACACCAGGCTGGCGAAGGTGACATCCACCAATGCGAGCAATTCATCGAGGCTGCCGGCGCCGGCGCTGACCACTTGGCCCAAGGGCGCGAGGGCGCTTTGCAGCCACTCCAGATCGGTGCTGTTGCGGGTGATGGCGAGAAAGGTCTGACTCAGGTTCTGGCTCATTGGGACAACCCGCTGCGCTTGTCGAAGTTGCCATTTTCCAGGAAGAACATGCGGTAGAAATTCGGGTCGTAGTTGCGCAGTTTTTCGCCCGGCAACGACGGCAACTGCGCTTCCGCCGACAGTGGACGCACCAGATGCGGGGTGACGATCATCAGCAGCTCACGCTCTTCGCGCTTGATCTGCGAGCTTTTGAAAAACGCCCCGAGCACCGGGATATCGCCCAGCCCCGGAAACTTGTCGACCTGGGAACTGTTGGTGGTGCTGATCAAACCGCTGATGACAAAACTCTCGCCGTCAGCGAGGGAAATGCTGGTGTCGGTGCGGCGGATGGTCAGCGCCGGCACCGTGGTGCCGGCGATTTGCACGGAATTGCTGAAGTCCAGCTCGCTGACTTCCGGTGCGACTTTCAGGGCGATGCGGTCGTGGCTGATGATCGTGGGCGTCAGGGTCAGGCGGATGCCGAACTCCTTGTATTCGATGGACACGCTGTCGCTGCCAGCGCTGGGAACCGGAATCGGGATCTGCCCGCCCGCGAGGAAGCTCGCGCTTTGCCCGTTCAGCGCCACCAGACTGGGCCGTGCCAGGGTGTAGGCGAAACCGCTGCCTTCAAGGGCGTTGATGATCGCCATGGTATTGCCGCCGATCCACGAGAAGTTGAACAGCGAGTTGTCCACCGGCAGTCGCGGCTGCGGCACACCATCGATGGGTGGCAGTGTTCCGGGGGAGCCGAACAGGAAGTTGCCACGGGTGCCGATCAGTTTGGCCGAGGCCTGCTTGAGTTTGGTGCGGCTGACTTCAACGAAACGAATATCGGTCTGTACCTGCGAAGGCAGCTGCGCATCATCTGAAGGCAACGGGCCGGCGCCGGTGAGGGCGTTCGTGGCGGCACCCTGGACAAACACCATGCTCTGGCGCGGCTCGCTGGAGCAGCCGGTCCAGACCATCAGGCTGGTGGCGCCGGGGGCTACACCCGTGAGCAGGAACGACGAGTTGCCGGTGGCGTGCACATCGGCGATTTTCGGATCGCCGATGGCCAGGCGGGTGATTGCAACCGGCGATTGCAGATCCTTTTGCCAGCCTTCATTGACTTCGATTACCGGCGGCAAACGGCTCAGGGCCGAACAGTTACCGGTGGCCGCCTGCGCGGCGCTGATCGACAGTCCCGTCAACAACAAGGCCCGGAGCAGGGGATTGAAGGTCGGCCAGAAACGACTCTGCATGCACTTGGATCCTTGCTCTGTCATGGATTCTGTTGGGTGATCTGATTGCCGCGAATCACTTCCACCGCCGGCCGCGCTGCCCCAGTGTGCTCGCCACTGGACGGGATTTTCGGCGCAGTGCCGAGGGCAAGCTGGGTGAACTGGAAGAGCTGGCTGTTGGCGGCGACCAGTTTGTCCGGTGCCTGGTTTTCGCCGGCCCAGTATTTGGCCAGGCGCTGTTCCTCACTGCTGCGCACTGCCAGACGCAAGGTGCCGACCTGGGTGGCGAGCATCATCCGGCTCAGCAGTTGTTCCGGTACCGCCAGCACCACGGTGCGCGCAGCGATCCGGCGCTGATCCTGTTTGAGCTTGTCATCGGCACTCAGCGCAGGGGAGGCTGGCTGACCATCGTTGGTCAGGCCGTACTGTTCGCCGACGCCGAGTACGCGCATCGCCGGCACCGCGATCTGCGCCGACTGTTGTGGGTTGCTGGCGTCCTGGCGCAGGTACAGCAACACATCGACGTAGTCGCCGGGCATCAGTTGTCCGGCGGCACCGATCACTTCATCCACCGACACCGCCAGCGCGCGCTCGTCGCTGTGGATCATGCGTGCCAGCGCACCGCCCGCTTCGAAGCTTTCAGCGTTGAGCCAGGTGCCGGCGCTCAGGTGGCGCCACGGTGTGCGGCCCACGGCCTGATCGATGGCGCTCAGGCTGCCGGCGGGGGCGCTGCGCAGTTTTTCGATGGCCAGGTCGGCAGCGGTGAGGGGGGTGAACGGCGGAACGTCATGCACCAGCACCACCACAGGCTGGCGGGTCTGGTCTTCGGCGGCGGCGACGGTCTTTTCCACGGTGACCACCGCAGGCGCGGGTGCCTCGGCAACCGGTGTCGGTTGCCGGCTGAGCACCAGGCCCCAGTAGCCGACGACAATGGCCCCCAACAGAAGCACGGCGGCAAGACCCATGGTGACACGACTGTTCATGACGGCTCTCCCTTTCCTGCTGCACTACCAGCCCGCACTTCCAACCAAGGGAACATCGCAATCAGGCAGCTATGAACATCCAACTATTTCGCTATTTCCACGCTAGCTGAAACAAGCCAAAACGCCATTACTGGCCGGCAAATAACCTACGAAAGTATGGGGGGTGGCCAATTAGCAGTCGAAATGGGTAGAAAGACGAAGCGATTAATGCTTTGGGATTAATCCGTTCTTACAGTTGTTGACGGGTGGTTTGTTGACAATGCTCAGATGGCACGGTGGAAGCATTGCCGCTGTAGCGACATCGGCGCCGGGAGCGCAAAGGAGTGAACGTATGATTCTCGATTATCTGTTGGCCAGGGCCCGTTTGTTTTTCAAGAGTGAGGAAGGGGCTTCGGCTATCGAGTACGCGATCGTGGTAGCGATGGTGGCGGTGGTGGTCGTCGTGTTCGTGACGCCGATGGGCACCAAGGTCTTCAATATTTTCAGCGCGATCCTGACCTCGCTCGGCGGCACTGCTCCGACCAAGCCCGGCATACCTTGACCGAACGCTCTCTTCCTCTGTCGATGCCTGTCTGCTGCCGAGCAGGAGCGTTCAGGCATTGCCCCGATCATTGGCTTTCCGGTGCCCGGTAAATCCCGGGCATGAAGGAGAATGTCCATGCTCTTCGATTACCTGATGATGCGTGCCCGGTCGTTCCTGGCAAGCACTGAAGCCGCGTCGGCCATCGAGTACGCAATTGTCGTGGCGATGGTCGCCATTGTGGTTGTGGTGTTCGTGACGCCGGTAGGCACCAAGGTGCTGGCGATCTTCAACAACATCCTCGTGGCCCTGGGCGGTACGGCACAGACTGCGCCGACGCAGTTGCCCTGACTCGATGGGTGGCGAATCTCGCACTACACTCGGTTCCACCTTCAGCTTCTCAGGGATTGACCAATGACTGCTTCTTCACTGCCCCGCCAACAGTTGCTTCTGGTTGACGATGAAGAGGACGCATTGCTGGAGTTGGCGGAGTTGCTGGAGGGCGAGGGCTTCGTCTGTCATACCGCGACCTCGGTGAAGCTCGCCCTTCATCATCTGACCCGTCATCCCGACATCGCCCTGGTGATCACCGATCTGCGCATGCCCGAAGAGAGCGGCATGTCGCTGATCAAGCGCCTGCGCGAACACACCTCGCGTCAGCATCTGCCGGTGATCGTGACCTCGGGGCATGCGGACATGGAAGACGTCAGTGACATGCTGCGCCTGCAGGTGCTGGACCTGTTCCGCAAGCCGATCTATCACGTGCGGCTGCTGGAAACCCTCGACAACCTGTTTCCCAAACCCAGGGTCAATGTTTCCTGAATCCTGAGACCGCTGCGGTGACCGTCAGCGGTCTCAAGGCTGACGGTCACTGCGAAAGAACTTCACCCCGACGCCCGATGGCTACAACTGATAGCTGAAGCTGATGCTGTAGCGCGGCCGGCGGTTGTAGGTATCCAGTGCTTCATCCGACATCGGTTTGGCCGCCTCCAGCGCAATGTTGTAGTACTTGGCATCACCGAACCGCAGGCCCACCGCTGCCGAAGACAGACTGTTGGCCTGCACCGGCAACTGGTTGAACCAGCTGCGCGAACGATCGAGCACGACATAGGGTTGCAGGATGCGCACCCAGTTGCCGTCGCGGTTGAAGCTGTAGTTGACCTCGTAAGCCACCCCCCAACCCTTGTCGCCGGATGCCTGATCGTCGGGGTAGCCGCGACCGAAATTTTGCCCGCCAAACACCGCACGCTCGCTGTCGGGCAGGGTGTCGTCGCTCCAGTAGAGCGCGCCCGACAGCACACCTTGCCAATTGTCGAAGAACTTGTCGCTCTGCACCCCGGAAAGCCGCAGGCGCAGGAAGTTGAGATCGATGGCGCTGTTGTTGGTGTGCGCCCCCATGCTGTCCAGCCCTTGATACACACCACCGCTGAGAATCCGCAGTTGCCGGGCGTCGGCCTTGCGCCAGTCGCTTTCGAAGGCGAGGGCGCGGATGTCGGTGCGTTCTTCGACGCTGAGCGGGTAGCCAATGACGTTGTAGCGGGTCTTGTCGTTGACCGCGTAGAGACGTGGTCCGGCCGTCAACAGTTCGCTGGAGGCAGCAATCAGTGGCACGCTGAAGCCGATCGAGTACCGGTCGTTTTCGCGGTGCGGCTTGAGTTCCAGACCGTTGTTCAGCCGCACATTGGTGCCTGGGTCGGCGCGATAGCGCGAGGCGGACAGACTCAGTTGCGTGCCCTCGTCGCCGAGGAACTGGTTGTAGTCCAGTCGATAGTAATGCTCGTGATCATCGCCAGGCGGAAACAGACCGCTGAGGCTCAACTGTTCGCCCATCGAGGTCTGTGAATTGCTGCTGACACCCAGCAAGGCCTGGGTGCCGTTGCGGTTGTCTTCGGTGGTGCTCAGGTTGCTGGTGAACGGCTTGCGACTGGCCTGGGCAACCAGTGTGGTTGCGCCGTCGGTGGTGCCTGGCGGTGGCACCTGGGCCTGGATCGTCACGCCGGGAATACGCGTCATCAGTGTGGTGTAGCGCTCGAAGGTCTTGCGGGTCAATGGGCGTTCGGCCTGGATCTTTGCCGTCAGTTTGTCGAGCAGGCCTTTGACTCGACCAATATCACCCTGGACCTGAACATCCCGCACGTAACCTTCCACCAGAACTACCCGCGCCGCGCCGTCATCGAAGGTCTGTTGCGGCAGGAACGCATAGGACAGCAGGTAGCCGTCATTCTGATAGCGTCGGGTGATATTGCGGGTGGCTTCGATCAGGTCGGCGAGGCTGGACTCATGGCCGATCAGGGGTTTGTAGATCTCTGCCAGTTCGTTGAGCGGGTAGATCGTGCCGCCTTCGATCTGTACGGTTTTCAGGTTGAGCTTCGTGCTCATCATCAGCGGCTCGGTAGCTGCGGCACCGGGTTCCGGAACCTGCAGTGGCGCGGCGCCCGGACGGTAGGCGTCGGCAGGCAGGTTCGGCACCGGCAGGTTGCGGATCGTTTCGTTGCTGTTGAGAAAGCTGGGCAGGGTGTCGGCGAGAGCAGTGGAACTGAGACTGAGGAACAGCAGGGATGCCATAACGCGCATAGGACACTCCATGTTCAAACCGCAGCACCGGGCAGGGTTTCTCCTAAGAAAAAAGCGGAAGACTCGTGGGAATCTTCCGCCCTCAACCAAGCGTAGGCGCTGTAGGTTAGGCCGTCGAATCGGCCAGGTGCAATTCAGCGATTGTTGCCGCCCAGGGCGCCGGTCAGGCCACCCAGAACACCGCCCAGACCTCCGCCGACGCCGACGCCGGTGCCGCCGGTCGCAGTGCCGCCGTTGACCAGCCCACCGACGGCGGTGACGGTGTTGCCGACAGCGGTCACAACCGGGTTGCTGTTGGTGCTCGTAAGGGTGCTACCCAGATTGCCGACCGCACCGCCAACCTGACTGGTGACGCTGGCAACCGGAGCTCCGAGACCGGTGGCACTGCCGACGTTCTGGGTCAGACCGGTGACGGCGGTGGTGACGGGAGCGATCCCGCCGCCGACGTTGGTGCCCAGGGTTGCCAGGGGTGTGGTGGGTGCAGTGATTGGTGTGCCCGAACCGCCAAGCACGGTGTTGAGCGAAGCCACGGTATTACCGGCCGATGCCAGTACGCCACCGGGTGCGCCGAGCGCGCCGTTGCCGGCCGCCAGCCCGGTGCCGACATTGGCTACCGCGCCGCCGACGGTCTGCAGCAGGCCATTGTTGCCCAGTCCGCTACCGGTGCCGGTTCCCGAGCCGGTGCCGTTGTCCACCACCCCGCCGACCTTGCCGACAGTCGTGCCGACGTTGCTCAGTGCACCGCCGACGGTGTTGGTGAGGGCATTGCCATTGCCGGCCGCGGTGACGTTGTTGCCCACGCCGTTGACGGTGCTGCCGACTTTCTGAACGATCCCGTTCAGCGGTGCACCCAGGCCGGTGGCGCTGCCGAGTTTGTCGGTGGTGCTTTCTACCATGGCGATCACTGGCACCAGGCTGTTGCCGACGTTTTTGGTCACCGATCCGAGGGGACCGGTGGTCGTAGCTGTGCTGAGGGTGTCGCCGATCATGGTGACTTTTTCACCGACACCATCGAGCAGCGGCGCGACCTTGGTGACCACGCCGCCGACTACCGGAACGCTGCCTGTGCCCGTGGCCAGTTTGCCGCTCAGATCGGACACGCCGTTGCCGACATCTTGTACCACGCCGCCGACCGCCGAGGCTGTCACACCCAGGCCATTATCGGTCGTACCCAATTTGCCGATACCGTTAGCTACGCCGTCACCCAGAGTGGTCACGACGTTGCCGGCGGTCTTGGCTGCACTTTGCACAACGCCGCCGACCACGGGCACACCACTGAGTGAGTCACCCACCTGACCTACGCCGCTGCCGACGCCGGCAACGGTGGTGCCAACATCCTGCACCAGCGTCGAAGTGACCAAGGGCGAAGGGGTGCTCGGGTTTGTTGGATCAGTTGGATCAGTTGGGTTAGTGGGATTCGTCGGGTTGGTCGGGTTCGTCGGATTGGTGGTGCCAGTGCCCCCGGTTCCACCGGTGCCTGCTGTCCCGCCAGTGCCGGTTCCAGTGTCAGTGCCCGCCGTGCCGGTCCCGGCACCGGTGCCCGATGTTCCACCAGTGCCTGCGGTGGAACTGTCCGGCGAGGAACTGCCGGAGCTGCTGTGATGGCCGCCACCGCCGCTGCTGCAACCGGAGAGACCGAGAGAAAGAATCAATGCCAGCGCTGTTGCCGATTTGCACCACACTTGAGTTTTCATGATGGTAATTCCTTGCACCTGTCACAACGTTCGTTGTCTTCGATGGCCCGCCGGTTCTGTTGCCGGCAATGCCTTCGCCCGTTGTGCCCATATCAATCGCAAGGCTGGATCCACACCATTCTCGACTTGGTATTAACGCCTTTATATAGATCGGTGAACCTGGTGCTTAACGACTAATGCCGAGGATATAGACACGCCAAAAAAAGCCTTGAGAATCAAGGCCTGGTGTTTGGCAAGGAAGTGGATGGCGGGAGAAAAAACTTAAGTTATATACACACAATTAATCATGTTTCGCGCGTGGGGATCGTACCCCGCCAGGAGCGGGGTAGCGACTGAAGCGGTGGATCGATTCAGGCAACCGGTTGCCAGTGGCCGACCATGTGCTCCAGATCCCCGGCACCGATCAGGCGCAATTCACCGCTGGATCCCGCAGCGCTGGCGAACAGCGATACTTCGCTCGGCAGACGCACCGGCTTGCGAAAGTACACGGCAATTTCCAGATTGGCCCGTGGCAGATGATCTGCCAGCGCCGCCAACGTACGTGCCTTGTTCCACAAACCGTGGGCAATGGCCGTGGGGAACCCGAACAACTTTGCACTTGCCGCGCTCAGGTGGATAGGGTTGTAGTCGCCGGATATTTTGGCGTACTGCCGACCAATGTCTGTCGGGGCTTTCCATTGCGCGACCTGCATCAAGGGCAGCGCAGGTTCCCACGCTTGTTCGAGCGCCTCGCCCTCAAGTTTCACGCCTCGACAGAGCATCTGGCTTTCGGCCTCCCACAACGGGCCGAGTTGATCGTCGAGGGTGGTCAGCAGATCGAAGGTCGCGCCTTTCGGATGCGGTTGCAGGTTGTGCACCCGAACGCTGATCTGCGCCCGACTGATGCCGCCCATTGGCCGCAGAATGCGGATGCGGTTGCTCAGGTGAATCAGCCCCAACAGCGGGAATGGAAAGTCTTTGGCCGTGAGCAATTGCATCTGCAACGCAAACGCCAGGACGTGTGGATACGTCGGCGGCAGCAGACCGTCATCGGCAAAACCGCAGACCTTGCGATAAGCCGCCAGACGCTTGCCGTCGATGTCGACCGCGCAGCGCAAGCCGCTGTCGGGCAAACGGGTGCCGGTGATTTTGCGCCGGGTCGCAGCCCGGGCATACAGCCCCGGCAGACTTGGTTCGCGGTGCAGCGTATGCCATTCGATGCTCATGCCTAAGCCCCCAGAACGCTTTGTCCACAGACCCGCAGCGCCTGCCCGGTGAACGCGCCGGTGCCCGGTTGTGCGAGCCATGCCACTGCTTCGGCGACATCTTGCGGCAGACCGCCCTGGCCCAGCGAACTCATGCGTCGCCCGGCCTCACGCAGACCAAAAGGAATGTGCGCGGTCATCTGGGTCTCGATAAACCCCGGCGCCACGGCGTTGATGCTGATGCCGCGTTCCAGCAGGGTCGGCGCCCAGGCCTGGGCCAGCCCGATCAGCCCGGCCTTGCTCGCCGCGTAATTGGTCTGCCCGCGATTGCCGGCGATGCCGCTGATCGAGGCCAGCAGAATCACCCGCGCGTTATCGCGCAGGGTGCCGCTGTCGAGCAGGGCCTTGGTCAGCACTTGCGGTGCGTTGAGATTGACCGCGAGCACCGCGTCCCAGAACTCGGGCGTCATGTTGGCCAGGGTCTTGTCGCGGGTGATGCCGGCGTTGTGCACCAGAATGTCGAGGCCGTCCGGCAACTGTTCGATCAGTTGCGCGGCAGCGTCTTCGGCACAGATGTCTAGGATGATGGCGCGCCCACCGAGGCGTGCGGCCAAGGCTTCCAAATCAGTCTTGGCTGGCGGTACGTCGAGCAGAATCACCTCGGCGCCGTCACGGGCCAGGGTTTCGGCGATGGAGGCGCCGATGCCGCGAGCCGCGCCGGTGACCAGCGCCTTTCGCCCGGCCAGCGGGCGTGTCCAGTCGGTTACCGGTGTGGCGCAAGGGTTCAGGCGAATCACTTGCCCGGAGACGAATGCACTTTTCGGCGAGAGGAAAAACCGCAGCGGCCCCTCGAGCTGATCCTCGGCGCCTTCGCCCACGTAAATCAATTGCAGTGTGCCGCCGCTGCGCAGCTCCTTGGCCAGCGAACGGGAGAAACCTTCAAGTGCGCGCTGGGCACTGGCGGCGAACGGTTCGCGCAGGGTTTCCGGGGCGCGGCCAAGGATCACCAGGTGCGCGCTGCTATCGAGGTTTTTCATCAATGGCTGGAAAAACTCGCGCAGTTGCTTGAGCTGGTCGGTGTGCTGCAAATCGCTGGCGTCGAACACCACGGCCTTGAGTTTCGGGCCATGGCCGGGAATCCATTGGGTGGCGGCCGCAGGCTGATCGCCGTAGCGATAAATGGCATCGGTCAGTCGGTTGGCAAAGGCGCTGACCCGTTCAGCCAGCGCCCCGCCGCCGATCAGCAGCGCGCCCTCCACCGGTCGCAGGCGCCCGGCCTGCCAGCGTTCCAGCCGCACCGGCGACGGCAGGCCCAAAGCCCCGACCAGACGGTGGCCGATGGACGAGTTGGCGAAGTCGATATAGCGGTCAGACATGGAACGCTCTCCAGAAGATGGGGTTCAAAGTGTGGACTGCGAAGGGCAATCAATCGTTCGATCCACGCAATAAGGCCTACGCTAGAACAGCAGAGTAGTTTGCCCCCGGTGTTTTTGGGGCCCGACGGGATTTTCAGTGCCCGATTTTCAGACTGGATATTTCACAAGGAGCTTTTCATGAGTCAGCTGCGCCGCGTCGCGATCATTGGTGGCAACCGCATTCCGTTCGCCCGTTCCAACGGCCCGTACGCCACCGCGAGCAATCAGGTGATGCTCACCGCTGCCTTGGAAGGCCTGATCGAACGCTACAACCTGCACGGCCAGCGCATGGGTGAAGTGGTCGCGGGGGCGGTGCTGAAATTGTCACGGGATATGAACCTGACCCGCGAATGCGTGCTCGGCTCGCGTCTGTCACCGGCCACTCCGGCCTATGACATCCAGCAGGCCTGCGGCACCGGTCTGGAAGCCGCGTTGCTGGTGGCGAACAAGATCGCCCTCGGCCAGATCGATTGCGGCATTGCCGGCGGTGTCGACACCACGTCGGACGCGCCGATCAGCGTCAGTGAAGGCCTGCGCAAGATCCTCCTGCAAGCCAACCGCGCCAAGACCACCGGCGACAAGCTCAAGACCTTCCTGCAACTGCGTCCGAAACACCTGATCCCCGAGTTCCCGCGCAACGGCGAACCGCGCACCGGCCTGTCGATGGGCCAGCACTGTGAACTGATGGCACAGACCTGGAACATTCCTCGCGAAGAGCAGGATCAACTGGCCCTCGAAAGTCACCACAAACTGGCGGCGTCCTACAGCGAAGGCTGGCACAACGACCTGATGACGCCGTTCCTCGGCCTGACCCGCGACAACAACCTGCGCCCGGACCTGACCCTGGAAAAACTCGCGACCCTGAAACCGGCCTTCGAGAAAAGCGCCAAGGGCACGCTGACCGCCGGCAACTCCACGCCACTGACCGATGGCGCGTCGGTGGTGTTGCTGGGCAGCGAAGAGTGGGCGAAAGAACGTGGTTTGCCGATCCTCGCGTATCTGCGCGACGGTGAAGCGGCGGCGGTGGATTTCGTCAATGGCGCCGAAGGGCTGCTGATGGCCCCGGTGTACGCGGTGCCGCGCTTGCTGGCGCGCAATGGTCTGACCTTGCAGGATTTCGACTACTACGAAATCCACGAGGCATTTGCCGCTCAGGTGTTGTGCACGCTCAAGGCCTGGGAAGATCCGGAGTACTGCAAATCCCGGCTCGGGCTTGATGCACCGTTGGGTTCGATTGATCGCAGCCGCTTGAACGTCAAGGGCAGCTCGCTGGCGGCGGGGCACCCGTTTGCCGCGACGGGCGGGCGGATCGTTGCCAATCTGGCGAAGTTGCTGGATGCGGCAGGGCAGGGGCGGGGGTTGATTTCGATTTGTGCGGCTGGCGGACAGGGTGTGACAGCGATCATCGAGCGCTGAAAGAACAAGACGCCCCTCCCCAAAAGGAGAGGGGCCTCCAAAGGTTATTCAGGTACGGAACCTGCGCACTAACCCATCCAGCTCATTCGACAACCCCGCCAGACTCTGCGAATCCAGCCGCGCCGAATTCGCCAGCTCCGCCACCAGCTGCGCATCACCATGAATCTGGCTGATATGCCGATTGATGTCCTCGGCCACCTGATGCTGCTCTTCCGCCGCAGTCGCGATCTGAGTGTTCATGTCACGAATCACATCCACCGACTCACGAATTTGCCCAAAGCTCTCCCGCGCCTCACCAATCCGTGCCACCGATTGCTGCGACACATCAAGACTGGCACGCATCTGCTGGGTCACCGCGCTGGTGCGCTTCGCCAGATTGCCCAGCAGCCCGTCGATTTCCGCCGTCGAATCCGCCGTGCGCTTGGCCAATGCGCGAACCTCATCGGCGACCACCGCAAATCCACGCCCCTGTTCACCGGCCCGCGCTGCTTCGATAGCCGCGTTGAGCGCCAGCAGGTTGGTCTGTTCGGCGATGGAGCGGATGGTGCCGAGGATCGACTGGATGTCGTTGCTGTCGCGTTCCAGTTGCTGCATCGACTGCGCCGATTGCTCCAGTTCCTGGCTCAGTTGGTCGACACTGTGCACCGCCGCATCGATCTGCTGCTGACCTTCGCGGGCCTGGCGCTGGCCGCTGTCGGCCGACTCGGCTGCCTGGCTGCACGAGCGGGCGACTTCGTTGGCGGTGGCGACCATTTCGTGGAACGCGGTCGAGACCATATCCACCGCTTCGCGCTGGCGTCCGGCGGCTTCGGCCATGTCGCCGGAGACCCGGGTCGAGCTCTGCGAAGTGGCGAGGATTTTTCCGGCCGCGCCGCCGATGTGCTGGATCAGGCTGCGGATCGCGGTGAGGAACTGGTTGAACCAGTTGGCCAGTTGCGCGGTTTCGTCGCTGCCACGGATGTCGAGGCTCTTGGTCAGGTCGCCTTCGCCCTGGGCGATACCTTCCAGACCGCTGGCCACGCTGCGGATCGGCCGCACGATCAGGCTGGCGAAACTGGCGCCGACGACGGCGAAAAATGCTGCCAGCACGGCCGCGATGATCGCGATCAGCCAGGTCAGTTGAGTGGCGGAACTCATCACTTCGTTCTGTTTGATCAGGCCGATGAAGGTCCAGCCCAATTGCTCCGACGGCCAGACGTTGGCCATGTAGCGTTCGCCGTTGAGCTCGACTTCCACCAGGCCTTTGCCGGCCTTGGCCAGTTGTGCGTAACCGTCGCCGAGGCTGTCGAGCTTCTTGAAGTTGTGCTCCGGTTGCTTCGGATCGACCAGCACCGTGCCGGTGTTTTCCATCAGCATCAGGTAACCGCTTTCACCGAGCTTGATCTGTTTGACGATCTCGGTCAGTTGCTTGAGCGACACGTCAATGTTGACCACGCCACCCTGGGCGCCCAACTGGTTGGCCACTGCCCGCACGGTGCTGACCAGTACCGCGTCATCGCCGGCCCAATAATAGGCTTCGGTGCGCAGGGTCTTGCCCGGGTTGGCCATGGCGGTCTTGTACCACGGGCGGGTACGCGGGTCGTAGTTGGCCATTTTCGGGTCGCCCGGCCAGAAGGCGTAGCCGCCGCTGCTCAGACCATAGGAAACATAGGAGTAGGCCGGGTGAGATTTTGCCAGCCCTTCGAACAGGGCAAACAGTTGCTTGTCGATTTCTCCGTCGGAGGTATCGGCGGCGTTCGCGCTCATGCGGCTGCGTACGGTGCCGTCGGCGTTTTTGACCAGGGGCTGCGCCGCCAGGTAATCGACGTTCTGGCTGATGCCGTCGAAAAACAGCTGCATGGCGTTGCTGACCTGTCGGATCTCGCGTCCGCTGCTGTCGACAAAGCCTTCCCGGGCATCGCTGCGCAGGTTCAGTACCACCAGCGTGGCGACCAGTACCACGGGCAAGCAGGCGATGATTGCAAACGCCCAGGTCAACTTCTGTTTGATGTTCATCCGCGCTCCAGATTTTCTTGTAGGCCCACGCAGTGCAGATGACTCGCGGTTTATTGGCAGCCGAAAAACGTATTTCTCACCCGTTTCCTTGAGTGCGACATCGAAGATTTTTTTGAAACGATTGTCGGACAAATTCCTCTGCCTCAAATGAATTCGGCCGCGCGTGAGGGAAATTGAGGCCGCAAAAGAAAATTATTGTGAGCGCTGCTCGGCGGGATGTCAGATTCTGTCGCAAATGCCCTCAAGTCCTGTCGCCAACAACTCCGACAGCCTCGGCTATGATTCGCAGCAGTCGATAAAGAGGCGGATCGGCCCGGTTTATCCGGCACAGTGTGTGCATCCACAGGTTCACAGGTCGGCAACCCCTCCCCGTGATGCGAGGATTGCCGTATAACGAGTGACATTCGCGTGTTTGGTAATAAAGGACCCACAATAAAAGCTGATGAAGACTCCAAAACGCATTGAACCCCTGATCGAGGACGGTCTGGTCGACGAAGTGCTGCGTCCACTCATGAGTGGCAAAGAAGCAGCTGTTTATGTGGTGCGCTGCGGCAATCAGTTACGTTGCGCAAAGGTCTACAAGGAGGCGAACAAACGCAGTTTCCGCCAGGCGGCCGAGTATCAGGAAGGCCGCAAGGTTCGTAACAGCCGACAGGCCCGGGCGATGGCCAAGGGTTCCAAGTTCGGGCGCAAGGAAGCCGAAGACGCCTGGCAGAACGCCGAAGTCGCGGCGCTGTTCCGCCTGGCCAACGCCGGTGTGCGGGTGCCCAAGCCGTACGATTTCCTCGAAGGCGTGCTGCTGATGGAACTGGTGGCCGACGAATACGGCGATGCCGCACCGCGTCTGAACGACGTGGTGCTGGAGCCGGATCAGGCCCGCGAATATCACGCGTTCCTGATTTCGCAGATCGTGCTGATGTTGTGTACCGGTCTGGTGCACGGTGACCTCTCGGAGTTCAACGTGCTGCTGACACCGACCGGGCCGGTCATCATCGACCTGCCGCAAGCGGTGGACGCCGCCGGCAACAACCACGCGTTCAGCATGCTCGAACGTGACGTCGGCAACATGGCGTCGTATTTCGGTCGCTTCGCCCCGGAGTTGAAGAAGACCCGATACGCCAAGGAAATGTGGGCGTTATACGAAGCGGGTACGTTGCACCCGGCCAGCGTGCTGACCGGCGAGTTCGACGATCCCGAGGACCTGGCCGATGTCGGCGGAGTGCTGCGCGAGATCGAAGCGGCGCGTCTGGATGAGGAGCGCAAGCAAGCCATCCGCGCGGCGGACGACGAGCCCAAGGGCAAGTCCGACGAACCGCCTCCGCCACCGTGGATGCAGTGAGCATCTGAAAAGGAAAACCCGGCTTCGGCCGGGTTTTACACATTCAAGGATTGATTGTGACCACCACTTCCCGCAATGCCCGGTTGATCATCACGGCCCGGCTGATTTCCGATTTCGGCGCGTTCCTCAACATGGTGGCGCTGGCCACTTATGTCTATCTGCTGAGCAATAGCGCGATGAGCGTGGGGATTTTTCTCGCCAGTCGCGTGGGCGGCGGGATTTTCGCCAGCCTGATCGGCACCGCGTTTTATCGTCGATGCAGCGGTCGCTGGCCGTTGATTGCCTTCGATCTGCTGCGCGCCGCTGTGCTCGGTTTATTGCTGATCGTGCCGGTCAGTCAGCAGGCGTTGTTGCTGCCGCTGATTGCGTTCGGTCTGGGTTTTGGCAATTCGATGTTCGCCATCGGCCTCAACAGCCAGTTGCCGCGATTGATCGAACCTGCGCAGTTACTCAAGACCAATGCCTGGATCACCTCCGCCTCGTCCATGGCGATGGTCGGCGGCAGTCTGGTGTCCGGGGTGCTGGTCGCGGGGTTTGGCTTTGAAACTGTATTCGCGCTGAATGTGCTGACCTATCTATTGGCGGCAGTGTTGATCGCGCCGCTGCGGTTCAGCGCAACGGAGCCGGTGGCTGAATCCTGCGCTAAACAGGGGGAATGGTCGGCGTTGTTGCAGGGATTGCGCAGCGCTCCGGTGGTGGCGGCGATGCTGGCGGTGACCATGGCTGACACCCTCGGAAGCGCAGCGCACAACGTCGGATTTCCGATCATTTCCAAATTGCTGACGCCGGACTCGGCGAGCACCACGCTGGGCCTGATACTTGCGGTGTGGGCCAGCGGCAAACTCCTGGGGGCGCGGATCGCCAGTCGCTTGAACGGCTCGGACAACATCAATCTGGAGCGCCGCTACTTCGGCGGCGTGTTGTTGATGTCCTGCGGTTTCATCCTGATGTTCCAGCAGCACAGCGTCGTCGGTCTGTTGCTGTTTTCGCTGCCGGCCGGGTTGGGTGACGGGTTCTCGGAAGTCGGCCTGATGTCACGGCTGCAACGGGAGCCGGAGCCTTTGCGCCTGCCGATCTTCAGTTTCCTGACGCTGTTGCAGATGACCGGGTTCGGCGTCGGCATGCTGATCGCCGCACCGTTCTATGAGTGGTGGGCGCCGGGGGCCGTGGTGTTGCTGTTCCACGGCATTCCCCTCGCCACTGTGCTGTCGATGAAGATCCTGCTGCTCAGACGCGGGCAGGTTGCGCGCAGCAGCCCGACGCCAGTTCCTTGAGGATCGGGCAGTCCGGGCGGTGGTCGCCGTGGCAGTGTTCGACCAGATCCTGCAGGGTGTCGCGCAGTTCGCCGAGTTCGCGGATCTTTTGATTCAGCTCGTCGATGTGCTGGCGGGCCAGGGCCTTCACATCGGCGCTGGCGCGCTGGCGGTCCTGCCAAAGCGTCAGCAACTTTCCGACTTCTTCCAGCGAAAATCCCAGGTCCCGCGAGCGCTTGATGAACGCCAGCGTGTGCAGGTCATCGTCACCGTAGAGGCGATAGCCGCTGTCGGTGCGATGGGCAGCCTTGAGCAGGCCGATCGACTCGTAATAACGGATCATTTTCGCGCTCAGGCCACTGTGGCGGGCCGCTTGGCCGATGTTCATCGGTTGTCCTCCAGATCCTCGGGTTTCCAGGTTTTCAACAGTAGCGCATTGCTCACCACGCTGACGCTCGACAGGGCCATCGCCGCACCGGCCAGCACCGGATTGAGAAAACCGAACGCCGCCAGCGGAATGCCGATCAGGTTGTAGACGAAGGCCCAGAACAGGTTCTGGCGGATCTTCGCGTAAGTCTTGCGGCTGATTTCCAGCGCCGCCGGCACCAGTCGCGGATCGCCGCGCATCAGGGTGATACCGGCGGCGTGCATGGCCACGTCGGTGCCGCCGCCCATGGCGATGCCGATATCGGCAGCGGCCAGCGCGGGGGCGTCGTTGATGCCGTCGCCGACCATGGCCACGACCCAGGTTTTTTTCAGCTCGGCGACGGTGGCGGCTTTTTCCGCCGGCAGCACTTCGGCGTGGACGTTTTCGATGCCCAGCGCTTCGGCGACGACGCGAGCGCTGCCACGGTTGTCGCCGGTCAGCAGGTGGCTGTGGATGTGCTGGGTTGCCAGTTGTTGCACCGCGTGCAGCGCGCCGGGCTTGAGGGTGTCGCCGAAGGCGAAAAGACCGAGTACGCGTGGCTCGGGGCTTTGCTCGATCAGCCAGGACAGCGTGCGGCCTTCGGTTTCCCAGGCCTGGGCTGACTCGCTCAGGTTTCCGGCGTTCAGACCGCTTTCTTCCAGCAAGCGACGGTTGCCCAGCGCCAGGCGTCGGCCGTCGAGGCTGCCGGCGATGCCGCGTCCGCTCAGGGACTGGCTGTCGCTCACATCCGGTACGTTCAGGCTACGTTCGGCACAGGCATCCAGCACCGCTTTGGCCAGCGGATGTTCGCTGCCGCGTTGCAGCGCGCCGGCCGCTGCCAGCAAGGCGTTTTCGTCACCGTCGATTGCACTGAAATGCGCAATACGCGGCGTGCCGGAGGTCAGTGTTCCAGTCTTGTCGAACACCACGGCGCTGACTTCATGGGCGCGCTCCAGAGCTTCGGCGTCCTTGATCAAAATCCCGTGCCGCGCGGCCACGCCAGTGCCGGCCATGATTGCGGTCGGTGTCGCCAGGCCGAGGGCGCAGGGGCAGGCGATCACCAGCACCGCGACGGCGTTGATCAACGCCGTCTCCAGCGGCGCGCCGTATAGCCACCAGCCGATCAGCGTGGCCAGTGCCAGCAGCAGAACCGTCGGCACGAACACCTGGCTGACTTTATCCACCAGTTTCTGGATCGGCGCCTTCGCGGCCTGTGCGTCTTCCACCAGACGGATGATCCGCGCCAGTACGCTTTCCGCACCGAGCGCCGTGGTCTTCACCAACAAACGGCCTTCGCCGTTGATTGCACCGCCGGTGACCTTGTCGCCCGGTTGCTTGGGCACCGGCAGGCTTTCGCCGCTGATCAACGCTTCGTCGGCGTGGCTCTGGCCTTCCAGCACTTCGCCGTCCACCGGGAAACGTTCGCCGGGTTTGACCAATACCAGATCGCCGAGGCGCAGGGCACTGATGGCGACGTCCTGTTCACGGCCTTCGATGACTTGAATCGCCCGCTCCGGCCGCAACGCCTCCAGGGCACGGATGGCGCTGGCGGTCTGGCGTTTGGCGCGGCTTTCCAGGTATTTGCCGAGCAGCACCAGCGCGATGACCACCGCCGAGGCCTCGAAATACAGATGCGGCATGCGCCCGGCAGCGGTCGCCCATTCATAGAGACTCAGGCCATAACCGGCGCTGGTGCCCAGCGCTACCAGCAAGTCCATGTTGCCGGCGCCGGCGCGCACGGCTTTCCAAGCAGCCACATAGAACCGCGCGCCGAAGATGAACTGCACCGGGGTCGCGAGGGCGAACTGCGCCCAGGCCGGCAGCATCCAGTGAATACCGAACGGTTGCAGCAGCATCGGCAGCACCAGCGGCAAGGCGAGGGCGATGGCGCAGATCAGCGCCCAGCGCTCATGATTCAGGCGTTGCTGGCGATTGTCAGATTGAGGGTGTTCAAGTTCGAAGAGGCTGGCCGAATAACCGGCCTTGCTCACCGCGGCGATCAGGGTTTGCGGGTTGACCGCGCCGAGCAGTTCAAGATGAGCGCGCTCATTGGCGAGGTTGACGCTGACGCTTTTCACCCCCGCAACCTTGTTCAGGGCGCGTTCGACACGACCCACGCAGGACGCGCAGGTCATGCCGTCGATGTTCAATTCCACGGTGTGCTGCGGCACGCTGTAACCGGCGCGTTCGACTGCCTCCACCAGCGCCGGCAGGCTGTCGCCGGGGGCCTGCACCCTGGCCTGCTCGGTGGCGAGGTTGACGCTGACGGCACTGGCACCGCTGACTTTGCTCAGCGCTCGCTCGACACGGCCGGCGCAACTGGCGCAGGTCATGCCGCTGATGGGCAGATCAAACGTGATGGAATCGGACATCGGTCGTACTCCCTGTAGTGGATGCCTACAGGATCAACCTTGCCATGCTGGCAAGGTCAAGCGCCAGATTCCGCCGCCCGATCCGGGTAAGTCAATAACCGAGGTCGGTGCGCTTGAGGTACATGCCTTCCGCATTCATCGCGATGCGGAATTTCAGGATGTCGCCGGCATGCAGTTTGATCTCCTGCGAGCCCGGCGCGAGCATGCCCGGGTTGCAACCCGGCATTTGCCCTGGCAGCAGTTTCAGGCGCAGCGAGACATTGCCCGGCGGCAGGTTGAACGAAGTGCTTTGTTCCTGGAACAGTCGCGCCGACAGTTGATCCTGGATGTACACGCCGATTTCGCACGAGGTCGCGACTTCCAGGCGCTCGCGGGAAATGATCAGCACCCCGTAATCTTCTCCGGCGGCATGCACCGAAGGGATCGCGGCAAAGAGGCTGAGAAAGCCAAACAGGCTGAAAGCTGACCAGCGCATGGCTGAATCTCCTGAATTCATGTCATTGATGCACGCAGCTTGGCCGAGCGCGGCGCCGATTGCCAGCCCGGCAGTTTTTTGCAGAACTTGACCTTGCCATCGTGGCAAGCTCGAAACTGCCGGCAACCTCACTCAAAGGAGTCATTCCATGCAAGTGTTCACTGTTGAAGGCATGTCCTGCGGTCACTGTGTCAAAGCCGTCACCCAGGCGGTGCAGAGCAAGGATCCGGCCGCCAGCGTGCGGGTCGATCTGGCAGCGAAGGAAGTCGGCGTCGAAAGTGCGTTGAGCGCCGAGCAAGTGATCGAGGCGATCAGCGAAGAAGGTTATGCCATCAAACTCGCCTGATCTTTTTAATAGTTAGCGAGCTACCGGATTGTTCAAGGTGTCCTCGCGCGGCTAGACTGTCGGGCTGCATAGTCAGTCCGACTGCCCAACCCAACCGCCGCCCGAACTGGACGCCTGATGAACTTCCGTACCCTTCTGATTCTCGGTGCCTTGACCGCATTCGGTCCGTTGGCAATCGATTTCTATCTTCCCGCCTTTCCAACCATGGCGCTGGCGTTCGGCACGGATGAGAAACACGTCCAGCTGACGCTGTCGGCTTACTTTTTCGGCCTGTCCATCGGCCAACTGGCTTACGGGCCTTTGGCGGATCGCTTCGGTCGGCGGATTCCGCTGCTCATTGGTCTGACGCTGTTCACGCTGGCGTCGGTGGCCTGCGCCTACGCGCCGAATCTGGAATGGCTGATCGGTGCGCGGCTCGTGCAGGCACTGGGCGGATGCGCGGGGATGGTGATTTCCCGGGCGGTGGTCGCTGACAAATGCGACGCTGTGGGTTCGGCTAAAGTCTTTTCGCAACTGATGCTGGTAATGGGGCTGGCACCGATTCTGGCGCCAATGCTCGGCGGCCTGCTGGTGAACACGACGGGTTGGCAGTCGATCTTCCTGGTGCTGACCGGGTTCAGTGCCCTGGCCGGCCTGGCGGTGGCCCTCGGCCTGCCGGAAAGTCTGCCGGCCCATGTTCCGCGCCAGCCACTGTCCGGTGCACTGCGTCAGTACGGTCGACTGCTGACCGACCCGGTTTACATGGGCCATGCCCTGACCGGCGGCATCGCCATCGCCGGGATGTTTGCCTACATTGCCGGCTCGCCGTTCATTTTCATCAAGCTGTATGGCGTACCCGCCGAGCATTTCGGCTGGCTGTTCGGTACCAACGCCGCAGGGTTCATTCTGGTGGCGCAGGTCAATGCGCGATTGTTGGCCAAGCGCGGCCCGGCGTTTCTACTGTCACGGGCGGTCTGGGTTTATTTCGGCGCCGGACTGACGCTGCTCGGGGTCAGCGCCCTGCACACCGAGGCACTGTGGCCGCTGCTGATTCCATTGTTCATTTGCGTGGCGAGTCTTGGTTGCATCAGCCCCAATGCGGCGGCGAGTGCGATGAACGGGCAGGGCGCTCGCGCCGGCAGTGCGTCAGCATTGCTCGGCAGCATGCAGTTCAGCGTCGCCGCCGGGGCTTCGGCGCTGGTGGGGGTTTTGCACGATGGCACAGCCGTGCCGATGGCCATGGTCATCAGCCTGTGCGGTCTGTTGGTGGTCAGCACGGCGATGCTCACCCGGCGCATACAGAATGCCCGGGCGCTGGCAAAGGCGCAGGCCGAAGTCTGAACGGAAGAACTCAGCCGACAGCGCGTTGCTGGCCGAGGTCGGGAATCTGATGGGGCGCGTAGATACGCGCTTCTAGGGTGCGGGTGAAGGCCCGAGCTTCGGCCTCACTGCGGAATGTCACGGCGTGCTGGTCGAGACGAACTTGCCACTGGGACTTTGCCACTTCTTTTATCAGGATCTTCATTGCTGACCTCCCGGACGTAAAAGATTGCATCGCAGAGGTTTCGATTGTAGACCCGAATACGATCGCAATTGTGACAAGGGTCAAGCATCTGACTGACGGCAAAAAGCGACCGCAGCCCCCGCGTCAGATGCTTTTGGCACTGGCGAAGGCTGCGGTCTCCCAGGTTTTAGAAACTTTCTAAAACAATTTTCCCCTTGGCCTTGCCGCTTTCCAGCAATTCATGGGCACGGCGCAGATTGCTCGCGTTGATCTTGCCGAAGTGCTCGCCCACCGTGGTCTTCAACGTCCCTGCATCGATCAGGTCGGCCACCCGGTTGAGCAATTTGTGCTGCTCGATCATGTCTGGCGTTTCGAACAGCGAGCGGGTGTACATGAACTCCCAGTGCAGCGACAGGCTCTTGCGCTTGAGTTTGGTCACGTCCAGCGCCTTCGGATCATCGATCAGTGCCAGTTTTCCTTGCGGCGCCAGTGCCTCGACCAGTTGGTCCAGGTGCTGGTCGGTCTGAGTCAGGCTTGCGACGTGGGTCACATGGTCGAGGCCGGCGCGTTTCAGTTCATCGCTCAACGGCTGACTGTGATCGATCACCACATCGGCGCCCAGCTCGCTTACCCAGTCGCGGGTTTGTGGGCGAGAAGCGGTGCCGATCACTTTGAGTCCGGTCAACTGGCTGGCCAGTTGAGTGAGAATCGAGCCCACGCCGCCGGCCGCGCCGACGATCAGCAGACTCTGACCTTCGTCGATGTTGCCTTCGCGAATCTGCAGGCGTTCGAACAACAGCTCCCACGCCGTAATGGCAGTCAGCGGCAGGGCGGCGGCCTCGGCGAAACCGAGGGTTTTCGGCATATGACCGACGATCCGTTCATCCACCACGTGCAGTTCACTGTTGCCGCCGGCCCGGGCGATGGAGCCGGCGTAGAACACCTTGTCGCCCGCCTTGAACAGCGTCACTTCACTGCCGACCGACTTGACCACGCCGGCCACATCCCAGCCCAGCACTTTGGCGGCGCCGCCTTCTGGCGCGACGTTCTGGCGAACCTTGGTGTCGACCGGGTTGACCGAAATCGCTTTGACTTCCACCAGCAGGTCGCGCGGGCCGGCCACCGGCTCCGGGAGTTCGATGTCTTGCAGGGATTTTTCGTCGCTGATCGGCAGGGATGCGTAATAGGCGATGGCTTTCATGGATGACTCCGAAAGGTGCTTGAAGGAATGATTCAGGCGATGGCGCGCAGACGCTTGAGCTCGAAGTGTTCGAGGAACGCCTCGGCCTTGCTGCGGAAATGCTGGATATGTGCACTGTCGTCGTGGGCCTGCAAGGCTTTGTCACTGGCCCACTGCTCGATCATGTAGAAGGCCAGCGGGTTGGCCAGGTCCTGGTGCAGGTCGTATTGGCCGCAACCGGCTTCGGCGCGGGTCGGTTCGATCAGTGCGCGCAGGTGCTGTTCGAGGGCGTCCTGCTGGCCAGGTTTGGCAATCAGGGTGGCGATGGCTGTGAATGGCTGGGACATATTGATCTCCGGAACGGGATGAATTCGATGGGAGGCATGATTGGCTATTTCTACGCGAGATAAAACCGGCTAAAAGAGCAGTCTCTTTCATTTTTTTTTTGATAATCGAGGCTGAAATGCTGCGTTTCGATGACTTGCAGTTGTTTGTCCGGGCGGCGGATCTGGGCAGCCTGTCGGCCGCTGCACGGATGATGGACATGTCCGCCGCCGTGGCCAGCGCGGCGCTCAAGCGTATCGAACAACAACTCGGGGCACGACTGCTGGCACGCTCCACCCGTAGTTTGCGCCTGACCTCCGAGGGCGAAGGCTTCCTCGAATATGCCCGGGCGGCGTTGAGCAACCTGGATGAAGGCCGCCGTCTGTTGGCCAGCGGTCAGGATCAGGTCAGCGGAATTCTGCAGTTGTCTGCCCCCTCGGATTTCGGCCGCAACCTGCTGTTGCCGTGGCTTGATGAGTTTCAGCGTGAACACCCGAAACTGACCGTGCGTCTGCTGCTCGGCGACCGCATCGCCGACCTGTTTCGCCAGCCGGTGGATATAGCCCTGCGTTATGGAGAACCGGAAGACTCCAGCCTGGTCGCGCTACCCATCGCCGCGCAGAACCGGCGGGTGCTTTGCGCCTCTCCCGGCTATCTGGCGAAGCATGGTGAGCCGACTCAACTCGAACAGCTCGCACAGCACAATTGCCTGTTGTACATGCTGGGCAGTCGGGTGCATGACCACTGGAGTTTCCATGACGGCAAACGTGAAGTCGGCCTGACGGTCAGTGGCGACCGCTTCAGCGATGACGCCGACGTGGTGCGTTTATGGGCCGTCGCGGGGGCGGGTATCGCTTACAAGTCCTGGCTGGATGTGGCTGATGATGTACTCGCCGGGCGACTGAAAGTACTGCTGCCAGGGTTGCTTTGCGAGCGGGCTCCGCTGAATCTGCTGTGCGCCCATCGCGCTCAATTGAGTAAGCCGGTGAACCTTCTGAGGGATATGCTCGCCAGCCGATGCGCCGAATTGAGTAGCCGATTTCCCGTTTTTTCGCAGGTTGATCATTAGTCGCAGGTAAATAGCGAAATTTCTGTCAGGAACAATCACCAGCTATACCCGCTCCGGCGCAGGACGCCGCGAGCAACCCGCTTATACTAGCGACCGCCTGAAGCCTGTACCGACACGCAGGACAGGCACGATCAGACTGACACTTGGCGGGTAGCGGTGAAGGTCACGTCAAGTACTGCGAATGTCGGGTGGCAGTGAGTTGCCTTGCCTTGGATCAAGGCGTTTTGCGCGGCTTGGCCGACGACTGATTACTGGTCAAGATGTCTCTGAGCAGTAGACGATACGATTCAACAGGGAGTGAATACATGGAACATGCACCTTGCATCAGCCAGATCGCCACGTTGCTGGCCGATCCCAAACGCAGCGCAATGATGTGGGCGTTGATGGATGGCTCGGCCCGGCAGACCGAGGAGCTGGCGCTGCTGGCAAGCCTGTCGCCCTCGTCGGCCAGTGCGCACCTGGGGCGCTTGTCCGCTGGCGGTCTGTTGAAGGTCGAGGCCCGCGGGCGCAAGCGTTTTTTTCGCCTGGCAGCTCCCGAAATCGGCGCGGCCATCGAGGCCCTGGCCAGCGCCACGCTCGCGAGCGCTCCACGGGAAATTCCCGACGTCCTCAAGCGCACCACGCCGATTGCCAGACCCCAGGCCGCGCCATCGTCACTGCTGCGTGCGCGTTTTTGCGATGACCATCTTGGCGGTACGCTGGCTGCCGACCTGTATCAGCGCCTGCTCGATTCGGGCTGGATCGAACAGTTCGAACATCGGGTGGTGGTCACCCACAAGGGAGCGACACAATTGGCCAGTCGCGGGGTCTTCATCCAGGCGCTGGCCCACCGCAATGCCCAGGTGGCTTGCGCTTGCCCGGACTGGAGCGAGCGTCGCCCGCACATGGGCGGTTCACTGGGCGCTGCGTTGCTGCAGTTGTTCATGCAGTCCGGCTGGTTGATGCTGCCCAACGACTCCCGCGCCCTGCAACTGACGGCGGCGGGGCAACGGGAAATTCATCGATTCGCCCGAGAAACCGAGCTGGAAATGGCGTTGTAGGGCACGTCTCGCCAGTGCGCTGATGATGGGCGTCGTCTACGGTTGGGAACAGGTCGCATCTGGCAAAAGCGCTGAACGGCTATCGCGCACACTCGATCCGCGGACATTTCGGATGGAGGAGGTGGCATGGACACAGGAAGCTTCAGCGCGGCGGATCGGCTGGAACGCCTGCCGGTCAGCGGTTATCACCGGATCATATTCATCATCATCGCCCTGGCGTTTTTCTTCGACTCCATGGATCTGGCGATGATGACCTTCCTGCTTGGCTCGATCAAAACCGAATTCGGCCTGAGTAGCGCCGAGGCCGGGCTGCTCGCCAGTTCGAGTTTTTTCGGCATGGTGCTGGGGGCGTCGCTGTCCGGACTACTCGCTGATCGTTTTGGCCGCAAACCGGTATTTCAGTGGAGCATCGTATTGTGGGGCGTGGCCAGTTACCTGTGCTCCACGGCGCAAACGGTCGAGAGTCTGACCCTGTTCCGCATCCTGCTGGGGATCGGCATGGGCATGGAGTTTCCGATTGCCCAGTCGATGCTGTCCGAGCTGATCCCGGCTCGTCGCCGCGGGCGCTACATTGCCTTGATGGACGGCTTCTGGCCGCTGGGTTTTGTCGCCGCCGGGGTGCTTTCGTATTTCCTGCTGCCGCTGATTGGCTGGCGCGACATCTTTCTGGTGTTGGCGGTGCCGGCAGTATTTGTACTGGCGATCCGCTTTTTCATTCCCGAGTCGCCGCGCTGGCTGGAGCAGGCGGGCAAGCATGAGGCCGCGGATAAGGTGCTGTGCACGATAGAGAGTAAGGTGCGGGCGTCGCTTGGCGGGGCTGCGTTGCCGGAGCCGGTTCGCCTGCCTCGGGTGATCACGCCTCCGGGCAACTTCCTGTCGGCCCTCGGCCAGATCTGGTCGCCGCTGTACCGCCAGCGCACGATGATGCTCTGGAGTCTATGGTTCTTTGCATTGCTCGGGTTCTACGGACTGACGTCCTGGCTCAGCGCGTTGCTGCAACAGTCGGGGTTCGCGGTCACTCAGTCGGTGTATTACACGGTGCTGATTTCCCTCGGCGGGATTCCCGGATTCCTGATGGCGGCCTGGCTGGTGGAGCGCTGGGGACGCAAACCGGTGTGCATCGTCACCCTGCTCGGCGGCGGGGTGATGGCGTTTCTGTACGGACAAAGCGCAGTGTTTGGCGGCAACGTGGCGCTGCTGATCGGCACGGGTCTGTTGATGCAGTTTTTCCTGTTCGGCATGTGGGCGGTGCTCTATACCTACACGCCGGAGTTGTACCCGACATCGGCGCGGGCGACGGGCTCGGGTTTCGCCTCGGCCATCGGGCGCGTGGGCTCGCTGCTCGGGCCGTTGGTCACCGGGCTGGTGTTTCCGATTACCGGGCAGGGCGGGGTGTTTGCGCTGGGGGCGTTGTGCTTTGCGATAGCCGCGGGAGTGGTGTGGCTGTTCGGGATGGAGACCCGGGGCAAGACGCTGGAAGAGTTGACTGAAGCGGTTGTGCGCTGAGACCGGAAAAGCCGTTCGAACACGGGCGTGTTCGAACGGCTTTCTACTGTTACGGCTTCACCAGCCGTGCATCCAGGCTGTTTTGCGCCAGGCGCTTGGCCTGATCCTGAGTCATGCCCAGGTGAGTGTGCAGGGCGTGGAAGTTCTCGGTGACATAGCCACCGAAGTACGCCGGGTCATCGGAGTTCACCGTGACCTTCACGCCGCGCTCAAGCATGTCGAGGATGTTGTGCTGCGACATGTGATCGAACACGCAGAGCTTGGTGTTCGACAGCGGGCACACGGTCAGCGGGATCTGCTCGTCGATGATCCGCTGCATCAGGCGCTCGTCTTCGATGGCGCGCACGCCATGGTCGATGCGCTGGATTTTCAGCAGGTCGATGGCTTCCCAGATGTACTCCGGCGGGCCTTCCTCGCCGGCGTGGGCGACGGTCAGGAAGCCTTCGTGACGGGCACGGTCGAACACACGCTGGAATTTGCTCGGCGGGTGGCCCATCTCGGAGCTGTCCAGACCCACGGCGACAAACGCATCACGGAACGGCAGCGCCTGGTCGAGGGTTTTCTGCGCTTCGTCTTCGCTCAGGTGGCGCAGGAAACTCAGGATCAAACCGCTGGTGATGCCCAGTTGCTGCTCTCCATCTTTCAGCGCGGCGGCGATGCCGTTGAGCACCACTTCGAACGGGATGCCACGGTCGGTGTGAGTTTGCGGATCGAAGAACGGCTCGGTGTGGATCACGTTCTGTTCTTTGCAGCGCAGCAGGTAAGCCCAGGTCAGGTCGTAGAAATCCTGGGAAGTGCGCAGCACGTCGGCGCCCTGGTAATACAGGTCGAGGAATTCCTGCAGGTTGTTGAAGGCGTAGGCCTTGCGCAGGGTTTCGACGTCGCTCCACGGCAGAGCGATCTTGTTGCGTTCGGCCAGAGCGAACAGCAGCTCGGGCTCCAGCGAGCCTTCGAGGTGCAAGTGCAGTTCGGCCTTGGGCAGGGCGTTGAGCCAGTCGTACATTATTGGAATCTCATCAGGTGCAATGGCGGGCATTCTACAGATGCCCGCCGAAACAATTGGCAAAACCTGACCAACCGATCCATCACACGGCTTTCTGTTCCCTTCGGTAAGCGTAGGTATCGGCGAATCGCGACAGCAGGAATTCGGCGCAGGTGGTGGTCGGATATTTCGCCGGATGGTGTGCGTCCTGGCAACCGGGCAGGCATTCGATACGGGTGTCCGGATGCGGCTCGGCGAAAAACGGCATCGAATAGCGATCCACGCCGAGCGGGCTGATCACCCGATGCGGGGTCGAGCGATAACGGTCGTTGCTCCAGCGCGCCATCATGTCGCCGAGGTTGACCACGAACGTGCCGTCGATGGGCGGGGCGTCGATCCAATGGCCTTTGACGTTTTTCACCTGCAAGCCGCCGGCGGTGTCCTGATACAACAAAGTGATGCAGCCGTAATCGGTGTGCGCGCCGGCGCCTTGTTGCTCGGCGGAACTGGCGGTATGGCGCGGTGGGTAGTGGATCATCCGCAGTACGCTGACCGGTTCGTTGAAGCGCGTGTCGAAGAAGTCGCGCTCGATGCCCAGCGCTAACGTCATGGCCCGCAACAGGGTTTGCGCGAGGGCCTGCATGTCGAGGTAGTGCTGCTCCATCAGCGCTTCCCATCCGGGAATCGCTGGATGACGGTTGGGGCCGCGCAAGGGTTTTTCCGCCAGCACCTCGGGATGATCGGCCGGCAGGTGCAAGCCCATGTCGAAGGTTTCCTTGAGGTCGCTGGGTTTGTCCGGGTCGAGTTGTTCGGTGGCGATGGCGCCGTAGCCGCGGTGATGGGCGGTCTGGGTGATGTCGATCTTGAGTTTTTCTTCTGCCGGTTGCGCAAAAAAGCGCTGCGCGTAATCAAGCAGGGCGGCGATACGCTGGGCGGAAATCGGATGACCCTTGATATAGAAGAAGCCCCATACGCGGCAGGCGTGATCAATCTGTTCGGCGACGGCGGGCCAGGCGTTCTGGTCGTCGGAGTAGAGCGGCGAGATGTCGATGATTGGAAGCTGATCCATACACAATCCTTGAATACGCAGAAATCCAATTGTGGGAGCAAGCCCGCTCCCACAGGTGGAATGGTGGTGGGGCCGGTCTTACTTCGGCATCTCGGCCTTCATGCCTTCGACGTAATAGTTCATCGACGCCAGTTCCACGTTGGTCGCGCTCTTGCCCGCCGGGATTTTCTCGACCCCGGCCTGATCCTTGATCGGCCCAGTGAAGGGCAGCAGGGCGCCGCTCTTGATGTCGGCGATGATCTGCTCGGCTTCGGCCTTCACCGGTGCCGGCACCAGATCGCTGATCGGCAGTTCGACCGTGCCTTCCTTCAGCCCGCCCCAGTAGTCCTGGGATTTCCAGTTGTGGTCGATCACGCTCTGGGTCGCCTGAATGTAGTGCGGTGCCCAGTCGTTGACGATTGAAGTCAGCACCGCTTTCGGACCGAAGTGCGCCATGTCCGAAGCGTAGCCCACGGCGTACACGCCACGCCGCTCGGCGGCCTGAATCGGCGCCGGGCTATCCGTGTGCTGGAACACCACGTCCACGCCCTGATCGATCAGCGCGTTGGCGGCGTCGGCTTCCTTGCCAGGATCGAACCACGAGTTGACCCACACCACTTTGATCTCGGTGCCGGGGTTGTACTTGTTCAGGGCCAGCTGGATGGCGTTGATGTCGCGGATCACTTCCGGAATCGGGAACGAGGCGACGTAACCGATCTTCTTGGTCTTGGTCATCTTCGCCGCGAGGAAGCCGCCGACATAACGGCCCTCATACGTGCGCGCCAGATAGGTGCCGAGGTTCTTCTCCTGCTTGTAGCCGGTGGCGTGTTCGAAGGTCACCTTGGGAAACTGCTTGGCGACTTTCACCGTGGGGTTCATATAGCCGAAGGAGGTGGTGAAGATCAGGTCGTAATTGTCCTTGGCCATGTTGCGGATCACCCGCTCGGCATCGGCGCCTTCGGCGACGTTTTCCACGTAGTTGGTGGTGATCTGCGTGCCGAGCTTTTCCGCCAGCGCCTTGCGCCCCTGTTCATGCTGATACGTCCAGCCGTGGTCGCCGATGGGGCCGATGTAGACGAAACCGACTTTCAGTGGATCGGCGGCACTGACGCCCAGGCTGAGGCCGAGGCCCATGGCGATGCACAGCAGTTTCTGCAATGGACGTTTTTGCATGAACGCGAACTCCCTTTTGTTGTGTGTGGGGAGGGCAATGCAAAAGACTGACCAAGCGGACAACAAATCGAATCGAAATCGCGACGAGGCCTTTGCGGGCAAGCCCGCTCCCACAAAAACACCGCGATCCCTGTGGTAGCGAGCTTGCTCGCGATGAGGCCGGCCGGGCCGAAAAAAGTGCATGTCCTTACAGAGACGCCATTCACTGGTGCGCTAAGGTGTAACGAAACGTTAGCGCCGCCCCGCAGTCAGTAGCTCATTCGCACTCTTCGGCAAAAAGGCCCGTCATGTTCACCATCCTCAAGCAAGAAAGCTTTCTGCTGTTGGCCGTCATCGCCGCCTGTGTTGCCTATCCGCTGGAGCACTGGTTGCTGCACAGCGGCCAGGTCGTCGCCCTGACGGCCGGGCTGGTGCTGATCGCGTTCATCGTCGCCGCCTCGATGCGCGTCGCCCATCAGGCCGAACTGCTCGCGGAAAAGGTCGGCGATCCTTATGGCACGATGATCCTGACCCTCGCCGCCGTGCTGGTGGAAGTGGTGATCCTGGCGATCATGATGAGCAACGAAGCCTCGTCGACTCTGGTGCGCGACACGATCTATTCGGCGGTGATGCTCGACATCAACGGCATCCTTGGTCTTGCCGCGCTGATGGGCGGGATCAAGCATGGCGAGCAGTCCTACAACGACGACTCGGCTCGCAGTTATAGCGTGATGATCCTCACCGCCATGGGCGTATCGATGGTGGTGCCGGAGTTCATTCCCGTGGCCGACTGGAAAATCTATTCGGCGTTCACCATCGGCGCGATGGTGCTGCTTTACGCATTGTTTTTGCGGATGCAGGTCGGGCCGCACAGTTATTTTTTCAGCTATAGCTACCCGGATAAACGCCGCAGGAAAGAGCCGGCGGAGCAGGAGCCGAAACCGGTCAGCCTGGCACTGTCGATCGGCATTCTGGTCTTCGGTGTGGTGGTGATCGGTGCACTGGCCGAGGTGATGTCCAAGACCCTCGATCTGGGGCTGGAAGGGACGGGCGCACCGCCGGTGATTACGGCGATTCTGGTGGCGGCGATTTCAGCCGCGCCGGAGATTCTGACCGCGTTGCGTGCAGCGTTGGCCAACCGCATGCAGTCGGTGGTCAACATCGCGATGGGGGCTTCGTTGTCGACGGTGATCCTGACGGTGCCGGTGATGGAAGCGATGGCGCTCTACACCGGTCAGCCGTTTCAGATGGCTATGACGCCGGTGCAGACCGTGATGATCTTCATCACGCTGATCGTCAGCGCGATCAACCTCAATGACGGCGAGACCAATGCCATTGAGGGCATGACCCATTTTGTGTTGTTTGCGACGTTCATCATGTTGTCGCTGCTGGGGTTGTGATTGATCGCTCCCACGCGGACGGTTCGACGCCTCGACGTGGGAGCTATCAGGTCAGAAGGGTAATCAGGTGCCGGCGATCAACTGTCGAGCTGCCTGACTGTGATCGGCAATCAGGCCTTTGAGATCCAGCCCTTCAACCTGTCCGTCAACCACGCGCCACTTACCGCCGACCATCACCCGATCCGCACGGTCCGCGCCGCACAACAGCAATGCCGAAATCGGATCATGACTGCCGGAGAAGCGCAGCTCATCGAGCTTGAACAACGCCAGATCCGCCTGCTTGCCCACCGCCAGCTCACCGATATCGGTGCGGCCCAGCAGGCTCGCCGAACCCTTGGTCGCCCAGCCCAGCACGCGTTCCGGGGTGATCTTCTCGGCACCGTAACGCAGGCGCTGAATGTACAGAGCCTGACGCGCCTCGAGGATCATGTTCGACGCATCGTTGGACGCCGAGCCATCCACACCGATACCGAACAATGCGCCGGCATCGGTCAGCTCGATGCTCGGGCAGATGCCGGACGCCAGGCGCATGTTCGAGCTCGGGCAGTGGCAGATACCGGTGCCGGCCGCTCCGAGACGGGCGATTTCGTCGGGGTTGAAGTGGATGCCGTGGGCCAGCCAGGTGCGCGGGCCGAGCCAGCCGACGCTGTCCAGATAATCCACGGTGCGCAGGCCGAAGCGTTGCAGGCAGAAATCTTCTTCGTCGAGGGTTTCGGCGAGGTGAGTGTGCAGGCGCACATCAAGCTTGTTCGCCAGTTCGGCGCTGGCGGACATGATTTCCGGGGTCACCGAGAACGGCGAGCACGGCGCCAGAGCGATCTGGATTTGCGCACCGTCGCCACGTTCGTGGTACTCGTGAATCAGGCGCTGGCTGTCGTCGAGAATCACCTGGCCTTCCTGCACGGTCTGCTGCGGAGGCAGGCCGCCGTCCTTCTCACCGAGGCTCATCGAACCACGGGTGAGCATGGCGCGCATGCCCAGTTCGCGCACGGTTTCGACTTGCACGTCGATGGCGTTTTCCAGGCCATCCGGGAACAGGTAGTGGTGATCGGCGGCGGCGGTGCAACCCGACAGCAGCAACTCGGCCAGCGCGACTTTGGTGGCGAGGGCGAGTTTTTCAGGCGTCAGGCGCGCCCACACCGGGTACAGGGTTTTCAGCCACGGGAACAACGGCTGGTTGACCACCGGCGCCCAGGCGCGGGTCAGGGTCTGATAGAAGTGGTGATGGGTGTTGATCAGGCCCGGCAGGATCACGTGTTCACGGGCGTCGAACACTTCATTGCATGGGGCGGAGGGTTGCTGGCCAGCGCCGAGCACTTCGGTGATCACACCGTCTTGCAGCACCAGGCCGCCACGGGCATCGAGACCGTTGGCCGTGAAAATGGCGAGGGGATTTTTTAACCAGATACGGGTCGCAGGCATTGTGGCCGGCTCCTCTGAAAGTTGGGTTCAGGGTTGCCAGCTCAGTGTTGCCCTGTCTGCTGATCCAGGGTCGCCGCGAAGGACGAGGTGCGGAGTTTCGAACAAAATGTTGCGACGGGCAAGCCCAACCCGACCAGACACCGGGATAACCCTGTGGGAGCGAACCCCCACAGGGTTCAGTGATTACCAGGGAATGGTTTCACCTTTGTAGTTCACGAAGTGATGGCCGCCCTTGCCGGTAAACGCGTCCACTTGATCCACCAGACCACGGGTGCTGGTCTCCACGTCGATGTCGGCGCCTTCGCCGCCCATGTCGGTTTTCACCCAGCCCGGATGCAGCGACAACACCGTGAGCTTCTGCTCGCCCAACTGAGTGACGAAGCTGTTGGTCATCGAGTTCAGCGCCGCTTTGCTGGCCTTGTACAGCGCCAGTTCCGGCGCGTCGGGCATGGTCACGCTGCCGAGCACCGAACTCATGAACGCCAGCACGCCGCTGCCGTCGCGAATCTGTCCGACGAAGCGTTGGGCCAGGTTGATCGGCGCCACGGCGTTGGTGAAGAACAGTTGACCGACTTCCGCCAGTGTCGCGCCACCCGGGGTCTGCACGTCAGGGCCTTTGACCCCGGCATTGACGAACAGCAGGTCGAAAGTCTCGCCCTTGAGCCGCTGGCTCAGAGCGATCACCGCTTGCTGGTCGTCCATGTCGAGTTTTTCGATCTGCACGTTACCCAGTGCTTTCAGTGCCTCGGCGTTCGCAGGATTGCGAACCGTGGCGGTGACTTGCCAGCCGTCGGCCAGCAGGGTTTTCACCAGTCCCAGGCCCAGGCCCCGGGAGGCGCCGATGATCAGTGCGTGCTTGGCAGAATTCAATGCGGACATGATGGGCTTTCCTTGAAAGTTGAAAGATCACGGGTTCAATGGACAGCGTTGACCGAGCCGATGCTGCAATTCGTGGCGCAGCTCGCCGAGTTCGGCGATGCGGGTTTCGACCAGCTTGAGTTTGTCTTGCAACAGTTGCGTGACGGTGGTGTCGGGATTTGGCGATTGCCACAACGCGCCAACGCTGCTGCCGATCTCGCCGAGGGTAAAGCCCAGACGCTGCGCCGTTTTGATGTAGAGAACCAATTGCACCATCTCCGGGGGATAGTCGCGATAACCGTTGGCGCTGCGTTGCGCCGCGATCAATCCGCGCTCCTCGTAAAAACGCAGCGTGTCACGGCTGACATCGCAGGCCTGGGCTAACTCACCGATGCGCATCTTGCAGGTCTCGAAAGTGTTTGACCCTGGAGCATACTCCAGGCTTTACCGTGGATGCTCCCTTAATTTGCGGAGCAAGGATGATGTGGACTTCAACGCAGTATCGGCAGTTGGTGCGCGGCAGCGCCTGGTATGACTTGATCGTGACAGTGGCGTTTGTCACGCCATGGAGTTTTGCAGTGTTGCATGGGTTGTTGACGGCGTTGAGTCAGGCGCTGGAATTGCCCGGTGAGTTGCCGGCGTTCGAACCTGCGCATCTGTTGATGGCGAATCTGTTCGGTTCTGTGGTGTGCATGTGGTCGGTGCTGCGGATTCGTGATCCGCAGCCGGTTTATGGGCGCTATGACGCGGTGACGCGATTTCTGTTCGCGGCGTGGATGACGTATGCCCTGGCCCACGGTGCCAGTTCGTTGGTGATGGGTTTCCTGGTTCTCGAAGTGGCGTGGGGCATCGCTCAGGCATTGCCGGTTCGGCCGCTGTCGCGAGCCGTCACGGCTTAATGCCCGGCCTGCCACGGCTGCCCCAGTGATACCGGCGCATACAACCGTGTACGCACTGCATCCCGCGACAACAACACCAGCACCAGAATGGTCGCGACATACGGCAGCATCGCCAGCAAGCTCGAAGGAATCGCCAGCCCCAACCCCTGCGCCACCAGGTGCAGGATGCTGGCGAGTCCGAACAGATAGGCGCCGAGCAACAGTCGCCACACCCGCCAACTGGCGAACACCACCAGCGCGAGGGCGATCCAGCCACGCCCGGCGGTCATGTTCTCGGCCCACATCGGCGTGTACGCCAGCGACAGATAAGCTCCGGCCAACCCGGCCATCGCTCCGCCAAACAATACGGCCAGTGTACGCACGGTCAGCACCGGCAGCCCCATGGCACTGGCTGCGTCCGGGTTCTCGCCGACCGCTTGAATGATCAGCCCGATACGGCTTTTGACGATCACCCAGGCCACCAGCGCAAACAGCGCGAACGACAGATACACCAGCAGATCCTGGGCAAACAACATGCGGCCGATCAGCGGGATTTCGCTCAAGTAAGGAATGGCGAGCGGCTCGAAACCGGCCAGCGGTTTGCCAACCCACGCTGCGCCGACAAAGGTCGACAGGCCCACGCCAAAAATCGTCAGTGCCAGCCCGGTCGCCACCTGATTGGCATTGAACACCAGCGCCACCAGAGCAAACAGCGACGACAACAGCATCCCGGCGAGCATCGCCAACACCACGCCGAGCCATAGATTGCCGGTGCTGAAGGCGACGATGAAACCAATCACGGCACCAAACAGCATCATCCCTTCCTGCCCGAGGTTGAGCACGCCGCTCTTTTCGCAGATCAGTTCACCCAGCGCCACCAGCAACAGCGGAGTGCCGCAGCGCACCATGGCGTAGAAAATATTGCTCAGCAGATCGATATCCATCACAGCGCCCCGGCGGTTACGGCAGTAGTAGATGTGCGCCGCGCCCAGCGCAGGCTCAGGCGTGGTCGGTAGAGGATCAGCACGTCACAGGCCAGCAGAAAAAACAGCATCATTCCCTGGAACAACTGGGTGATCGCCTGCGGCAGGTTCAGCGTCATCTGCGCGCTCTCGCCACCGATGTACAGCAGCGCCATCAACAGGCTGGAAAACAGAATACCGATGGGATTGAGCCGCCCGAGAAACGCTACGGTGATCGCTGCATAGCCGTATCCGGGTGAGACTTGCGGCACCAGTTGCCCGATCGGCCCGGTGACTTCGCACACCCCGGCCAGCCCGGCCAGTGAGCCGCTGATCAACAGCGCGAGCCAGATCAGACGTTTCTCGCGAAAACCGGCAAAACCCGCCGCGCGTTTATCCAGCCCGAGCACTTTGATCTGGAAACCGACAAAGCTTTTCTGCAACAACACCCACACCACCACCAGCGCGAGCAGGGCGAAATACACCCCGGCGTGAACCCGGCCATCCTCCATCAACAGCGGCAGGCGGCTGGCGTCGCCGAACATCGCCGACTCGGGAAAGTTGTACCCGGCCGGGTCCTTCAATGGCCCGTGGACGCAGAACAGCAGCAGGTTCAGCGCGATGTAATTAAGCATGATGCTGGTAAGAATTTCGTTGGCATTGAAGCGTGTGCGCAACCAAGCGGTGAGCCCGGCCCACGCGGCACCGGCGAGTGTGCCGATGAGCAGGATCAGCACCAGGGCCCAGCGGCTTTGCATATCGATGAGGTTCACCGCCAGCGCACTGCCGGCCAACGCGCCGAGCAACAATTGGCCTTCGGCGCCGATGTTCCAGATCCGCGCCTGATAGGCCACCGCCAGACCCAGGGCGCAGAGCAGGATCGGCAATGCCTTGACCAGCAATTCCGAGACGCCATACAGGTCGCTGACCGGCGCGACCAACAAGGTGTGCAAGGTTTGCAGCGGGTCATGACCGAGGGCGATGAACAGCAACGAGCCACAGCCGAGGGTCAGCACCGCCGCCAACAGTGGCGAGCACCACAGCATCAGGCGCGACTGCCGGCCACGGGGTTCGAGGGAAAGCAACATGGGAAAACTCCGTTAAACCGTGGCCGGTTGTGATTGAGGGGTGGCGAATTGGCCGGCCATCCAGCCGCCGACGTCGCTGAGTCGGGTCAGCGCGGTGTCCTGCAACGCCGACAGACGCCCGCCGCACAGCGCGCCGAGGCGATCGCTGATCTGGAACAGTTCGTCGAGGTCTTCGGAAATCACCAGAATCGCCGCCCCGGCATCGCGCAGGGCAATCAGAGCGCGGTGGATGGTGGCCGCCGCGCCGACATCCACGCCCCAGGTCGGATGTGCGGCGATCAGCAGTTTCGGTTGCTGGAGGATTTCCCGGCCAAGGATGAATTTCTGCAGATTGCCGCCGGACAGGCTGCGGGCAGCGGTTTGAGTGTCCGGGGTTTTCACTCCGAAGCGCTGGATGATCGTTTCGGCGAGGGCTTCGACCTTGCCGCGCTCGATCAAGCCGTGGCTGACCAGGCCTTGTTGAAAGGCGGTAAGCAGGGCATTGTCCTCCAGGCTCATGTCCGGCACCGCGCCATGCCCGAGACGTTCGGCGGGGACGAACGCCAGACCGAGTTTGCGTCGCGCATCCGGGCGCAGATCAGCGACGGCGTGTTCTCGGAAGCGGATGGTTGGCGCTGCGTTGTGGGGCAATGTCTGTTCGCCGCTGAGCAAGGCCAATAACTCGTCCTGACCGTTGCCTGCCACGCCAGCGATGCCGACGATTTCACCGCTGCGCACCTGCAGGTCGATGTCGCTCAGGGAACAGCCAAACGGATCCGGGTTGTGCCAGTTCAATCCGCTGACCTGCAAAAACGCCGCGCCACCGCTGACCTTCGTGAACTCGCCGATCAATGTCGCGGCGTCGCCCACCATCAATTGCGCCAGTTGCCGATCGCTGCAATCGGCCGGCACGCAATGCCCGGCAACCCGCCCGCCACGCAGCACCGTGGCGCTGTGGCACAAGGCGCGCACCTCACCGAGTTTGTGGCTGATGAACAGAATGCTGCAGCCCTCCGTCGCGAGTCGGCGCAGGGTGATGAACAACTCGTCGGCTTCCTGCGGCGTGAGCACCGAGGTCGGTTCATCGAGAATCAGCAAGCGAATGTCTTGCATCAGGCAACGAACGATCTCGACCCGTTGCCGCTCGCCGATCGACAGGCTGTGGACAAGTCGCTGGGGCTCCAGCGCCATGCCGTATCGGCGCGACACTTCACGGATTTTCGCTTCAAGCTGTTTCGGCGAACCGGCCGCCGGGCCCATCGCCAGTGCGATGTTTTGCGCAACGCTCAGAGTCTCGAACAGCGAAAAATGCTGAAACACCATGCCGATCCCCAACTGCCGCGCCTGGGCGGGGTTGCGCATGGTCACCGGTTGACCCTGCCACTGCATCTCACCCGAATCGGCCTGGGTGACGCCGTAGATGATTTTCATCAACGTACTTTTACCGGCACCGTTTTCACCGAGCAGCGCGTGGATTTCACCGGGGGCGATGCTCAGGTCGATGGCGTCATTGGCGAGGCAACCGGGATAACGCTTGCTGATGTGGCGCAGTTGCAGGCGCGGTGGGGACGTGGGATTTGGCATGACAGGCTCGGGTTGCTTGGAGTTGTGCCTGTGGATAAAGCAATTTCCTGGCCATTGAGTCAGGAACCCGTCAAGCGCTTGCCCGGCGACCCTTCTTGTAGAGCCACGAAGGTAAAACTGCCACGATGCGCGGCACCAATTAAGCGCAAGGCTTTTGCTCAGGCTCCAGTTTTGTTCGTGAAATTCTGGTTAAAAAACGAGCAATCCCGTCTGAGCCAAGCTGCACGTGCGACTACGGGAGTCATGAACGGGTTATCCACAGGTTGCTCCACAGTATTTGTGCGCAATCGGACAACCTTGGCATAAGCGCAACGGTGCTATCTCCCAATGGCGATAAACAGATCTAACTGATTGTTTTTGTTTGGAATTAAACTTTTTTCAGGTGCTTTGGGCGAAAAGTGTACAAATCGCGCAAAGCCACGTGACAGAAGGGTTACAGCGGTGTGTGCTCAGGTTATCCACAGTCGGGTGCACAGCTGATGTGGGCAAGTCGGTGGAATAAGCCAATCGTGTCGTGCCCTGAAATATTGCAGGCTCAGCGCTGGAGCAGGATGCGCCCGCGGCTGAGATCGGCCAGTTGGTTTTGCAGCAACAGGATCTGCGCTTCCCCCACTGCCAGCTGCAATTCGACGCCGTTGGCGGTGAAGTTTTCCTCCACCACCAGACCGCCGAGATCCGCCACCCGCAATTTCACCAGCGCCAGCTCGGCAAACCCGCAGGCACAACGCAAGGGCACACGGTTGATCAATTCGATTTTCACTGCGGCTTGCAGGCACTTGTTGGCGCCGCCGCCATAGGCTCGGGCCAATCCGCCGGTGCCCAGTTGGATGCCGCCGTACCAGCGGATTACCAGCACGGCGACCTGATCGCAATCCTGCGCCTCGATGGCCGCGAGAATCGGCCGTCCGGCGGTGCCGCCCGGTTCACCGTCGTCGTTGCTGCGGTACTGGTCGCCGAGTTTCCACGCCCAGCAATTGTGCGAGGCGTTCACGTCGCTGTGCTGCTCGATAAAAGCTTGCGCCTCGGCAGGGCTGCCGATCGGCGCGGCGAAGGTGATGAAACGGCTTTTGCGAATCTCTTCGCGAAACTCGCAAAAGTCGCGGAGGGTGAAAGGCATAAATATCTTATAGAGAAGGAGTGAGGCCGCAGCCTTTGAGAATGATGCGGATCAGGTTGTTGCCGGCGTCTTCCATGTCTTGTTTGGTCAACTTGCTGCGACCGGTCACCCGGCAGATCTGGGTGGCGAAGTCAGCGTAATGCTGGGTGCTGCCCCACAACAGGAAAATCAGGTGCACCGGATCTACCGGGTCCATCTTGCCGGCATCGATCCACGCCTGGAACACCGCGGCCCGACCCAGGAACCAGGCGCGGTAGTCCTGGTTGAAATACTCGGTCAGGCATTCGCCGCCGCTGATCACTTCCATCGCAAAGATTCGCGACGCTTGTGGCTGGCGACGGGAAAATTCCATTTTCGCGCGGATGTAGCGAGTCAGCGCTTCGGCCGGATCGTCCTCGGCCGTCAGGGTGTTGAAGGTACTGTCCCACAGCTCGAGGATGTTGCTCAGCACCGCCACGTACAACCCGAGCTTGTTGGTGAAGTAGTAATGCAGATTCGCCTTGGGCAACCCGGCCTTGGTGGCGATGGTGTTCATGCTGGTGCCTTTGTACCCGTGACGGGCGAACTCGTCTTCGGCGGCTTTGATGATGGTCTCTTCGTTCTTCTGACGAATGCGGCTGGCAGGTTTGCCGCCGTGAGCGGGGACTTCAAAGGTCATAGGCACTTCCGGGTTTGTCTGTGGGGTGCAACCAGTTGCGTTGATAGCGCAACCATCGGTCTGCGACAAGCCCCAGGCAATAAAACGCCGGTCATCAGCGGGTGGCGGCCAGGCTTTCGAGAAAACTTTCCAGTACCAGATGCGGGCGGCGGCCCTTGCGGGTGACCGAGGCCAGGCTCAAGTCATAGAACCGCGTTTTGGCCTTGAGCGCTCGTAGCCGTCCCTGTTGTACCCAGAGACTGGCGTAGTGATCTGGCAGATAACCGATGTAACGTCCGGTCAGAATCAGGAATGCCATACCCTCGCGGTCGGAGGCGCTGGCGGTGCAATTGAGTGCCTGATAATGCGCCTGGATCTCCGCCGGCAAGCGGAAGGTCGGCGCGATGGCGTCCTGACTGTTCAGGCGTTCGTCATCCAGCTGTTTATCGTCGACGTAAAACAGCGGATGGCCGACCGCGCAATAAAGCAGTGAGTGCTCGCTGTACAGCGGCTGATATTCCAGTCCCGACAGCGCACTGGCCTGCGGCACCACGCCAACGTGCAGGCGTCCGTCGAGCACACCTTGTTCGACTTCGTTGGGGGCGATCATGCGTATCTGGATTTGCACGTCCGGCCCGCGCTCTTTCAACTGCGCGAGCGCGTGGGTGATGCGCATGTGGGGCAGGGTGACGAGGTTGTCGGTCAGGCCGATGATCAACTCGCCACGCAAGTGCTGGTGCAGGCCGTTGACCTCGGTGCGGAAACTTTCCAGCGCACTTAGAAGCTGCAACGCCGATTGATAGACCTCACGGCCTTCTTCGGTCAGGGAGAAACCGGCGCGCCCGCGCTGGCACAGACGCAGGCCGAGGCGTTGTTCCAGATCGCTCATCTGCTGGCTGATTGCCGAGCGACCTATGCCGAGCACGGTTTCCGCCGCCGAGAAGCCGCCGCACTCCACCACGCTGCGAAAAATCCGCAACAGGCGAATGTCAAAGTCACTCACCTGGGCCAGTGGATCGGGGCGACGGCTGCTCATCTTGTTGTTCTCATTGTTTAGCAAGGTTCTAACTGAAGGTTAGAAGAGTTGGATTTCACCGACTTTATCGGCGTGGCAACTTAGCTGCAACAACGACTTTTATCTCCCTGAAGCTTATTGCCCTGCGAGGTTTTGCCCGATGAACATGCCTGAAAACGCGTCGTCGCCACTGGCCAGCCAACTGAAGCTGGACGCGCACTGGATGCCGTACACCGCCAACCGCAACTTCCAGCGCGACCCGCGTCTGATCGTCGGTGCCGAAGGCAGCTGGCTGATCGACGACAAGGGCCGCAAGGTGTACGACTCGCTGTCCGGTCTGTGGACCTGTGGCGCCGGGCATACCCGCAAGGAAATCCAGGAAGCGGTGGCCAAGCAGTTGGGCACGCTCGATTATTCGCCGGGCTTCCAGTACGGTCACCCGCTGTCGTTCCAGTTGGCCGAGAAGATCACCGATCTGACCCCGGGCAACCTGAACCATGTGTTCTTCACCGACTCCGGTTCCGAGTGCGCCGATACCGCAGTGAAAATGGTCCGTGCCTACTGGCGCCTGAAAGGCCAGTCGACCAAAACCAAAATGATCGGTCGTGCCCGTGGCTACCACGGCGTGAACATTGCCGGTACCAGCCTCGGCGGCGTCAATGGCAACCGCAAGCTGTTCGGTCAGGCGATGATGGATGTCGATCACCTGCCGCACACTCTGCTGGCGAGCAATGCCTTCTCCCGTGGCATGCCGGAGCAGGGCGGTATCGCGCTGGCCGATGAGCTGCTGAAGCTGATCGAGTTGCACGACGCTTCGAACATCGCTGCGGTGTTCGTTGAGCCTCTGGCCGGTTCTGCTGGCGTGCTGGTTCCGCCACAGGGTTATCTGAAGCGTCTGCGCGAGATCTGCGATCAGCACAACATCCTGCTGGTGTTCGACGAAGTGATCACCGGTTTCGGCCGTACCGGCACCATGTTCGGCGCCACCACCTTCGGCGTGACCCCGGACCTGATGTGTATCGCCAAGCAAGTCACCAACGGCGCGATCCCGATGGGGGCGGTGATTGCCAGCTCCGAGATCTATCAGACCTTCATGAACCAGCCGACCCCGGAATACGCCGTGGAATTCCCGCACGGCTACACCTATTCCGCGCACCCGGTGGCTTGCGCCGCAGGCCTGGCAGCACTCGACCTGCTGCAAAAGGAAAACCTGGTACAGAGCGTGGCCGAAGTCGCACCGCATTTCGAAAATGCCCTGCACGGCCTGAAAGGTGCGAAGAACGTCATCGACATCCGCAACTACGGCCTGGCCGGCGCGATCCAGATCGCGGGCCGTGACGGCGACGCCATCGTGCGTCCGTTCGAAGCCGGCATGGCGTTGTGGAAAGCCGGGTTCTACGTGCGCTTCGGCGGCGACACCCTGCAGTTCGGCCCAACCTTCAACAGCAAGCCGCAAGACCTTGATCGTCTGTTCGACGCGGTCGGCGAAGTGCTGAACAAGCTCGACTGATTTTTCCTTCTATATATACCCACAAAAACGGACACCCCATGGTGGGTGCCCGTGGACAAGAATTCAGGAGTTTTCGATGAGCGTTATCCCGCATTTGATCAATGGCGAACTGGTGACCGAGAACGGTCGCTCAGTCGATGTGTTCAACCCGTCCACCGGTCAGGCGATCCATAAGCTGCCACTGGCCAGCCAGGAAACCATCCAGAAAGCCATCAATGCTGCCAAGGCTGCGTTCCCGGCCTGGCGTAACACGCCTGCGGCAAAACGTGCCCAGGTGATGTTCCGTTTCAAGCAACTGCTGGAGCAGAACGAAGCGCGCATCTCGCAATTGATCAGTGAAGAACACGGCAAGACCCTCGAAGATGCTGCCGGTGAACTGAAGCGTGGTATCGAGAACGTCGAGTTTGCTTGTGCCGCTCCGGAAATCCTCAAGGGCGAGTACAGCCGCAATGTCGGCCCGAACATCGATGCCTGGTCGGACTTCCAGCCGCTGGGCGTAGTGGCCGGCATCACCCCGTTCAACTTCCCGGCCATGGTGCCACTGTGGATGTATCCGCTGGCGATCGTCTGTGGCAACTGCTTCATCCTCAAGCCGTCCGAGCGTGATCCGAGCTCGACCCTGCTGATCGCTCAACTGCTGCTGGAAGCCGGCCTGCCCAAAGGCGTGCTGAGCGTAGTGCACGGCGACAAGACTGCGGTGGACGCGCTGATCGAAGCGCCGGAAGTCAAAGCGCTGAGCTTCGTGGGCTCGACGCCGATTGCTGAGTACATCTATGCCGAGGGCACCAAGCGTGGCAAACGCGTGCAGGCACTGGGTGGCGCGAAGAACCATGCGGTGTTGATGCCGGACGCAGATCTGGACAACGCGGTCAGCGCACTGATGGGCGCGGCTTACGGTTCATGTGGCGAGCGCTGCATGGCGATCTCGGTGGCCGTATGTGTGGGTGACCAGGTAGCCGATGCACTGGTTGCGAAGCTGGTTCCACAGATCAAGGCATTGAAAATCGGTGCCGGTACTTCTTGCGGTCTGGATATGGGGCCGTTGGTTACTGGTCAGGCTCGTGACAAGGTCAGCGGTTATGTCGATGACGGCGTGGCGGCGGGCGCGACCCTGGTGGTCGATGGTCGTGGTCTGAGCATTGCCGGTCATGAAGAAGGCTTCTTCCTCGGTGGCTGCCTGTTCGACAACGTCACCCCTGAGATGCGCATCTATAAAGAGGAGATCTTCGGGCCTGTGCTGTGTGTCGTTCGGGTGAACAGCCTGGAAGAAGCAATGCAACTGATCAACGATCACGAATACGGCAACGGCACCTGCATCTTTACCCGCGACGGTGAAGCGGCGCGTCTGTTCTGCGACGAGATCGAAGTCGGCATGGTTGGCGTCAACGTTCCATTGCCGGTGCCGGTGGCTTACCACAGCTTCGGCGGCTGGAAGCGTTCGTTGTTCGGCGACTTGCATGCCTATGGTCCGGATGGCGTGCGCTTCTACACCCGTCGCAAGGCGATCACCCAGCGCTGGCCGCAGCGTGCGAGCCATGAAGCTTCGCAGTTCGCTTTCCCTAGCCTGTAAGTAGAAGGGCATTGCAAAGAAGGCCGACCTTTTAAGGTCGGCCTTCTTGTTTTAGGGCTTTTTTGACCGATGTGACAGATTTATGAAAATAGGGGGTTGACGGCAGATTCTGGAGGCCTATAATTCGCCCCACTTCCGGCGCAGTCGAAACGGAAAACTCCTTGAAACTCAATGAGTTACACGTTTTTCGAC